>DASXYT010000272.1:0-33743 GCA_036502345.1 Pseudonocardiaceae bacterium | reverse complement strand
ACGGGCACCCGGTCGCCGATGATCCGCAGCCTGCGGCACGCTTCCAGCCCGTCGATCCCGGGCATCATCACGTCCAGCACGACGACGTCCGGCCGTCGGCTGCGCACGGCATCCAGCGCCGACTGGCCGTCGCACGCCGTCTCCACCTGGTAGCCCTCGACCCGCAGGCTGCGGCCGATGGACTCACGGACCGCGGGTTCGTCGTCGACAACCAAGACTCGCACCCCACCATCCTCACCCGTCCACCGAGCAGGCCGCCCGCGCCCTACCACAAGGGACTGACTGTTTCGTGCCGATTGGGCGATTGAGGGCCTAGTTGTGCACATCGGGGTCGGTTGTCCACAGGTTCGCGGTCGTCGTAGGACAAGGCGGCTGACCTGGGTCAACCTGGATCTCGTCGGTGCCGGGATGAGCAGGGCTTCCGGTGCCGGCGCTGCCAGGAAAGGCCCAGCAGATTGCCAGACAGCGCACAGCCGTGCGCGTCGATACGGAGGGATGCGGCGATGGACAACGTTGTGGTCGGTCATCTGTGTCAGGACCCGATCCTGCGGCAGGCCCGCAGGGGTGGCCGGCCGGTGGCCAGGTTCACGGTCGCGGTGAACGTGTGGCGGCGCGTCGGCGAGGCGTACGAGCAGCGGCCGCCCGTGTTCCACCGCGTGGTGTGTTTCGGCCCGATGGCCGAGAACGTCAGCAACAGCCTGCGGAAGGGGATGGAAGTGCTCGCGGTCGGTGAATGGGTGGACGACAGCTACTCGGACGAGCAGGGCCAGCGGCGGGTCCAGACGGCGATGGAGGCCAGGGCGGTCGGTCCGGCGCTGCGCAGGGCGACGGCCCTCGTGCACAAGGTCGACCGCAGAGCGGAAGGCGAGGACCAATCGACTCGGGCCGCCGTGCTGGAGGCGGCACCTCTTCCCGCACCGCACGAGCCGAGCACCGACAACGGCGCCGCAGACCCGACCGACGACAGTGCGCCGGGCGCTCTCACCCCCGTCGAGGCGTTCGCGGCCGGGATCGCCGAACCGGCTGGTCGTCGACGTGGCGGCATGCATCGGCGGCGGGACCAGACGCCGGAACCCGTCCCGGCACGAGGGGGCTGAGCTGGGCATGTAGTCGACCGGTCACTCACAGGCGTCTCAGCCATCTCAACGCGGAAGGGGGAAAGCAGCTGTTCAGAAGCGATTCGAGGTAACCGAGGTGAGGGGCACCCGGTCGCGCAACTACGATCGCGACCATGGCCGAGTTCATCTACACCATGAAGAAGGTGCGCAAGGCGCACGGGGACAAGGTCATCCTGGATGACGTCACGATCCAGTTCTACCCCGGTGCCAAGATCGGTGTCGTCGGCCCGAACGGGGCCGGCAAGTCGAGCGTGCTCAAGATCATGGCAGGCCTCGACCAGCCCAACAACGGCGAGGCGTTCATTTCGCCGGGATACTCGGTCGGCATCCTCCAACAGGAGCCCGAGCTCAACGAGGACAAAACCGTTCTCGGCAACGTCGAGGAGGGCGTCGGCGAGATCAAGCTGAAGCTCAATCGCTACAACGAGGTCGCCGAGAAACTGGCCGTCGACTACTCCGATGAGTTGATGGAGGAAATGGGTCAACTCCAGGAGGAGTTGGAACACGCGGACGCTTGGGACCTCGATTCGCAACTGGAACAGGCGATGGACGCACTCCGGTGCCCGCCGCCGGATGCCCAGGTCGCGACGCTCTCCGGTGGCGAGCGGCGCAGGGTCGCGCTGTGCAAGCTGTTGCTCAGCAAGCCCGACCTGCTGCTGCTGGACGAACCGACCAACCACCTGGACGCGGAGAGCGTGCAGTGGCTGGAACAGTTCCTGTCCAGCTACGCGGGTGCCGTCCTCGCGGTCACCCACGACCGGTACTTCCTGGACAACGTCGCAGAGTGGATCCTCGAACTCGACCGCGGTCGCGCCTACCCCTACGAGGGCAACTACTCCACGTACCTGGAGAAGAAGGGCGAACGGCTGGCGGTCCAGGGCAAGAAGGACCAGAAGCTGCAGAAGCGGCTGAAGGACGAACTGGCCTGGGTGCGGTCCAGCCCCAAGGCCAGGCAGGCCAAGTCCAAGTCGCGGCTGGAGCGCTACGAGGAGATGGCCAACGAGGCCGAGCGCACCCGCAAGCTCGACTTCGAGGAGATCCAGATCCCGTCGGGCCCCCGCCTGGGCAGCGTCGTGGTCGAGGCGCAGAAGCTGCGTAAGGGTTTCGGCGAGCGCGTGCTGATCGACAACCTGTCGTTCAGCCTGCCGCGCAACGGGATCGTCGGTGTCATCGGCCCGAACGGTGTCGGCAAGACCACGCTCTTCAAGACCATCGTGGGTCTGGAAGAGCCGGATGCCGGCACGGTGAAGGTCGGCGAGACCGTGAAGCTGTCCTACGTCGATCAGAACCGGGCCGGAATCGACCCCAAGAAGAACGTCTGGGAGGTGGTATCTGACGGGCTGGATCACATCAAGGTCGGCAACGTGGAGATGCCGTCCCGGGCGTACGTCAGCGCGTTCGGCTTCAAGGGGCCGGACCAGCAGAAGCCGGCCGGTGTGCTGTCCGGTGGCGAGCGCAACCGGCTGAACCTGGCGCTGACCCTCAAGCAGGGCGGCAACCTGGTGCTGCTGGACGAGCCGACCAACGACCTGGACGTGGAAACCCTCGGCTCACTGGAGAACGCGCTCGAACAGTTCCCCGGCTGCGCTGTGGTCATCTCCCACGACCGGTGGTTCCTGGACCGCGTGGTGACGCACATCCTGGCCTGGGAGGGCACGCAGGACAGTCCGGCTGCCTGGTACTGGTTCGAGGGCAACTTCGAAGGCTACGAGCGCAACAAGATCGAGCGTCTCGGGTTGGAAGCGGCCCGCCCGCACCGCGTCACGTATCGCAAGCTGACACGGGGCTGAGCGGGGATCGCGTGGCGTCGAGGGACGAGGCGCGGACGGACACCGCCGCGGCGGGCGACATGCTGGGCCCCGCCTGGTCGCTGCGGTGGCGAGCGCCAGAAGTGGCACTGCTGTTCGCCGAGCGGGCCGGTGCGGTGGCGAAGTTGGCCGGCGACGATCCGGACCGGTTGAGGGCCGAGGCGACGGTCGTCGTCGCCTCCTGCCGGGTGGGCCAGCAGCTGAGTGTCGTCGAGCGCGGTATCGCCGCCGTTCGGCTCGCCGAGCGGCAGTCGGACACCGCGACGATGGCGATGCTGCGCGTCGAACTGGCCGGCTGTGCGCGCACGGCCGGTGTGCCGCTGGTCGGTGCGGCGGTGCTGCGGCCGGTGCTGACGTCGGATGCCGTCCGGCCGTCGGTGCGGGCTGACGCACTGGTGCAGATGGTCGGCTGCCTCGCGCAGCTGGCCGACGCCGCCGTGCTGGACGAGGCGTTGGGTGAGGCCGATCGCCTGTACGCCGAGGACCGGGACATCGACTCGGACAGCCGGGTGGTGCTGCGCGCGCTGCTGCGGTCGGTGGCGTCCGGCGAGCAGCGCAGGCGCGGTGACGCCAGGGCAGCGGTGGATGCCGCCCAGGAAGGCGCCGACCTGCTGGGCAGCCTGAACCGGCCGTCCGCCGACAACGGCGAGGTGGGTGCCCGGGTCGCGCTGCGGCTGGTGCACGGCCTGCTCGACCTCGGGCGGATGGACGAGGCCGCGACCATCGCGGGAACCGAGCTGGCCAGGCCGGTCCGGGCGCCCGCCGCGACGGCGATCGGCTGGCTCGGGTTGGCGATGGCGGTACGCAAGCACCTTGCCGCCGGTGCACCCGCGCCTGCCTTGGCGCTGCTGCGCGACGCGGCCGAGTTGGCCGAGCGCCACCGGCTCAGTTCCCTGCGCGCCGAGGCGTTGACGACGTTGTCCGACGCGCACGAGCGGGTTGGGCAACTGGCCGATGCGCTGGATTGCCTGCGCACAGCGCAGGGCGTGCGGCTGCGCAGGGCACGGGCGGTGTACGCGGCGCGGACGAAGCTGGTCGGCGCGTTCGGTGAGACGACGAGTCCAGAGGAGTTCGTGCAGTTGCTCGGTGGTGCTGGAGCTTCCGGTGGTCGACGCGCCGCCGAGGGCCGCGAGGGCGAGCCCGGCCGGGAACACGCGGCAGCGCTGCTGGGGCGGTTCGGCATGCGCCGACCGATCTCGGCCACCGTCACGCCTGCCGCGCCGAACACCGACGTGACGATGGTGCTCGTGGACCTGACCGCCACCGGCGTCGGTGCTGCCGCGAGTGCCGGCCCGATCGGTGAGCAGGTGCTCAGCCAGGTCCTGGACCGAGTACGTGACGCGGCGCCGAACGAGGCGCAGGTGGCGAGGGTCGGCGGTGCCGAGTTCGCGGTTCTGTTGCCCACCACCCAGACCGGCCAGACAGAACGCTGGGTCGAGCGCTTCCGCGGTGCGATCGCCGATGTGGACTGGGCGTCGCTCACGCCGGGCATCGCGGTGAACGTGCGAGTCGCGGTTGCCCAGCAATCCGGTCGGCGAGCGGCCAAACCGGTGTTCGCGACGGCAGGGGCTGCGACGACAGGTGCTGGCGCGGCTCAGGCCCAGGCCTCCGGGCCGACGACGGCCAGTGTGTTCGAACTGCCGACCGTGCCGCTGATGCCTCTGGGTATCGGCTCCGACCGGCCGCGGCCCTTTGTTGAACGCTCGGCAGGCCAACTCCCGACCAGCCCTGCCGAAACCCCCGCCCAGCCCGGCACTGACCGGTCCGAGGCCACTCACCCAAGGATCGCCAGGCCGACCCTTGGCCAGCCAGGCGCCGCGCACTCGGCCGGGCGGTCCGATCCCCGGCTGGTCGGTCTGCCCGTGCCCGGAGCGCCTGCCGAATCCGCCCGGCAGTCGCCGGCCACGACCGGTTCGCACGCTGTGGCGCGTCCGGCCGCCTATGCCTCCCCGTCGACGACCGGCTCACACGCTGTCCCGAACTCGCCGTCCACGACCGGCTCGCACGCTGTGTCGGGTTCGCCAACGGCGCCGGGCTCCTATGTCTCGCCGGGTTCGCCGTCCATGACCGGTTCGCATGCCGTGCCGGCTGCTCCCGCCGCACAGAACTCGCCAACCGCACCTGTCGAGCAGGGCGCACGCCCCTACAGCTCAGCCCCACCGCCGATCCTGCCCGCGCTGCCGATCCTGCCGCCGCTGGAGCCCGCGCACCCCGTCTCCGACTCGCCTGTCTTCCAGCAGTCGGCGCGGTCCGGCCAGGTCCCGATGTCGTCCGATCCCAGCGTTCGGATCTCGGCGGCCGACATCTCGGCAGCCGGCGCCACGCCGGGGGCCGAGCCGTCGACGTCCTGGCCTACCGAGCCCGGCCCCGCGCCGACCGGCCAGACGCCACCACCGGCCGACGATCCCTACCGCTCGCCGTTCGCCGACTCACCGTTCGCCGACCCGATGGGCGACCCCGACGAGCCGTCCCGGCCTCGGCACTCGGTGGACGCCGAGGCCGGCTCCTCCGTGCTCTCCAACCTCGGCATCACCAGCGGCTCGGCCACCCGTGGCGGGCGCCGCCGCGCCAAGGAGGACCAGGAGCCCGACCAGGACCAGGAACCGGCCGCCGAGCAGGAACCCGCTCCGCGCATCGTCTCGTTCGACGACTTCGGCCACCTGGAACCACTGCCCCAGGCAGAAGCAGAACCCGAACCGGCGGCGGAACACCGGAGACCGGCGCTCGGCGAGCCCATGGCCACCGACCCGTTCGGCGACTGGGCCCCGCTGCGCAGCCGACTGCCGACCCCACCGGCACCGGTCCAGCCGGCACCCACCCCGCAGCTTCCCGCGCAGCACTCGCCGATCCAGAGCCAACCGATCCACGTGCCGCCACCGGCCGAGCCGGCAGCGCAACAGGACAACCCGTCCCTGCGCACCGGTGGCAAGCGCCGCAGATCGGTGCAACTGGCCGATCTGCTGACCGAGGCCATGATGGCCTACCAGGACGCGCAGGACTCCAACGACGGCAGGCAGAATCCGCTCGGCCCGGACCAGTCCACCTCGTTACCAGGGCCGACGAGCTTACCCGGGCCGCTGGCGGGGCCGGTCGGGCTCGACCCGGCGGTTGGTGACGAGCTGGGCTACCCAGGGCCGGCCCGCCATGGCGGCGACACGCAGCGCGGCGACTCCCGGTGGCTCACCACCCGCTGGGACCCCGACGAACGTAGCTGAACCCCGCACCCCGGTCCCGTCACGCACCCGGCCTGAGCACGCCGTTTCTTGCTCGATCACGGCTTCGATCAAGTACCACGGCTCAGTGCCGCGGTCGGTGCCGCTTGCCGACCGCCATCCGGTGGGAGAACTAGGGTGGGTCTCGACCGGGCACAACGATGTGTCACCAAAAGATGGAGCTGTCAGAAGATGACCTCGACTGGATCAGCCTCCAGAGTAGGAACGACAAACCCCAGCATGGCCGCCGCGACACCTGAAGCGAAGACGACAGATCCGAAGTCGATGACCCCCGAGCAGATCCGTGACGACATGGTCGATCGGGCAGCACAGCTCGATCCCGAGTACGCGGATCTGGTTCGCCTCTACTACCGCTACCTACCGCCAGAGGAAGTCATCGAGGACGACCCCGCGGAGCTGGTGGGTGCGGTGCGTTCCAACTTCCTCCTCGCACGACACCGAATCGCAGGCCGGCCCGCCGTCCGGGTGATCAACCCGACGCTCGGCGAGGACGGCTGGGACTGCTCGACGACGGTCGTCCAGGTGGTCACCGACGACATGCCCTACCTGGTCGACTCCGTCGTGTCGGAGCTGGCCAGGAGTGGTATCGGCGTGCAGCGCGTCGTGCACCCGATCGTCGTGGTGCGCAGGACGATCAGCGGTGAGCTGCGCGAGGTGCTGCCGACGGCCGACCCGGAGAACCCGCCTGCGGACGGCAACGTCGAGTCGTGGATGAGCATCGAGGTCGACCTGATCACCGACCCGGCCCGCGCTCGCGAGCTGGAGTCGCGGCTGGTCGCCGTGCTGCACGACGTGCGTGAGGTGTTCGAGGACACCGACAAGATGGTCGCCACGGCAACGGCGCTGGCCGCCCATCTGGAGGCCGACCCGCCGCCGCTGTCCGACCAGGAGGTCGCCGAGGGCGCCCGGCTGCTGCGCTGGCTGTCCGACCACCACTTCACCTTCCTCGGCTACCGGCAGTACGAGCTGGTCGAGGATCCCGACACCGAGGGCGCGCCCGCGCTGCGCGCCATGCTGGCCACCGGGCTGGGCGTGCTGCGCCAGGACAGCCTGGCCGCCCGCAGCCTGACCGCAGGCCCTGACACGGCGGCGCGCGCGCTGGCTCCGCAACTGCTCGTGCTCACCGAGGCCAGCGCGCCCTCCACGGTGCACCGCTCGGCCTACCCGTACTACGTGGGCGTGAAGACGTTCGACGAGCACGGCGACGTGAACGGCGAGCACCGCTTCCTCGGTGTGCTGACCAGCGCCGCGCTCTACGAGGACGTGTTGGACATCCCGGTGATCGAGCGCCGCGTCCGCGATGTGATCCATCGCGCCGGCTTCCCGTTGGAGTCCCACTCCGGCCAGAAGATGCTGGAGGTCATCCAGAACTACCCCCGGCCCGAGCTGCTGTCCACCGATGTCCAGTCGCTGTACGAGACGACGACCGGTGTGCTCGCGCTGGCCGATCGGCGCCGCCTGCGGCTGTTCATGCGCCGCGACCCGTACGGCCGTTTCTTCTCCTGCCTGGTCTACCTGCCTCGGGACCGCTACACGACGACGACCCGGCTGGCCATGCAGGAGGTGCTGCTGGCCGAGTTGGACGGCACCGATCTCGAATACAGCGCCAGGGTCGGCGAGACCGAGATCGCCAGGGTGCACTTCACCGTGCACACCGACCCGTCCTCGACGGCCGACCCCGATCCCGCAGTGCTCCAGCAGCAACTGGCCGACGCGGTGCGCGGCTGGGGTGACCTGATGGTGGACGCCGTGCTCGCCGAGGGGCAGTCGGCGCGGCACACGGGGGTGCACCCGTTCTCGTCGGAGACCGCGGCCGAGACCGGCCAGCGCTACGCGGCGGCGTTCCCCGAGGCCTACAAGGAGGACTTCTCCGCCGGGGCGGGCCTGATCGACCTGCGCCGCCTGCAGGCGCTGCGGGGCGAGGGCGACCTGGACACGTCGTTCTACCTGCCGCCCGATCCGGAACCGGGGGAGCGACGGTTCAAGCTGTACCTGGCCGGTTCCCGGGTCACCCTGTCCCAGGTGCTGCCGATGTTGCAGCGCATGGGTGTCGAGGTGGTCGACGAGCGGCCCTACGAGGTACGCCGCGACGACGGCACCCAGTGCTGGATCTTCGACTTCGGCCTGCGCATCGACCCCGCCGTGCTGGACAACTTCGGCGGTGACCTGGACCGGTCGCGGGTGCGCTTCCAGGAGGCGTTCGCCGCCGTGTGGCGCGGGCACGCCGAGGTGGACCGGTTCAACGCGCTGGTGCTGGGGGCCGGGCTGGAGTGGCGGCAGGCCGCCGTCCTGCGCGCCTACGCGAAGTACCTGCGCCAGGCCACCACGCCCTACAGCCAGGACTACATCGAGGACGCCGTCCTCGCGCACACCGGGATCGCGACCGCGCTGGTGAACCTGTTCGAGACCCGGTTCAACCCGGTGGTCGGCGAGGTCGACCGGGTGGCCCAGGCCGAGCATCTGACGGCCGAGATCACCGAGATGATCGACGACGTCACCAGCCTGGACTCGGACCGGATCCTGCGCAGCCTGCTCGGCCTGATCAATGCGACGCTGCGGACCAACTTCTACGTCCGGGACGATGTCGACGGCACGCAGGTGCCCAAGCCGTATCTCGCGGTCAAGCTGGACTCGGGCAAGGTGCCGGACCTGCCGGCGCCGAGGCCCCGCTTCGAGATCTTCGTGTATTCGCCCCGGTTCGAGGGCGTGCACCTGCGGTTCGGGCCGGTCGCCCGAGGCGGCCTGCGCTGGTCGGACCGCAGGGAGGACTTCCGTACCGAGGTGCTCGGCCTGGCCAAGGCGCAGGCGGTGAAGAACGCGGTGATCGTGCCGGTCGGCGCGAAGGGCGGCTTCGTACTGAAGCGCCCACCGGTGCCGACCGGTGATCAGGGGCTGGACCGTGAGGTCCTGCAGACCGAGGGCATCGCGTGCTACCGGCTGTTCGTGTCCGGGATGCTCGACGTGACGGACAATCTGGACGCGGGCACCGTGGTGCCGGCGCGCGACGTGGTGCGCTATGACGGCGACGACACCTACCTGGTGGTGGCCGCCGACAAGGGCACGGCGACGTTCTCCGACATCGCCAACGACGTGGCCGACTCCTACGGTTTCTGGCTCGGCGACGCGTTCGCGTCCGGTGGTTCCGCCGGCTACGACCACAAGGTGATGGGCATCACCGCGAAGGGTGCCTGGGAGGCGGTCAAGCGCCACTTCCGGGAACTGGGCGTGGACACCCAGTCGCAGGACTTCACCGTCGTGGGCGTCGGTGACATGTCCGGTGACGTGTTCGGCAACGGCATGCTGCTGTCCGAGCACATCCGGCTGGTCGCCGCGTTCGACCACCGGCACATCTTCATCGACCCCGATCCGGAACCGGCCGCGTCCTTCGCGGAGCGGCGCAGGCTGTTCGAACTGCCCCGCTCGTCCTGGGACGACTACGACCGCGGCCTGATCAGTGAGGGCGGCGGTGTCTGGCCGAGGACCGCGAAGTCGATCCCGGTCGGCGCGGCGGCACGCAAGGCGCTCGGCCTTGACGACACGGTGACGAAGTGTTCGCCGGCCGAGCTGATGCGGGCGATCCTGCTGGCCCCGGTGGATCTGCTGTGGAACGGCGGCATCGGCACCTACGTGAAGGCGACGCCGGAGAGCCACGCCGAGGTGGGCGACAAGGCCAACGACGCGATCCGGGTCAACGGTGGCGAACTGCGGGTCCGGGTGGTCGGCGAGGGCGGCAACCTCGGTCTGACGCAGCGTGGCCGTGTCGAGTTCGCCCGCAGCGGCGGTCCGGAGAAGGCTGGCGGCAAGGTCAACACGGACGCGTTGGACAACTCGGCCGGTGTGGACTGTTCCGACCACGAGGTCAACATCAAGATCCTGCTGGACCACCTGGTCGCCGAGGGCAGGCTGGATCACGGGCAGCGCAACGAGTTGCTGGTGGAGATGACCGACCAGGTCTCCGAGTTGGTGCTGGCGGACAACTACGGCCAGAACACGATGCTCGGTGTCAGCCGGTCGCACGCCGTCGGCATGCGGACGGTGCACTCGCGGCTGATCGCGGATCTGGAACAGCACAGCGGGTTGGACAGGGCACTGGAGGCGCTGCCCAGCGCCGCCGAGTTCAAGGCGCTGGAGAAGGCCGATCTCGGCCTGACGTCACCGGAACTGGCCACCGTGCTGGCGCACGTGAAGCTGGCGCTGAAGGACGAGTTGCTGGCCAGTGACCTGCCCGATCTGGACGTGTTCGCCCGCCGGTTGCCCGACTACTTCCCGAGTCAGCTGCGGGACCGGTTCGGCGACCGGATCGGCGCTCACCCGCTGCGCCGCGAGATCACCACGACCATGCTCGTCAACGAGGTCGTGGACGGCGGCGGCGTGTCCTTCGCGTTCCGCCTGGCCGAGGAGATGAGCGCCACGGCGACCGACGCCGTCCGTGCGTTCGTGGCGGCCACGCGGGTGTTCGACCTGCCGTCGCTGTGGCAGGAGATCAGCGCGCTGGACAACGTCGTGGACATCAAGGTCGCGGACCGGATGATGCTGGAGAGCAGGCGCCTGCTGGATCGGGCGTCCCGCTGGCTGTTGTCCAACCGGCCGCAGCCGTTGGCCGTCGGCGCCGAGCTGTCCCGGTTCGTGAAGCCGGTGCGCACGCTGGCCGGCAGCATGCTGACGTTGCTGCGAGGTCGTGAGCGGGACCACATGATCGAGGACACGAAGCGGTTGGTCGCGCAGGGCGTTCCGGTGCAGACCGCCGGTCGGGTGGCCGGGCTGCTGGACACGTTCTGTCTGCTCGACGTGATCGACATCGCCGAACTGGCCGAGCGGGAGGGCGCCAGCGTCGGCATCGAACGCAGCCACCTGGAGACCGCGCAGCTGTACTTCGCGTTGTCCGAACACCTGGACATGGACCGCATGCTCAGCTCGGTGAGCGCGTTGGAGCGGGGCAACCGCTGGCACGCGCTGGCCAGGCTCGCGCTGCGCGACGACCTGTACTCGTCGCTGCGGGCGATCACCGTGGATGTGTTGCGGCAGAGCGATCCCGGCGACAGCGCGGACGACAAGATCGAGCGGTGGGAGCAGTCCAACGCGTCCCGGCTGGAGCGGGCGCGTTCCGCGCTCGGCGAGATTCGCAGGGCCAACCGGCTCGACCTGCCGACGCTGTCGGTGGCGGCTCGTCAGGTCCGGTCCATGGTGCGATAACGAAGGGTTCGCGCTGCTGGACGTTGGCCGTTGTGGCTGGCAGGGTGGCCGGCATGGGGATCAGATCGAAGTGGCGTGCCGGCCACATGAAGGACCCGGTGTCCGGGGTGTTCAAGGTCGCGGACTGGTACGACGCACATCCGCACAGCTCACCGCCCGGCACGCGGCTGACGGGGGTCGTGGTCGCCGACGGCATCGCGCCGACGCCGGCCGAGGTACCCGCCGACCACCACGGCAAGTGGGTGGGGCAGAACGAGTTGCCGGTCACTGTGGACCGTTCGAACCCGACCAACTTCCGGGTCGAGTGGGACCAGATCGTGAAGAACGACTGGCAGTCCACGGCCCGTCAGCGGGCCAACGAGGCCGCCGCCCGGTTGGCCGCCGGTGACCAGCCGGCCGGTGGGTTCGGTGGCGCTCAGGGCTTCTCGATCACCACCGGGGACGGCGTCGCCCCGATGATCGACCAGGCACTGCGTTCGGCAGGTGTCGACCCGATCGTCCTGCGCGGGTCGCACAGCACGGTGAGCATCCAGACGTCGTTCGGGAACACCACGTCCGGCTCCTCGATGGGCGGTTTCGGTGCGGCGATGGGCGGCACACCGGCTACCGGTGTGGTCACGGCGGTGCACGACGTGGCGCCGCCGATGCCGTTGCCGGGCGGCATGAGCCAGGCCGATCTGACGCTGGATGTGCAGCGCCCCGATGGCAGCACCTACCCGGTGACCACCAGGATCGGGTTCCGCACCCCGGCCCGGCGGGCGGCGATCGCCACGATCGGTACGCGGCTGCCGGTGCTGGTGGACCCGAGCGATCCCGGTCGTGTGACCATCGACGTGGCCAAACTGAACCTGCCCTGACAGCCGGTCACCGCCTCGCACCCGACGCTGTACTGTCATTTGGCCGGGCGGGCTCGTCGAAAGCTGGAGGGTTGTCGGTTGGGTGTGTACGTGGCCGAGGTACGTCCCCGGTGGTCGGACATGGACGTGTTCGGGCATGTCAACCACGCGAACACGGTGACGCTGCTCGAAGAGGCCAGGGTCGACCTGCTGTTCGGCGAGGGTGCACGGCACGGCGCCGCGAGCATGGCGGCCGGCATGGTGGTGGCCCGACTGGTGGTGGACTACCACAGCCCGCTGGTGGTGGACGGCTCCAGCATCCGGGTCGAGATCGCGGTGCGCGAGTTGCGGGCCGCATCGTTCACCCTGGACTACACCGTCTACAACGGACGCAAGAGCTCGGATGCCGTTGCGGCGACAGCGGAGACGCTGTTGGTGCCCTACGACGTCGAGGCCAACCGGCCAAGAAGGCTCACCGATGCCGAGCGGGATTTCCTGGCCGGCTACCGCGCGGGGGTGCGCAGTGCCTGATCTACCCGACCTGCTCCGCACACCAGAGGTGAACGCGCCGGAACTGCACGTGCCGGACGCGGCCGACCGGGACGATCTCGGTGCCTTCGTGGCCAGGTCGGTCCGGCTGGACCAGCAGGCCGTCGTGCGGCTGCGCGGCCGGTCCACCGGGCTGCTGGAGGCCTGGGTCGCCACGCCGTTCGACGTGCTGGCCACCAGGTCGGTCCGCGGCCAGGTGCGGCCCGTCGACGTGACGGTGTCCGGCAACGAACTGCTTGCCGCACTGGCCATCGTCGGCGGCGAGCGGCTGGATCCCGGCCCGCCGAGGGACCTGATGTGGCACTCCGCCCTGCCGCCGGGTGACGGCTGGCGAATGGTGGACGAACTGCCGGTGCGGATCGTGGCCGACCTGGCCGACCGGGGGATCGAGGTGGCCCGCGAGAACCCGGGGCCGCGGGGCAGCGCGCCAACCTCGCTGCTGGATCAGCACGTGCTCACCGTGAGCGGCGCGGGGTTGGACGTGAAGGTGCCGATGCGCTGCCTGTTCGCCTTGTCCGGTATGGGTTTCCTTGCCGAAAACGTCGACACGGCCAGCGAGAGCGACGAGACGGTCCGGGTCACCGCGACCGACTCGTGGCTACGGCTGGACGCCCGCTACGGAGCCGTCGTGCGGCGCAGGCACGCACTCCTGCCACTCCTCGTCTAGACCATCCACACTGCGGTGTCCGGCGGCAGTTGGCCGTCCACCAGCGGGGCACTGGACAGCAGGATCTCACCGACCGGCAGCGGCACCAGGCCACTGGACGTGTTCAGAGCGCAGATCAGCCTGCCGCCCTTGCGGCGGAACGCGAAACAGGCCGGGGGAGCGCCGTACCACTCCAGTTCGTCGCCCTTGAACGAGGCATGCGACTGGCGCAGTTCGATCGCGTGCCGGTACAGCGACAGCATCGAGTCCGGGTCCTCGAGTTGTGCCTCCACGGTCAGCGGAGCCCACTCGAAGGGCATCGGCAGCCAGCTGTCCTGGTGCTCGGTGAAGCCGTAGGGCGGCGTGGTGCCCTCCCACGGCAGCGGCACCCGGCAGCCGTCCCTGCCCCGATCGGTGTGGCCGGACCGTTCCCACACCGGGTCGCGTAACGCCCAGTCCGGCAGTTCCAGATCCGGCAGGCCGAGTTCTTCGCCGTTGTACAGGAAAACCCCGCCGGGCAGCGCCAACTCGACCAGCGCCATCGCCCTGGCCCGCTGGGTACCCGTGGCTCCGCCGCCGTAACGGCTGACGTGCCGGACCACGTCGTGGTTGGACAGTGTCCACGATGCGGGCGCGCCGACGGCGGCGACGCTGGCCAGTGAGCGCTCGATTGCGCCGCGCACGGCGTCCGCGTCGAACTCGGCGTCCACCAGTCGGACGTCGAAGCCCATGTGCAGCTCGTCGGGCCGCAGGTAGCGGGCGAACCGGGCGTCGTCGGCCACCCAGACCTCGCCGATCGCGACCCGGCCCGGGTACTCGTCGAGCACCCCGCGGATCATCCGGTGCACGTCGTGCACGCTCTCGTCGTCGAACCGAGGGTCCTGCGGGTGGGCGATCGGCACGCCGCTGTGCCGGGTCAGCCTCGGGTCCATGTCGGGCAGCGCTGCCGGTTTGGTGATGCCGTGCGCCAGGTTGATCCGGAAGCCCGCGACGCCCCGCTCCAGCCAGAAGCGCATGGTGCGCTCGAAGTTGGCGGCCACATCGGGGTGTGCCCAGTTCAGGTCCGGCTGCTGCGGCGACAGCAGGTGCAGGTACCACTGGCCGTCGGGCACCCGCGTCCACGCGGGCCCACCGCGCACGCTGGTCCAGTTGTTCGGCGGCTCGGAGCCGTCGTGGCCACGGCCGTCGCGGAACACGTACCGGTCCCGCTGCGGGCTGCCCGGGCCGCCTGCCATCGCCGAGCCGAACCACGGGTGCTGGCTGCTCGTCGAGCCGGGCACCAGGTCCAGCACGATGCGGATGTGGTGCGCCACAGCGTCTTCGGCCAGTCGGTCGAACGCGTCCAGGTCGCCGAACATCGGGTCGACATCGCGTGGATCGGTGATGTCGTAACCGGTCGCGGCCATCGGCGACGGGTAGAACGGCGTCAGCCAGATCGTGTCGATGCCGAGCAGTTCGAGGTAGCCGAGGCGGGACCGAACCCCGTCCAGGTCGCCGATACCGTCGGCGTTGCCGTCCGCGAATGACCGCACGTAGACCTGGTAGAACACAGCGTCACGCCACCAGGTCGACTCACCGGTCTTCTCCGTCCGGAGCTCGGCTGATCGTCGCACGAGGAGTCATCCTGCCATTTAGTCGCCCGACCGGGTGGCCCTCCACAAGATCAATCCGAAGCAGTTCGTGGTAGGGCTCACAGCCAGGCGTTCATCATGCTCTGTGCCGCCATCTCCAGGTACTCCCAGAGTTGCGCCCGGTAGGGCTCGGCGAGGTTCTCCTCGTCCACCGCGATCCGCATGCAGCGCAGCCAGGCGTCGCGCTCCATCGGGCCGATCTTGAACGGCGCGTGCCGCATCCGCAGCCTGGGGTGTCCACGCTGGTCGGAGTACGTGTGCGGGCCGCCCCAGTACTGCATCAGGAACAGGGCGAGCCGTTCGGTCGCGCCGGTCAGGTCGGGCTGCTCCGGGTAGAGCGGGAGCAGGATCTCGTCCTTCGCGACCTCGGCGTAGAACCGGGTGACGATGCGGCGGAAGGTGTCCTCACCGCCAACGGCTTGGTAGAAGGTTTCCGGTGTGGCCACGTCTCCATCATCGCCCACCTGCTGGTGGGCGGGTGGGGCGGGCCGCTACTCGTCCTCGATGGCCGCCGTCGGCCTGCTGCTGATCGGCGCCCGGATGCCGTCCTGTTCGAACACCGCCATGATCCGCCGGAACAACTCGCGCTGGGTGGCCCACTGCCGGGCGGGCCGGACCTTCACGGTCAGGCGCAGCGTGATGTTGTCCGCCGTCATGCCCTGCACGCCGAGCACCTTCGGCGGCTCCAGCACGTCGGTGGCCATCGGCTCCTCCGACACGGCCTCCTCGGACACCTCGGTCAGCAGGCGCAGCGCCTCGTTGACGTCGGTCGTGTAGCGCACCGGCACGTCCACCACGGCCACCGCGAAGCCCTGGCTGGAGTTGCCCACCCGCTGTACCTCGCCGTTGCGGACATACCAGACGGTTCCGGCGTAGTCGCGCACCGTGGTGACCCGCAGGCCGACCGATTCGACGGTGCCGGTCGCCTCGCCGAGGTCGACGACGTCGCCGACGCCGTACTGGTCCTCCAGCAGCATGAAGATGCCGGACAGAAAGTCCTTCACCAGGTTCTGCGCACCGAAGCCGACGGCAACGCCGATCACCCCGGCCGACGCGATGATCGGCGTCAGGTTGAAGCCGAGGTCACCGAGGATGAGCACCACGGCGATGCCCCACACCACGAACGACGTGATCGACTGGAGCACCGAGCCGATCGTCTTGGCCCGCTGGGAGCGGCGCTCGGAGACCAGTGAGGCCAGCGTCTGCGGGGCCCGCTCACGTAACGGGCGCAGGACCAGCGGCACCCTGCCGTCACCGGTGCCCGAGGTGAGCCTGCGGATCAGCCGGCGCAGCAGCACGCGGACCACGACGGCCACCACCACGATGGCCAGGATGTTCAGTGGCTTGGCGAGCAACCAGCCTGCCGATTCGGCGAGCCACGAGTTGTGCGTGACGTTCCAGACCTGACCGCACCACGTGCTCGCGTCGTTGGCACACGTTGGCTTGATGTCCGCGTTCAACAATTTCTGCGACACGAGTTCCAGCAACACGGCGCCGACCTTAATGGCCGGGGCCGGACCGGTCGGCGCGCCCGACGGCCGGTAGCGGCGCAGACCAGCACGTCACCAGCGGTTCACCCGGTTGTTCGCCTAAGCTGTGGGACACGTCACCGTATTGGCGTGCTTTTCAGTGGTCATCTGTGGTCGACTAGGGCGACAGCCCGGTGGAGGTGGTCGTGTGCCCGACCGACAACCGATCCCCATCGGCGCCGCCACGGGGCAGGCGCCGGGGGGAACCCTGCGCCGAGAACCTGCCCTGGTAGTCGGCCCGCCGTTGTCAGTCGGTGCCGCCGCCGAGAAGGCGAGTGCGGCCCACAATCACCTGCCCAGGCCACCCACATGGGGCCGTCGGCGGGTGTTGTTGTTGAACGCCACCTTTGAGCCACTGACTGCCCTGCCACTGCGCAGGGCGGTCGTGCTCGTGGTCTGTGGGAAGGCGGACGTGCTGCACGGCGATTCAGCCGGCCTCGTGCTGCACTCGGCCAACCGGACCGTCGAGGTGCCGTCGGTGATCAAGCTCAGTACGTACGTGCGCGTGCCCTATCGGGCGAGGGTGCCGTTGACCAGGGCGGGCCTGATGTACCGGGACCGCTATCGCTGCGCGTACTGCGGTGGCCGTGCGGACACCATCGACCACGTGGTGCCGCGCAGCAGGGGCGGCGCGCACTCCTGGCAGAACTGTGTGGCCAGTTGCGCGAGGTGCAATCACCGGAAGGCCGACCGGATGCTCTCCGAACTCGGTTGGGGGCTGCGGACGACGCCGAGCGCGCCCCGAGGGCCGAACTGGCGGTTGCTGGCCGGGATCGCCGAAGCTGATCCGCTGTGGCTGCCGTACTTGGGCGAACCAGCGGCCTGAGTGGGCGGGCCGGGTGACCGGCCCGCTGTCAGCAGGTGACGCGAGTACCAGCAGCGGCAGTGACGCGGGTGCCGTCCAGTGCCGTGACCCGGGTGCCGTCGAGTGCGGTGACGCGAGTGCCGTCCAGCGCCGTGACGCGGGTGCCATCCAGTGCGGTCACCCTGGTGCCGTCGAGAGCAGTGACCCTGGTGCCGTCCTGAGCTGTCACGCGGGTGCCGTCGAGCGCGGTGACCCGAGTCCCGTCCAGCGCAGTCACGCGGGTGCCGGCCAGAGCGGTGACGCGAGTGCCGTCGAGGGCGGTGACTCGCGTGCCATCCAGGGAGGTGACGCGGGTGCCGAGGCAGGTCACCCTGGTGCCACGACGGGCCGCCGTGACCCTGGTTCCGAGGGCCGTGACGCGGGTACCCACCCGTGCGGTCACCCTGGTACCTTCGCGCACCGCCGTCACCCTTGTTCCGAGGCAAGTAACCCTCGTACCGTCTTGAGCAGTGACACGGGTACCGCTACTCTGCGTAGCTACCATCTCGTCCGAACGCATGGCGGAGGTCACTCGGGTGGCGGCATCGATCGTGTACATACGTGCGCTCCTTGAAGTCGATACGTGACAAGTATGCTCAGGGCTATCTTCGCAAGGGCCGTACAGGTGAAAATCTACGAGCAACGGTGCCTGCAAACAAGCCACCAAATCGGCTGCCAGCTGCGGCCATCCGGATCGGGGTCGTTCGGACCAGCGATTGGTCTCACCGAGTGACGTTCGACATCGCTGTTTGTCGACAGGACACGATTCGGTCACGTACCGGTAGAGTTGGCGACCGTTCGCAGGCGGCTCGCTACGAAAGGCGATAAGCCCAGCTGGTCGGCCTGGGTCGTCGGACCGTCGTCGTTCCGGTTGAACGGCGTGCACGCGGGGGATGAGGTGTGGGGATGGCCGGCTTCCCGGCGCGCACGGGAGCGGGCACCGGCCCCACTGCAACCTCCGGCCGGGTCGACGGTCCGTTTCGCTTGCTCATCTTGGCGGGCTTCGCGTCACTGACAGGTGACGGTATCCGCATGGCGGCACTGCCACTGTTCGCCGCGATCAGCACCCACAGTCCACTCGCCGTCTCGGCCGTCGCGACCGCCGAGGTACTGCCGTGGTTACTCGTGGCGCTGCCGGCCGGCGCGCTGGTGGACAGGTGCTCGCCACGCAAGGTGGTGCTGACGGCGCACTGCGTCCGTGCGCTGGCCGCCACCGGTCTGGCCGTCGCCGTGTTCACCCACCATGCCGGCCTGCCCGTGCTGATCGTCGCCGCCTTCGTGCTGACCAGCGGGGAGACGTTCGCCGACTCGGCGTTCCAGCTGCTGCTGGTCGAGCTGTCCGGCCGGGAACGACTGGACAAGGCCAACAGTTGGTACGTCGCCGCCGAGACCCTCGGCCTGGACTTCGGTGGGCCGCTGCTGGCCGCGCTGATGTTCACCTGGCAGCCGGGCGCCTGCTTCGCGCTCAACGCGCTCACGTTCCTGATCTCCGCTGGCTGTGTCGCCGCGCTGCCCGAGGTCTCGGTTTCCCGCGAGATCCCCGGGCCACGCGCCACACCGCTGCCGATGCGCAGACAACTGGCCGACGGCATCCGCTTCCTGTTGCGGGACCGCACTTTGCGCACGCTGGTGATGGCCGTGGTGGCGAGCGCCGTCGCCGTGAGTGCGGCCAACGCGCTCATCTCGCTGTACGCCATCGGCCCGCTGGCCATCCGGGCCGCTCTGGTGCCGACACTGTGGATCGCGCAGGCGGTGGGCACGCTGTTCGCCGCCTGGCTGGTGCCAAGGGTGGCCGCCCGGTTCGGTGACGGCAGGACCATGGTCGGCGCGCTCAGCCTGCTGGGTGTGGCGTTCGTCGCTGTCGGCGCCGTGCCGGTGGCCGGCTCGGTGTGGGTGGCGTATCTGCTGGTCGGAGTGGGTGCCGGCGGCTGGAACGTGTTGTCCGCCACCAGAAGGCAGCGGCTCACCCCGAGCGCGATGATGGGCAGGGTGACCAGTGCCTACCGGATGCTCGCCTGGGGTCTGATGCCCCTCGGCGCCGCGCTGGCCGGACCCCTCGCGAAGGTAACGTCGCTGGCCACGGTGTTCGTCGTCGTCGGCGGCATCGTGGTGGCCGTCGCGATCGCCGCCGCCCGGCCGCTGGCCCGTACCGGCCGCTAACGGGTGTGCCGATGAGTGCCCCACTAGTGGATCAGCTACCGTACTTCGCGTGAGTGTCGTACAAACGATCCTCGTCTACGTGCTGATTCCGGCCGCTATCTACGGCGTGATCGCGCTGTTGACGCTGTGGCCGAAGTTCGCTCGCGGCCCGAGGTACCGGCCCGGCCAACCGTGGACCTACGACGCGGTGTGGTGGAGCGCCAGCGGTGTCGTGGACCCGAGGCAGGCCGGCAGCGCGCCGGTCGAGCACATCCCCGCCGACCCGTCGGTGCGCACCGCACGTGGAGGTGCTCGTGGCAACTGGTGAGAACGGCAGCCATGGCGCGGTCAGCCGCGCCAACGGCGCCGACGACAACGAACTCGGCTACGCCGTCATGTCGTCCGGCAGGGTGTCGATCGCGCGGGTGATCAAGCCGCTGCCGCCGACCGTGCCGTTCAACCCGGTGCAGCTGGCCCGGTTGGACGAGGCCATCGCCCTGTCCACCAGGTCCACCGGTCTCGACTTCAGCATCTACCTCGGTGAACTGGGTGACGACACCCGGGACAAGGCCGAGGAACTGCACGCGTCGATCGGTGAGCCCGCGGCCTCCGACGCCGTGCTGATCGCGGTGTCGCCCGGCCAGCGAGTGGTCGAGGTCGTCACCGGCGACGAGTCGCACCGCAGGCTGTCCGACCGGTCCTGCAAGCTCGCTGTGATGAGCATGGTGGCGTCCTTCAAGGAGGGCGACCTGATCGGCGGTCTGGTCAGTGCCCTGCGGATGCTCACCGACCAGGCAGGCTCGGCCCCCAAGCACGTCAGCCCGGCAGGCCCGGCCACCCCAGCGCACTGATCGCGCGCTGGGGTTCGCCCCAGTTGTTCGGCTACAGAACGCCGATCCGGTGCATCTCCTGCGACAGCTGGTACCACGAGTTGGTCACCAGGTCCGCGCCGATCTGGGCCGCGGTGTCGGCGAGCACCTTCCCGCCCGGTCCGGACGCGAAGATCACCACCGGGGTGTCCCGGTCGAACGTGCGGATCGTGCGGATCAGTTCGAGACCCGCGTTCGGCACCGGCTTGCCACCCTCGACGCGCTCCATGTCGGACACGATCAACTGGTAGCGCTGGCCGGTCAGCTTCTGCACGGCCTCCCGCGTGCTGCGCACCGCGTCGACGACGACGCCCCTGCGCTCCAACTGGTCCACCTGCAGCGCGTTGCGTTGCGGGTGGTCGTCCACCCACAGCACACCAGCCGCCTTCGGCCGCGAGTCCTGCGGTTGGCCTGCCCAGCCGGGCACGATCTCGGGAGTGCCGTCGGACTGCACCACGGACAACGTGGTGGTCGGCGCACCCTCCGACTTGGCCTCGGCCGCTTCTGGTGCCGGCTCCGGGTCGTGATGGGCCAGCCGTTCCCACGGGGCCTTCACCGGATCGTCGTGGAACTGCGGGCGATCCTGGGTCGGCACGTCGACGTGGGTCAGCTCGGTGTCGGTCTCGTCGAACTCGACGGTGGCTGAACCGGCGGGGCCCTGCTTACCGGCGGCCACCGCGACCGGGCTCTCCTGGGCGACCCGGGTGGTGATCTTCACCGGGCCCCGCTGGTCGATACCGTCCATGTCCTTGTGCAGCGTCGCGATCTGATCCTGCAGATCGGCCAGCATGTCCATCTGTTGTCGGTGCAACTCGCCGACGGAAACCTCCTGACCAGCGATCTTGATCGTGAAGTCACGTGACTCCGTTGATCGGACGACCCTGGTCAGCGGTCCTCGGAACAGGACGAGCACGGCGAGCACGATCAACGGCCACAGGAGGCTGGCGATCGCGGAGATCGTTTGCGACACGAACGTGGACTTTAGCGCTGTGTTCGGCGTCGCGGTGGCTGAAACCACCGCGACGCCGAAGCGTTAGCTACGGTCGAACTCCTGTGCGGCCAAGGCCCTGACAATTCCGGCCCTGCCCTCGGACACCAGCCGCCGCAGCGCGGGCGGACGGTCGTCGGCCAACCAGGTATTCGCGGCGTCGACAGTGCTCTGCGCGACCGACCACGCAGGGAACAGACCGAGCACCGTGGGCTGCGCGCGCTCGCTGGACCGCCGCTCCCACACCCCTGCCACGTCGGCGAAGTACTTCCCGACATAACCGGCCAGCAGCGGCTTCTGCGACGGATGCGAGAAACCGGCGATGATCGCGTCGCTGACCGCGTTGGGCAGATCGTCGTCGAACACCGCCCGCTGCCACGCCTCCGCCTTGGCCTCGTCGACCGGCCGCAGCGCACGCGCCCACTCGGCGTTCCGGTTGCCGGCCGCTGTGGCGTCCCGCTCCCGTTCCGCGTCGATGTCGGCCGGCCCGATCCTGCCGTGCGCGGACAGCGCCCGGACCAACCGCCACCGCAGATCGGTGTCGACGGTCAGACCCTCCAGCGGAGTAGATCCGTCCAACCAGCCGGCCAGCACCGCGAGACCTTCGTCGTCCAGCACCGAGCCGCACAGCGAGTTCACGTAGGCGAGTTGGTGGTCCGAACCCGGCGCCGCGTCCCGGGCCAGTTCGAGCATCCGCTGGCTGAACTCCTGCCAGCCCCGCGGTGCCCAGGCCACGTCCGCGTAGGAACCGAGGGCCGTCTGCGCCTGCAGCAGCAGTCGCTGCACGACACCGACCTCCGACTCGGCGCCGATGCCACGCAGCACCAGGTGCACGAAATCACGTGCCTTCAGCTCGGCCTCGCGGGTCATCTCCCACGCCGCCGACCAGCACAGCGTCCTGGGCAGCGGCTCAGCGATGTCCGCGATGTGCTCCAGCAGGGTGGCCAGCGAGTCGTTGTCCAGCCGCATGGTGCAGTAGGTGAGGTCGTCGTCGTTGACCAGGACGAGCTTGCCCCTCGGGATGCCGATCAGGTCCGGCACGTCGGTGCGGTCGCCGGTCACGTCCAGCTCGACCCGGTGCTGGCGGGCCAGTTTGCCCGTGTCGTCGAAGTCGTAGACGCCGATCGCCAGCCGGTGCGTGCGCAGCTCGCCGGCACCCGGCCGGGCAGGCCCCTGCAACACGGTGAAGTCGGTGAACCTGCCGGCCGAGTCCACGCTGAACCTCGGCCGGATCAGGTTCAGGCCGGTGGTCTGCAACCACTGGGCGCCCCAGCCGGACAGGTCCCTGCCGGACGCCTCCTCCAACGCGGTCAGCAGATCGGCCAGGGTCGCGTTGCTCCACGCGTGCTTGGCGAAGTAGACCCGCAGCCCGGCCAGGAAGTTGTCCAGCCCCACGTAGGCGACCAGCTGCTTGAGCACGCTGGCACCCTTGGCGTAGGTGATGCCGTCGAAGTTGACCTCGACGGCCTCCAGGTCCTGGATGTCGGCGGCCACCGGGTGGGTGGAGGGCAGCTGGTCCTGCCGGTAGGCCCAGGACTTCTCGATGTTGGCGAACGTCGTCCACGCGTGCTCGTACTCGGTGGCCGACACCTGGGCCAGGACACTCGCGAACGTCGCGAACGACTCGTTCAGCCACAGGTCGTCCCACCAGCGCATGGTGACCAGGTCGCCGAACCACATGTGCGCCATCTCGTGCAGCACGGTCTCGCAGCGCCGTTCGTACAGGTAGCGCGTGACCCTGCTGCGGAACACGTAGTCCTCGAGGAACGTGACGCAGCCGGCGTTCTCCATGGCGCCCGCGTTGAACTCCGGAACGAAGCACTGGTCGTACTTGCCGAACGGGTATTTCACGCCGAAAGCCCCGTGGTAGTAGCCGAAACCCTGCTTCGTCTCGGTGAACAGCCGCTCGTGGTCCATGTGCTCGGCCAGCGAAGCCCGGCAGTACAGCCCGAGCGGGATGACGACCCTGCCGTCCGGCGTCTCGTCGACGAACTCGTCGCGCCATTCGGCGTACGGGCCGGCGACCAGCGCCACCAGGTAGGTGGACAGCACGTCGGTGGTGCCGAAGCGTTGCCAGACCCCGCCGGACGTGTCCTCTTCAGTGCTTTCCACCGCCGTGTTGGAGACGACCTTCCAGTCCGCCGGGGCGAGCACGGTCAGCTGGTAGGTGCCCTTCAGGTCGGGCTGGTCGAAACAGGCGAACATCCGCTTCGCGTCGGCCGTCTCGAACTGCGAGTACAGGTAGACGCTGGCGTCCACCGGGTCCTCGAACCTGTGCAGGCCCTCGCCGGTGTTCATGTAGCGGCAGTGCGCCTCGACCAGTAGCTCGTTCTCCTCGGCCAGGTCGGGCAGTTGGATGCCCTTGTCCTCGCGGTAGTGCAGCAGGTCGAGTTCGACGCCGTTGAGCACCGCTCGGTCGACCAGTTCGGCCATCAGGTCGATCCAGCTCGTCGCACCGGTCTGCCGGGAGCGGAATCGTACGGTCGTCGTGGACCGGAACGTCTTTTCACCCGGCCCGCCGCTGCCGTCGGTGAGGTCCAGTTCGATCACGTACGACTGGACCTCAAGCAGGTCAGCACGCTGTTCTGCCTGCTCGCGGGTCAAGTTGGGGGCGGCCACGGTCACCTCGGTCGGTAATGATGTTCGGCGGTAATGGGTCCACCGCATCCAATCACGTTCGGCCACCTCTTTGCCGGGCGACGGTCCCGCCGATGTCGCGGGCGGGGAAGAAAGCACGTCGCCCCGATGGTTGTCCCTAGCAGGTGCCGTGTCGGCACCGGTCGACTTCGATTCAGTCTGGAGACGTGCACATGACGACAGCCGAGGCCGGCAAGGCACGGGTGGACTTCTGGTTCGACCCGCTGTGCCCCTGGGCGTGGATCTCCTCGCGGTGGATTCTGGAGGTTCAGCAGGTCCGCGACATCGACCTGCACTTCCGCGTGATGAGCCTGGCCGTGCTCAACGAGGGCCGCGACCTGCCCGAGCAGTACCAGGAAGCGATGGCCAAGGCGTGGGGCCCGGTGCGGGTCGCGATCGCGGCCGCCAAGCAGCACGGCGACGGCGTCCTGGAAGGGCTCTACACCGCGATGGGCACGCGGATCCACAACGAGGGCAACAAGGACTTCGACAAGGTGATCTTCGAGTCGCTGGCCGAGGTCGGCCTGCCGGCCGAACTGGCCGACGCCGCCCACTCCACCGAGTACGACGAGGAACTGCGGGCCAGCCACCACGCCGGCATGGACCCGGTGGGCATGGATGTGGGCACGCCCACCATCCACGTGGACGATGTGGCGTTCTTCGGCCCTGTGCTGTCGCGGATCCCGCGCGGCGAGGTCGCGGGCCAGGTGTTCGACGGTGCCCGACTGCTGGCCAACTACCCGCACTTCTTCGAACTCAAGCGCACGCGCAACGAGGACCCGTCCTTCGACTGAACCGATTGCGCTGCTGACCGGGGTCGGCCGAGTTGTGACAATGTGGAGATAGCTACCAACGAGTCACATAGCCTCATGGAGGATCAATGGCCGCCCCGGTCACCACGCGCACCGGCCACGTCATCGCAGGTGAGTCCGTAGACACCGCGACCGAGCGGATCGAGGTGATCAACCCGGCGACCGAGGCCGTGATCGCCTCGGTGCCCGCCGGCACCGCGGCCGATGTGGACGCCGCCGTGGCGGCTGCCCGCGGGGCGTTCCCCGCCTGGGCGGCCACCCCGGTCGAAGAACGTGCCAAGTTCGTCCGCCGCATCTCCGAGGGCCTGCTGGCCAGGAACGAGGAGATCGCGGCCACCATCTCCGCCGAGATGGGCTCGCCCATGACGTTCGCCCGCCGCGTGCAGGCCGGTCTGCCGGTCGCCACGTCGGCCGGCATCGCCGACCTGCTGGACGGCGGTTTCTCGTTCAGCGAGGAGATCGGCAACTCGCTCGTCGTGCGGGAACCCATCGGTGTGGTCGGCTGCATCACGCCGTGGAACTACCCGCTGCACCAGATCGTCGCCAAGGTGGTGCCCGCGCTGGCGGCCGGGTGCACCGTGGTGCTCAAGCCCACCGAGATGGCGCCGCTGAGCGCCGGGATCCTGTTCGACGTCTTCGACTCCATCGGGTTGCCGCCCGGCGTGGTCAACCTGGTGCACGGCACCGGGCCGGTCGTCGGCGAGGCCATCTCGGCACACCCCGACGTGGACATGGTGTCGTTCACCGGGTCGACCCGGGCGGGCCGCAGGGTGTCCGTCGGGGCCGCCGAGACGGTCAAGCGGGTCGCGCTGGAACTGGGCGGCAAGTCGGCCAACGTGCTGCTCGACGACGCCGACTTCAACAAGGCCGTCAAGGTCGGCATGGGCAACGCCTACATCAACGGCGGCCAGACCTGCACGGCGTGGACCAGGATGCTGGTCCCCGCGGCGCGGCACGACGAGGTGGTCGAGATGGCCGTCGCGGCCGCCGCGAAGTACACCGTCGGCGACCCGAACGACGACACCACCCGGATCGGCCCGATGGCGTCGGCCGCCCAGTTGAGCAGGGTGCGCGGCTACATCGAGCGCGGTATCGAGGAGGGCGCGACGCTGGCCACCGGTGGTGCCGAGCCGGTCGACGGCCTCGGCACCGGCTACTACGTCCGGCCGACGGTGTTCGCGAACGTCCGCTCGGACATGACCATCGCGCAGGAGGAGATCTTCGGTCCGGTGCTGTCGATCCTGCCCTACGGCGACGAGGACGAGGCTGCCGCGATCGCCAACTCCACCATCTACGGCCTGGCAGGCGGCGTGTTCTCCGGCGACCAGGACAGGGCCATCGCGTTCGCCAAGCGGATGCGGACCGGTCAGGTGGACGTCAACGGTGGCGCGTTCAACCCGGTGGCCCCGTTCGGCGGCTACCGGCAGTCCGGCAACGGCAGGGAACTCGGCCACTTCGGACTAGAGGAGTTCTGCGAGATCAAGTCCATCCAGCGCTGAATTCACGAAGGGTCGGCGCCCCCGATCGGCGCCGACCCTTCGCCAGCTCATCGCGGAAGTGTTGAACGGTCGCGTCGCTGGCGCGCCAGGACCTCAGTTCATCCGCGACTGGTCGCTCGTCTGCCACTCCAGCAACTGCTCCTGCTGGAACGGCCGCATCGGCGGGTTGGTCAGCGTCTCCGAGCGGCGCAGTTCGCGCTTCAGTTCGGCCGTCCAGTGCAGCATCCCGCGTGGGTTGTCCCGCCCGACGATGCCGATCAACCGTCCGTTTCGGACATAGCCCGTGATGCCGCGGCCCGCCGACTTGCGGGCCAGCGGAATGGTGTCCTGGCTCAGCACCGGCATGCCGGCTGCCTGCAGGTGCATGCCGTGCTGCTCGGACCAGAACCGGGGCAGTGGCGTGAACGGCTTCGCGGCCGCGCCGGCCAGCAGACTCTCCGCGGCCGCCCGGCCCATGTCCACCGCGTTCATCCAGTGCTCGACGCGCCTGGGCGTCGCCTCGAACCGCAGGTTGGGCCACCTGGCCACGTCACCGGCAGCGACGACGTCGTTCGCGCCGACCACGTGACACGTCGGCCGGCACAGCACGCCGTCCTCCAGGGTCAGCCCGGAGCCACGCAGCCACTGCACGGAGGGCGTGCTGCCCACCGCGAGCACCACGGTCCCGGCCACCACCAGCTTGCCGGTGTTCAGGTGCATGCTCACGCCCCACGGCTGGGTCAGCCAGTGCGTCACCTCGACGCCCAACTCGACCCGGACGCCGTTGGCCCGGTGCAGGTCGGCGATCTGCTCGCCCATGGTGTCGCCGACCACCTTGCCCAGCAGCACCTTCGACCTGGACAGGATGGTGACCTCGCAGCCCAGTTCGCGGGCCGTGGACGCCACCTCGCACGCGGTGAACCCGCCGCCGATGACCACCACCTTGCCGTTGCCGCCCGCGATGCCGCGCTGCAGTGCCATCGCGTCGCCCATGGTCCGCAGCACGTGCACCCTGGGGTCGTGCCTCGGCGCGCCGTGCAGGTGGCGGGCCTGCACGCCGGTCGCGATCACCAGCCCGTCGTAGTGGATCTCCTCGTCGCCGGGCAGTTCCACCTTGCGGTGCCTGGTGTCCAGCTTCAGCACGTGCGTGCCCCGGCGCCAGATCGCGTCCAGCGGCACGTAGCTGTGCAGTGTCAGGTCCTTGGGCCGGAGCTCGCCGGTGAGCATCTGCTTGGACAGTGCTGGCCGGTGGTAGGGCCGGCGCCGCTCCGCGCCGATGATCACCAGTTCACCGGTGAAGCCCAGTTCCCGCAGGCGTTCGGCCGACCGGAGACCGGCCAGTCCCGCGCCGACGATCACGATGCGCTCCCGCTTCGTGGTCGACTTGTTCAGCGTCACTTTGCTCTTGTTCACCTGGCTCGTCTCTCCACGATGATGGCCTGCATGGGGCAGTAGCGGGCTGCGGCGAGCACGTTCTCGTGCTCGCTGGCATCGGGCCGCGAGTCGTAGCGCAGGCGGCCCTCTGAGGTCAGCATGAACACGCCTTCGGCTTCGGCCTCGCAGATGCCGTAGCGGTGACAGCGCGCGTTGTTGACGGTGACCCGCACCTCGGGGTCCCGTCGTCTGCGGATCTTCACGCGTCCTCCTTCACGAGGCCGACCTCGGTCAGCACCCTGGACGGGACGAAACGGAGTACCGCGAGCACGACAGTGGGCACGAGGAAGGTGAGGCCACCCAGCCAGAGGAAGTCGAGGTGGCCGTTGGCGATCGCGCCGAACAGCGAGTGGATCACGAGCAGGCCGACGGCCGGGTAGGCGAGGCGGTGCAGGAACAACCATCTTCGGTACTTGAAGAACCGCTGCACGGCGACGGACAGCGCGATGGCGAGGATCACCTCGAAGCCGATGATGCCGGCCGTGTGCCGCAGCACGCCGTCGGCCAGCGGGACGAACAGCGTGACCGTGGTGAAGTCGACGTCGGTCAGGAAGAGGAACGAGAGAACGTGGATGGTGGCGAAGGCGAGCGTGAGGGTGGCCAGCACCATGTGGCTGTTGCGGGTCGCCTGCCGCCCGGTCAGGCGGTGCACCCAGCCGGTGCTGACCAGCACGCCCCAGGACAGGGTCGCGCACATCAGGACGTAGGCGAGGCGGGCGGAGAGCGCGGCGACCTGACGGACGCCCGCATCGTGCGGCGACGGGACTGCCTGCACGAAGGGATGCAGCATGGACAAACTCCGGTTTCCTTATGTGCCAGGCCCCGACACCCGGATCATGGACGTCGAACGTAGGTAGCGACTTAGTTCCTGTTCGATAACAGTTTGTCGTCGGTTTGCCGCTCGACCATCACCCATTCGGACGAATATCGTCCTGGTGGGTGGGTTATTTGGCTGCCCCTGGGCGAGTTGCCCGGGTCCGCTCGATGGCCGTATCGAGGACGGCCCTGGGGTACGGCGAACGGAGCAACGCGTCCTGCTCGTCGCTCCGACCAGCGATCACGTCCGCACACAGCGTTGCCAACAGCGCGAGTTCGGCCCGCTGTCCGGTGACGAAGTCGACAGCGACGGGCTCGCCGTGGCCCGGTGACACGACCCGGGGGGCCAGCGCGAGGACGCCGTCCACCGCCGTCGGCCACTCCTGGGGGTAAGAGTCCCCGAACGACGGCGGGGCGCCCTGTTCCACCAGGTCACCGGCGAACACCACGCCGGCGTCCGGCACGTGCACGACGATGTCGTTGTCGGTGTGACCGGGCCCGAAGTGCGCCAACACCACGCCGCGGCCGCCCACCGTCAACTCGGCCCGGTCGGTCATCAACTGGTCCGGCAGCACGGGCTGGACCGCCGACACCCGTTCGGCGTCCTCGGGTCGGTGGTTCGTCAGGTACCAGGCGGCCGTGTCGGCCTTCTGCCGGTCGCCGTTGGTCACGAGGTCGGCGTGGCACTTCTCGTGCGCCCACACCTCGCTGGGCAGGAACGACTCGGTGCCGAACGCGTGATCCCAGTGCGCGTGCGTGAGCACCACGGTCCACGGCGCCGCCGTCACCTCGCGCACCGCTGCGGCCAACTCGGCGCCCCGCACGACGTCGCCGCGCGTGTCCACCACCAGGCACGCCCCGTCACCGACGACAAGCCCGATGGACTGGTCGAGTTCGGCGTACCGGCGCACCAGGACGCCGTCGCCCAACTCGACCCACCTGGTCGTCACCTACTCGGACACATCCGTGAGCACACCGTCCACCAGTACAGGTGCGGCGGTACTCACGTCCAGGTCTCCGGCCAACTCGACGTCGCGCGGTCGTTCCCACCCGATCAACTCGCGGCCCGACGAGCACTCGGCGATCGTTGCCGCCAGGTCGTCGACCGCCAGTACGGCACTGGCAGCCACGGTCGCCTCCGGGGACGCCTTGCCACCGCCCAACACCCGCATGGCGGCCACGATCGCGCCGGCACCCAGCAGGTCCTCCACGGCAGGCCGCAGCGGCCGGGGATCCGCGGGCCACCGTTCACCAGCCGCGATCACGCCGACCGGCCTGCCGCCTGCCGCCGTGAGTGCCTGCCCGGCGACGAACCTGGCGTTGCGCAGACAGCCGACCAGCACCCGGGTGCCGGTGGCCGCGGCCCGCACGCTCAGCGTCGCGCCGTTCGGTGACGGCAGCGCCAGCAGCGTGCCGGCCGGGATGTCCAGCAACGTGGACGGCCGCAGGCTCCAGGACCGCTCGCCGCCCAGCACTGCGCCGGCGGCCTTGGCGGCCGCTGCCGCGCGCTCGTCCCGGAACGGCAACGGCAGGATCCGGGCGCCCCTGGCCACGGCGATGTCGACAGCGGTGCTGAAGGACAGGACGTCCACGATCACCAGCGCCCCGCACTCGCCGGCCAACACGTCGACGCCCTCGGCGCCCCATTCGAGCCGGATGTCATAGCCGTCCTGGGCGTACGTCGCTTCCTTCACCGCGCCAGCGTGCCAGACCAGACCTGGTTCGGCTCCGCTGACCGGGTGAGTGGCAGACTTCCGACGTGCGCGTTTACATCGGTTCCGATCACGCAGGCTTCGAGTTGAAGACCCACCTGGTCCAGCACCTGCGAGGTGCCGGGCACGACGTTGTCGACGTGGGTGCCCCGGTCTACGTGGCCGACGACGACTACCCGCCGTACTGCGTCGAGGCGGCCCGCAGGACGGTCGCCGACGAGGGCAGTCTCGGCATCGTGATCGGTGGCTCCGGCAACGGCGAGCAGATAGCGGCGAACAAGGTGCCCGGCTGCCGGGCCGCGCTGGCCTGGAACCTGGAGACAGCGGAGTTGGCGCGTGAGCACAACAACGCGCAGGTCGTCGCCATCGGCGCCAGGATGCACACCACCGACGTGGCCACGGAGATCGCCACGAAGTTCCTCGGCACGCCGTTCTCGCAGGGGGAGCGGCACAAGCGGCGGATCGAGATGCTGGCCGAGTACGAGCGGACCGGGCAGCCGCCCACCCTGTCGTCGGGACGATAGCCGATGCCGGAAGGCCATACGCTGCACCGGTTGGCCCGGTTACACCAACGCAGGTACGCGAAGTCGCCGGTCGAGGTGTCCAGCCCGCAGGGCAGGTTCGCCGCCGGAGCATCCCTTGTGGACGGCAAGGTGCTGGTGCGGGCCGAGGCCTACGGCAAGCACCTGTTCCACGTCTACGGCCCCGACCTGACGGTGCACGTTCATCTCGGTCTGATCGGCGTGTTCAGCGAGGCCCTCGTGCCGGTGACCGCGCCCGTCGGGCAGGTCAGGATGCGGCTGGTCGGCGAGGAGTACTGGACCGACCTGCGTGGCCCGAACACGTGCGAGGTGCTGACCGGCGTCGAGGTCAAGGCCATCAAGGCGCGGCTGGGTGCAGATCCGTTGCGCAAGGACGCCGATCCCGATGCGGCGTTCACCAGGATCAGCAAGTCCAGGATGCCGATCGGCGTGCTGCTGATGGACCAGAAGGTCATCGCAGGCGTCGGGAATGTCTACCGCGCGGAGTTGCTGTACCGGCACGCCGTGCACCCGATGCGCGAAGGCCGGCAGGTGGACCGTGAGCTGTGGCAGTCCATGTGGGACGACCTGGTGACGCTGATGCGCTACGGCGTGCGGACCGGCAGAATCGACACGGTGCGGCCGGAACACAGCCCGAAGGTGATGGGTCGCGTGCCGCGCAAGGACAGGCACGGCGGCGAGGTGTACGTGTACCGGCGGACCGGCCAGCCGTGCTTCGTGTGCGGCACGCCCGTGGCGATGGCGGAGTTGGCAGGGCGCAACCTCTACTGGTGCCCGGTCTGTCAGCCGTCATGAACACCGATGAGGCACGCAGCCGGTTCGCTGCCGCTCGGGTGGCCCGTCTGGCGACGGTCGGTGACGGTCCGCACCTGGTACCGGTGGTGTTCGCGGTGTCCGACTCGACGGTGGTCATCGCGATCGACCACAAACGCAAGGCACGCAGGGAAGTCCGGCGGCTGGCCAACATCAGGGCCAACCCGGCGGTGTCGCTGCTGGTGGACCACTACGACGACGACTGGTCGACGCTGTGGTGGGTCAGGGCGGACGGCGATGCCGTGGTCGTCGACTCGGCTGACGATGCAGTCGACCTGCTGGTCGCCAAGTACCCGCAGTACCAGGAGATCCGCCCGGCAGGCCCGGTGATCCTGGTGCGGGTGCACACGTGGCGAGGCTGGACGGCTGTTTAGTCACTCTTCCCAGACGTCTTCGCTGGGCAGGCCACGTTCGGCGCGGGCGGCGTCCACGATCGCCTGGACGAGGGCGGTCTTGCCCTTGGTGTAGTCCAGGCCGTCGAGGTTGCTGTCGGCCAGGTCGCGTTTGAGAGCGGCGTAGCGGTCGCGGTCGGCGGGGTGGGCGAGGAGCCAGTCCCGCATGAGGCGTTCCTTGAGCAGGTCCCAGCGTTCCAGCGGCACGATGTGCAAATGTTGGGTGCGGACGCCGTCCACGTCCCGGGTGAGCATGAGCCGGCCGGGCATACCGGCGTCGAACGGCACGTAACCGAGTTGGCCGACGGCCTCGGACAGGGCCAGTCCGTCCTCGTCGACGGACTTCACGGCAACGACGATGTCGATGATCGGCTTCGCGGCGAGCCCGGGTACCGAGGTGCTGCCGAAATGCTCGATGGCGACGATACGGCCGTCGGCGATGCTGAGGATCGCGTCGCGCTGCTCGGCGAACCGATTCGGCCATGCGGGGTCATAGTCGACAATCGTGACGGGCATCAGGCCAGCGTACTGCGGTTCTCGATCAGTTGATCCCGGGTGCGATGGTGGCGTCGAACAGGCGGAGCAAGTCCTCGTCACCTGACTTGTCGATGGTCCCGACCGGCGGCCGGTGCCAGAGCCAACAGTCCAGGTCAGCGGCGGTACCGCGGATCTCAGCCATGGCTTGCGCGTCTTGTTCCTGGGCCGGGTGGAAGTCGGGCTCGTCATAGGAAGTGCCGTCCGGATCGGTGCCGGTGAAGCGGCCCAACGTGACCAGCCAGGTGTCGCCGGTGTCGGTGGTGGTGAAGCGGAGGTTCTTCGTGGGGTCGGGAGTGAACGTGCCCCAGGCGGGGAGCGCGCTGTACATGACGCGAAGAGCCTCATCGACGCCGTCGACGCAGAGAGCGGTGTCCATCGGGGTGCGGGTCTTGGTGGCCAACTCGGCATCCACGCGGTGAATGAGGGCCTCGTGAGCCTGCCGGCGACGAATGAAGCCAACGGTCTGATCGTCCGACCAGGTCCAAGCGGCCGTGTCGTCAGCGTTGGCGGCCAATTGATCGGCCAACAGGCGGCTGGAGTCGCGGAAGAACGCGATGAGCCTGTCGCGCCCCCCGGGCCGCTCCGGCACGAGCTCCTTGGCAGCCGACCCGCCCAGCTTGTCCCGAACCACGGTCGCCCACCAGTACTGCACCCACCCGAGATGCCAGAGCAGATCATCAGAAGTCCACTCAGGACAAGTAGGCACGACGACGTCAGCCGGCGCGTCCCGCAACACGTCCCCAAACCGAGCAGACTCCCGAACCAGATGCTTGACGTAGTCGATCATGCCCAGCAGGCTACCCACCAACCCCGACAGAAGCATGAGGCCTCAGCAGGTCGCGAAATTGGGAGGCACTGGGTCGTAGTGTCCGGGGGTGGACGTTTTCCTACTCTGGCACATTCGGCACGCCGATTCGAGCCAGCATCGCGATGCCGACAGCGAACTGGTCTGGGACGAGGAAGACGGCGATGACCTCAAGAAATTGGGCGTGTACTCATCGGAACAGCGCGCCAGCGAGAGGATCGAACAAGCCGGAAGCCTCCCCGGCTTCATCGGCGAGCCGGACTGCTTCATGATCGACAGACATGTCGTCGACCGAGACGAGTGGGAAGAAGGATTCGTCGTGGTTCCATGCGATGAGGCGTAGCTCCATGGATCCGCGATGACCCGCGTGATGCCGATCCTG
>DASXYT010000271.1:0-5834 GCA_036502345.1 Pseudonocardiaceae bacterium | reverse complement strand
CGGTAGCCGTAGTAGCAGTGCGCGAGGATCACCATCACCGAGAAGACGGCCACCTTGCCGAACGACCACAGCACGTCCACCGAGGCCAGGAACTGCCCGAAGTAGTGGTCGTAGGTGCCCGGCGACTGCCCGTAGAACAGCACCGTGATCTCCCGCGACGCCAGGTAGGACGTGAGCAGGCCGATCACGTACAGCGGGATGACGGCGATGAAACCCGCGATCACCCTGGTGGTGGCCAGGTAGGGCAGGCTCGGCACGCCCATCACCTCCAGCGCGTCGACCTCCTCGGAGATCCGCATCGCGCCGAGCTGCGCCGTGAACCCGGACCCGACCGTCGCCGACAGCGCCAGGCCCGCGACCAGCGGCGCGATCTCGCGGGTGTTGAAGTAGGCGGAGATGAAACCGGTGAACGCGGCAGTGCCGATCTGGCTCAGCGCCGTGTAACCCTGCAGGCCGACGACCACACCGGTGAACACGGTCATGCCGACCATCACGCCGATGGTGCCGCCGATCACCGCGAGCGCGCCGGAGCCGAAGCTGACCTCGGCCAGCAGCCGCAGGATCTCCTTCACGTAACGCCGCAACGCGCGCGGGATCCACGCGATCGTCTTGATGTAGAAGGACATCTGGTCGCCGAGGCCGTCCAGCGTCCGCAGTGGACGGGTGGCCACCATGCGTGCGCGGTCTGTCATGGACACCATGGCTCAGCCAATCTTCGACGGTACGAGCTGCAGGTACACGGTCGTGAGCACGAAGTTCACGAAGAACAGCAGCAGGAACGTGATGACCACCGACTGGTTGACAGCCTCACCGACACCCTTCGGCCCCGGCGCCGGGTGCAACCCCCGGTACGCGGCGACCACCCCGGCGATGAACCCGAAGATGAGCGCCTTGATCTCGCCGATCCACAGGTCGGGTAGTTGGGCCAGCGCGTTGAAGCTGGACAGGTAGGCACCTGGCGTACCGCCCTGCAGGACCACGTTGAAGAAGTAGCCGCCGAGCACACCGACCACCGACACCATGCCGTTGAGCAGCAGCGCGATCAGCATCGCGGCCAGCACCCTGGGCACCACGAGGCGCTGGATCGGGGAGACCCCGAGCACCTCCATGGCGTCGATCTCCTCGCGGATGGTCCGCGCACCGATGTCCGCGCAGATCGCCGAGCCACCGGCACCGGCCACCAACAGCGCCGTGACCAGTGGGCTGGCCTGCTGGATGATCGCCAGCACGCTCGCAGCACCGGTGAACGACTGAGCACCCAACTGCTTGGTCAGCGAGCCGAGTTGCAGGGCGATGACTGCGCCGAACGGGATCGCGACCAACGCCGTCGGCAGGATGGTGACGCTGGCGATGAACCAGCTCTGCTGGATGAACTCGCGGGTCTGGAACGGGCGCCGGAAGATGTTCACCCCGACGTCCAGCCCGAGGCCGAACAGCCGCCCGGTCTCCCGGAGCGCGCCGGCGCCAGGGAACGAGGCCGGAGCCGAACTCGTCACAGGTGTCCTTCCTCGGTGCTGGTACTGGCGTCAGTGCTGGGGTGTTACTGCTGGGGTGTTACTGCGGAGGCAGTTGGCCCTGGAAGCCGGCTGGCGGCTCGGGCATCCCGCGCGGGGTCGGGCTCGGCCGGAAGCCGCCGGACGTCGTCGCGCCGAACTGCATCGTCTGCGTGGTCTCGGCCTGGGCGGGCTGTTGGTAGTGGGTCGCGCCGACGCCGTAGCGCATGCGGTCCTCCGGGGTCAGCGACTCGACGATGGCCTGCTGGGCCGCCACCGGCAGGGTGTGCAGGATCCGCATCACCCTGTCCTTGCGCCGCCGCATGGCCATCCGCTCCGGCAGGCCGGGGGTCGGCATCAGCTGCGGCACGATCCCGCTGACGTCCTCACCGGACGACCCGTCGGTGTGGCCCGCGTCGACCGCGGCCTGCTCGCGGGCCATCGTGGCGGAGTCCTTCTCCTCCGACATCCCGATCGGGCCGAGCCGCCTGCCGTTGAGGAACTGGTTGACCACCGGCTCCTCGCTGGTCAGCAGCACCTCGCGGGGCCCGAACATGACCAGTTCGCGGAGGAACAGCATGCCGATGTTGTCCGGCACGGTCCTCGCGATGTTGATGTTGTGCGTGACGATCAGAATCGTCGCGTCGATCTGCGCGTTCAGGTCCACCAGCAACTGGGAGATGTAGGCCGTGCGGACCGGGTCCAGACCGGAGTCCGGCTCGTCGCACAGGATGATCTCCGGATCCAGCACCAGGGCCCTGGCCAGACCGGCGCGCTTACGCATACCGCCGGAGATCTCACCGGGCAGCTTGCGCTCCGCCCCGGTCAGACCCACCATCTCCATCTTCTCCAACACGATGCGCCGGATCTCCGTCTCGCTGCGCTTGGTGTGCTCACGCAGCGGGAAGGCGACGTTGTCGAAGAGGGTCATCGAGCCGAACAGCGCACCGTCCTGGAACAGCACCCCGAACAGTTTGCGGATCTCGTAGAGCTTGCGTTCCGAGCACGACACGATGTCGACACCGTTGATCATGCACTTCCCGCGCTCGGGCTTCAGCAGCCCGATCATGGACTTGAGGAACACCGACTTGCCGGTACCCGACGGCCCGAGCAGCACGCTGACCTCGCCTGCCGGCAGGGTCAACGAGACATCCCGCCAGATGGTCTGTCGACCGAAGGACTTCGTCAGTCCTTCGACCACCACCTCGACGCCCATCTGACCTCCTACAGCCCGTGATGTCCTGACAGCGCAGCGTGACGCACATCGACCGACGTCTGCCCTGTGCAACGAGCAGGTGGCGGGTAGGTTACCCGCCAGTTCACCAATCGAGACCGCAGGACGGTAACGCCTCGGGGATCGGACACCGAATAGGGACCTGGCCAAATAGGGGCAATCCCCTAACCGGCGGACCGGAACGCAAAGGGCGGGCACCCCCGTGGGGATGCCCGCCCTCAGTGCTGTTGACCAGCTAGATCAGCGGAACTACTTGACGCTGACCTTGGCGCCGGCAGCTTCCAGCTTCTCCTTGGCGGCCTCGGCGGCCTCCTTGGTGACCTTCTCCAGCAGCGGCTTGGGAGCGGCCTCGACCAGCTCCTTGGCCTCCTTCAGGCCCAGGCCGGAAACGACCTCACGCACGACCTTGATGACCTGGATCTTCTTGTCGCCAGCGCCCTCGAGGATCAGGTCGAACTCGCTCTGCTCCTCGACGACCTCGGCAGCGGCGGCCGGGCCGGCAGCAGCGGCCGCGACCGGCGCGGCGGCGGTGACCTCGAACTTGTCCTCGAAGGCCTTAACGAACTCGGACAGCTCCAGCAGAGTCATCTCGCCGAAGACGTCGAGGAGCTCATCGGTGCTCAGCTTCGCCATGATGGCGTTCCTTCCTTAACAACTTCGGTACGAAAAATGGGGGTTACGGTCAGCTTTCCGATTCGGTCGCGTCGGACACGGCCGGCTCGGCACCGGCACCCTCGGCTTCCTTCTTCTCCTGCAGCGCGGCGGCCAACCGGGCAACCTGGCTGGCGGGGGCGGCGAACAGGGCAGCGGCCTTGGCCATGTTGCCCTTCATCGCGCCGGCCAGCTTGGCCAGCAGCACCTCGCGCGAGTCGAGGTCGGCGATCCGGGTGACCTCGTCGACGGTCAGCGAACGACCGTCCATGAAGCCGCCCTTGATGACCAGGGCCTTGTTGTCCTTCGCGAAGTCACGCAGCGCCTTGGCGGCGTCGACCGGCTCGCCCTCAACGAAGGCGATCGCGGTCGGGCCGGTGAACAGGCCTTCGAGGCCCTGCACGCCCGCGTCTTCCGCAGCACGCTTGACCAGCGTGTTCTTCGCGACCCGGTAGCTCACCTCGGAGCCGAGTGCGCGACGCAGAGTGGAAAGCTGCGCCATGGAGAGCCCTCGGTACTCGGTGATGACAGCGGCCGAGCTGTCACGGAACTTGTCCGCGATCTCGGCGACGGCAGACACCTTGTCGGGCTTCGCCACGGTCGCCTCCTTTCTCCTTCTCCAGTGGTGACCGAACCGGTCCCAGAGACGACGAACGCCCCGGCGCAGTGGCACGGGGCGGAGAAGGAGGGCGCGACAACGCGCACCATAGATCTGCCTCGTCCAGCCTGCGCGGGCCGCCCGTTTTCACGGGGCCTTGGTTCTCCCGTCCGTGAGGGCAGGAGAAGACCAGCGGTCTTCGGTCGAACATGTCAAGAATACGGGACACGCGCCGAGAAGACCAAATCGCCCCGGTCCGATGCACAGCGTGCCCACCAGGACACGGCATGATGGCGGACGTGGCCGAGAACGAACCGCCGGCAGGGCCATCTGAACTGCCATCGGGAGCCGACGAACCGACGCCGCCGCGTGGTCTGGACGCGGAGGAGTACCGGCGGTTCCAGGAGTTCCAGCGCTTCCAGGACTACCAGCGGTTCGTGCAGCAGCAAGGTGGCGGTGCACCGGCCAATCTGCCTGTGCCGGTCCAGCCGAGCGTGCCGGTGCCCCAGCCGGGAGCTCCGGTGCCTTTTGACGGGCCGGTGCCTCAGCATCCGGTTGAGGCGCGGTTGGCCGGTATGCAGCAGCAGTTGGCCAGGATCGAGCGGGTCACGAATCCGCCGCTGTGGCAGAAGATCCTGCGGAACAAGTGGCTGCATCGGGCGGTCTGGTTGGTGATCATCGTGGCGCTGGCCAGTTGGGGCGTGCCGAAGCTGATCCACCACTACCTGGGTAGCGGCACGGACCAGAACCCGGCGGCGCCCGGCAACCTGCCGCTGCCCAAGAACCAGAGCCGTGAACTGGCCCAGCACCAGGACGACGCTGTCACCGACGTGTACTTGTTCATCGCCACGAAGCGGCCTGATCAGGCTTGCTTCTTGTTTCTCGACGGGGCGGGGCAGGAGTTCGCGAACGCTGTCGGTGCGAGCAACTGTGAGGCGGCGATCCGGCAACTGGAGCAGCAGGTCACGGATGCCGACTCCTACTCGACACCTACTTTGACCGCACAGCGCCCGCTCACTGCGCCGACGATGACCATCCAGTCCTGCGACTTCGACATCAGTGGTGGGCCGTTGCTGGGGAACTTCGTGGTTTCGCAGCAGCCGGATCAGACTTGGGGAATCAGCGAGTACAGCAAGGGGCCTGGTTCGTGCCCATCGCCGACCGCTGCGGCGCCGCCTACATAGGGCCTGCTGCGGCATGCTGAGTGCCTCAGTGAGCCAACGACAAATGGTGGGCACCCTTCTCTCGGGTGCCCACCCTTTGTGCTGTGTCAGATCAGGCCGAGGCCTCGTCAACCATCAGGTTGCGGGTGCGGTTCGGGTCTACCGGGATGCCGGGGCCCATGGTCGTGGAGAAGGTGATCTTCTTCAGGAACCGGCCCTTGGCGGCGGACGGCTTGGCCCGCAGCACCTCGTCCAGCGCAGCCGCGTAGTTCTCCACCAGCTTGTCGGTGTCGAACGAGGCCTTGCCGATCACCAGGTGCAGGTTGGCCTGCTTGTCCACCCGGAAGTTGATCTTGCCGCCCTTGATCTCCGTGATGGCCTTGGCCACTGCGGGGGTCACGGTGCCGGTCTTCGGGTTCGGCATCAGGCCACGTGGGCCGAGGATGCGTGCGATCCGGCCGACCTTGGCCATCTGGTCCGGCGTGGCGATGGCCGCGTCGAAGTCCAGCCAGCCGCCCTGGATGCGCGCGATCAGATCGTCCGAGCCGACCTCATCGGCGCCGGCGGCCTCGGCCTCGGCGGCCTTGTCACCGGTCGCGAACACGATCACCCGGGCGGTCTTGCCGGTGCCGTGCGGCAGGTTCACCGTGCCGCGGACCATCTGGTCCGCCTTGCGCGGGTCCACACCGAGCCGG
>DASXYT010000270.1:0-2322 GCA_036502345.1 Pseudonocardiaceae bacterium | reverse complement strand
ACGCCCTGGCGGCGCGCAGGCGCAGGCTGCCGATGGTCCCGTTCGACACCGGGTACACGTTCGACTCGCCGGACGGCCGGAAGTCGCTGCTCGAACTGTTCGCCGGCCATGACCAGTTGGTCGTCTACCAGTTCATGGACGACGGGCCGGAGCACTACTGTTCCGGCTGCACCTGGTACACCGACAACGTGCCGTCGACAGCGCCGGAACTGTTGGCCGGGTTCGGGGTCAGCTATGTGCATGTGTCGAACATGCCGCTCGCGCAGATCGAGAAGTACAGGCAGCGGGTGGGCTGGACACTGCCGTTCCTCTCGTCACGCGGCACGAACTTCTCGCAGGACACCGGTGCCGGCAGCGGGTTCTCGCTCAGCGTGTTCCTGCGCGACAGTGAGAACGTCCACCTGACCTACACCACGACATCGCGCGGTATCGACAAACTGGCCTTCGTCAACGGGATCCTCGACCTGACCCCGTACGGCCGACAGGAGGAGTGGGAGGACTCTCCGCCCGGTTGGCCGCAGCACCCGACGGCCATCATGGACAGGCCGATGGAGTTCGGCATGCGCGCCACGAGTTTCGGGCGGTTCCGGTAGCGCCTGCGCCTCGTTCGCCGGCCGGCCGAGGCTGCTCACCGCGACCACCCGTGGCACGGCCGCCCTCCCGCGCCGGACCGTTTCGATGCTGAGCGCGGTTCGATCAGCGGCGAAGAATGTAGTCTGCCTCGAACGCGTGCTGGTGACTAGGCAGGAGCGGTGGCCGTCCGGATGAGGCGATGTGGTCGAGCCGGTCGGGTCCGGCGTGGCTGACGACGTGGCGTTTCCCGCCGAGTTGTTGTCGACCCATCCGGCAGCACCGATCAATCCGCTGATGGCCGGCACCGACTGGGCGGCGACGCCGCTGGGTCCGGTGCACGAGTGGACAACTGCGCTGCGGACCGTGGTCAGCGTGTGCCTGAGCTCGCCGTTCCCCATGCTGATCATGTGGGGGTGCTGACCTGGCGATGGTCTACAACGACGCCTTCGTCCCGATCCTCGGCGCGAAACACCCTGCGTTGGGCCAGTCGTGCCGGCAGGTGTGGGCCGACGCGTGGCCGGTGGTCGGCGACATGATCATCGGCGTCCTCGATCGCGGCGAAGCCACCTACCACGAGGATCTCGGCCTGGTGCTGCGGCGGTCCGGGTTCGACGAGGAGGTGTACTTCACCTTCTCCTACAGCCCGATTCTCGAACCAGACGGTGCCGTGGCCGGGGTCCTGACCGTCGTCACCGAGACCACCAGCCGGGTGTTGGGCGCACGCCGAATGTCAGCGCTGCAAGGGTTGGGCGACGTGCGGGCCGCGAACACGACGACGGCCGGGCAGGTGGCCGCGGCGACCGTGGACGTGCTCGTCGGCCATCGAGCCGATCTTCCGTTCGGCGCGGTGTACCTGCTGGACGAGGACGGCGCCGGGTGGATCTGGCAGGCACTCACCGACAACGCCGTGGTGCGGCGCGACGGCCTCGCTGAGGAACTGCCGGGGCTGAGCACGCCCGGCGCCAGCCCGGTCGGTGACGCGCCGGTCGACGTCGCCGTCGCGGTGCCGTTGACCGCGTCCGGCCGGGGCGCCCCCAGCGGGGTGCTGGTCGCCGGGCTCAGCCGTTATCTGCCGGTCGATGCCGACTACCTGGGTTTCGTCGAACTGGTGGCCAGGCAGGTGTCGGCCGCGCAGCGCAGGCGGGTGGCCGAGTTGGCCGAACTGGACCGGGCGAAGACGAAGTTCTTCACCGGGGTCAGCCACGAACTGCGCACGCCGCTGGCCCTGATCGAGCTGATCATCGGCACCCTGCGGGACGTCACCGCCGAGCACCTGAGCGCCGAGCGGGACGCCGCGCTGGTCAGCTTGTCCACCAAGCTGGCCACGATCGAGGACAGCGCACGGATCCTGTCGATCGGCATCGCGGAACTCCGCTCGGTGTGGCATGCCGAGCGGGTGTCGGTCGTGCGCTGGGACAGGGCAGGCACACCGCAGGCCGTTGCCACGACCGGCAGCGCACCGCCGAGCCGGCGCGCACTGCCGGCTGCCGGGTCCGAGGCGTTGAGCGCGACCGGCAGGATCGTCACCCGCGTGACCGGGAGCGCCTCGGTGACCGCGATCGGCGCTCCGATCACCGACGGCACCGACACCGTCCTGGTGTGGGTGGAGTTCGCAGGTCCTCGCCCGTTCCTGGCCAGCGATCAGACGCTGCTCACCGAGCTGTGCGGGCACCTGCGGCGGGCACTGCACCGTGCCCGCGGCTACGAGGAACAGCGTGCGGTCGCGCTGACGCTGCAGCGCGCCATCCT
>DASXYT010000269.1:0-1585 GCA_036502345.1 Pseudonocardiaceae bacterium | reverse complement strand
CCTTGCGGTCAGCACCGAGTTGGCGATGCCGAGCTGGTCCCTGAAGTCCTTGTACCGGCGCACGCCGGACATGATGGCCAGCCTGGTGATGGCCAGGTTCCACTCGTCGCCGATCAGCCCGAGGGCGATGGCGTTGGAATTTTCTGTGGTCAAGCCCATCCTCGGAGGGAGTCACCCGGCGCCCAGCAACTGTGCGTGCCACTCGCGATCCGCTCGGGGAGCTGAGCGCGCGCGATCGGGCCGTAGCCCACGTCGCTGGCGCGGAACACGACGCACTCGGACAGGTCACGGTTCATGTCGACCGTCAGCGTCACGAGGTACGCGTCGTCTTCTCCGGTACCGCCCACGCGCGGGGCCACGCCGACCTCGCTGCAGAACACGCCCGGTTCGAACTGGTAGCTCTCCTCGCGGCCGGTCACCGTGTCGTGCTTGACCAGGCCGTTGAACAGGAACCAGCCCGGCTCGTTGGTGGCAGCGTAAGTGTACCGGTAGGGCCGTCCGCCGAACCCGCTGTTGATGGTGCCGAACTCGGTGCAGGCCTCCGACAGGTCCTGCTCGCTGGTCGCCCCGGTCACCAGGTTCATCCGCCACCGGTGCAGCCGGGTCTGCATGGCGTCCTGGGCCAGGAACCGCCACATCCGGCCGTCGGGACCGCCCGGCCCGGCCGCGGAGGGTTCGGGGCAGCCCTGGAAGAACCCGTCCACGATGACCTCATCGCCTTCTTCCCAGGCGTTGGTCCAGTGCAGCACGTAGGTCGGATCGAACTCGAACCAGCGGATGTCGCCGGTGCCGCCGCGCCGCGGGATGACGCCGAGCCGGGACGGGAGCTCGGGATGGTAGCGGGCGGCGTACAGGCCGCGCGCGATCAGGTCCGGCTCCCAGAACAGCGGCATGTCGTTGAGGATCGCGTAGTGCTCGGTGAAGGCCATGTCGTGCGGCAGCCGCGGCCCGGGCAGGTCGACCGGCACGTAGTGCACCAGGTGATTGCCGGCGTCGACCACTCCGTAGTGCAGGTAGGGCGCTGTCGTGGAGTAGTTGAAGAACAGCAGCTCGCCGGTGTGGTCGTCGACCTTGGTGTGCGCCGACACGCCCAGATCACCGGGGAACGACCCGCCCCAGCTGCACTTGCCCAGGTCGTCCAGGGTCAGCGGGTCGAGCCGGTACAGGTCGCCGCACTGGTAGAAGCTGGCCACCGCGACCCCGGCGTGCACGATGACGTCGGTCGAGGCGGCGTCCTTCATCCGGCCGCGCGCGCCCCAGCCGTCGGGCCGGACGGCGACGGACGGGTTCTCCGCCAGCCCGGCCCACAGCGAGCGGCCCGCCTCCTGCTCGGCCAGCAATCCGTCGGTGCGGACGAACCGGTTCCGGTAGGACACCTTCCCGTCGCGGAACGACACCTTGTGGATCATCCCGTCGCCGTCGAAGGGGTGGTACCTGACGATGGCCGGGTGCAGCGGGTTCTCGGTGTTGCGCAGGTACACGCCGTACAGGTCGCCGGGCAGCTCGCCCTCGACCCGCAGGTCGTCCGCGTCGTACTCGACGTTCTGCGGCCGCCAGACGCCGGACCGGTAGGGATGGTCATCGT
>DASXYT010000268.1:0-14543 GCA_036502345.1 Pseudonocardiaceae bacterium | reverse complement strand
TTGAATTCAATCGAGGCGCCAGAAACTCAAATCTGGCAATTCACTCTACTCAAAGGAACCCCATAGGGGTTCTACTTAATGCTCTACTAGCATTATCGGCACACTGTTGAGTTCTCAAAGAACACACGCACATCGTCTCCCACCACCAACAGCGGCAAAAGTACGAGGCGATGTTATTCACTTCGTCTGTATCAAGCCATGTTCCTGAATCGGTAGGTTCCCCGTTTCAGGAGTGCCGCAGAAGCTTAGCAGATGGAGTTCGAGGTGTCAAGCACCGGGCCGAACTCTGTCCTGCTCCCTAAGTCCAGGACTTGGGAACTTCTCCGCTTTACCGTCCTAGTCAGACTGTTTCGGTCTGTCCGTCCGGCGTTCCTTGCGACATGGAGAAAGTTACTCATCGACTCGACAAGAGTCAAATCGGCTGGTCAGCGGCCTGCGGAGCCGGAATCACGCCGGTTTGCCCCTCGGCCGGAGCCACAAAGTGGAGCTGTGTTGGCCCTCGGTCGCGGCGACAATGTCCTGCGGAGCGGACGGTTCGGAGTCGCCGAGCAGGAGAACGTCGAAGCCCCACGTGTCGAATTCGCGGAGCACCGTTATCGGATCGTCTCCGATCTCGCTCGTTCGCGTTACCGAGAAGGCGCAGAACACGTGTGGCCGGTCCCTGCGCAGCAGGCGGACCAGGCCGCCGAGCGCACGGTGGCCCCGACCCGGGATGTCCACCTTGACCACGGACAACGGCATCCCACGCAGGGTCTCGACACTCTCGAACTCACGGTCCAGCCGCACGGCCGGCACGGTGGCCGGCCCGGGCTCTGTCGATCCGGGATCGCCCGGTGGCAGCGGCCGGACCAGTACTCCCCCGGTCATCGCGGGCTCCGCCAGCAACTGCCCCGGTGCGTCCCACGCGGCGGCCGGTACCACGGTCAGGCGTTCGGACACAGCGTCGGAGACGTTGACAGATATGTTGTGCCGCAACAGATCCGTGGCCGGCAGATACGGTTCGACGGCCACCACCGCACCACTCGTGCCGAGCATGCTGAGCACCCGCAGCGTGTGATAGCCGACATAGGCACCGATGTCCACGAACACTCCGCCCGGCTCGACCAGCGAGTCGATCAGCGCGCTCAGCTCCGGTTCCCACACCCCGTTGCTGGACAGCAGCGGCAGCATCACGCCGTCGTCGGCCGGCAAGCGCAACAGGCCCGCGTCGGACAGCACCAGCGAACTGTGCGGGAAGTCCTCCGGGTGATCTTGGGCACGTCGTTCGTGCTCCCGCAGCACCACCCGGCGCAGCGCGTCGGACGCCTTGAGCGCCTGGCCCGCCGTGCGGACGCTGGTGTCCGCCCGGTTGTCCAGGTCGCGCAGCACGCCCGCCACCCGGACCTCCACGTCGCCCATCCGATCGAGAGTCCGGTCCAGCGCCTCGGTCAGCGTGTCCAGCCGGTCGGTGAGCGCGGCGACCTGTTTGCCGCGCTTGGCGACCTCGCCGACCATGGCGTCCTCGACCTCGCCGAGCCGCCGGGACTGACCCGCCACGTCCGCCCTGACCCGCAGCGCGCCGTCGTCGACTCCGCGCAGCCGGTCGTCCAGGTGGGCGATGCGCTCGGCGACCTGGTCCAGTTGCTCGACCACCAGGTTCAGCTCGGCCAGGTCGCCGCCTGCCGTACTGGCCTCCTGCCTGGCGATCACTTCCTCTACCGACCGCTCCATGCCGTCCACCAGCGTGCCGAGCATGGTCCGCATGTGGGCGTCGTAGTGCGCGAGCACCCGCAGCACCGCCTTGCGCAGCGCGGGCGCCATCGGGATCTTGTGGCCGACGGCGACATCCGGCTCACGCAGCAGCACGTGACGCGCGGAACGCAAGGGGCGCAACGGATCGCTGCTGCTTGCCGGCACACGAGCGGCGGCGTTGCGGGCCCGCCAGGTGTGGTACGCGTGCTCGACGCGGTCCCGCAACCGGGCGCCAGCCACGTCGATGGCGTGCCCTCGGAGCAGTTCGGTCCTGCCGATCCTGCCGAGTTCGGCTGCCGCGTCCGGATCACCCGCCACCGCGCGGATCGCCTCGACCACGGTGGCCACGTCGGGTTCCCGGCCGTCGGCGCCGGTGGGCAGCAGCAGTGCGCCGTCGCGGGCCAGCAGTTCGGCGATCGGACCGCCGTCCACGCCGATCACCGGCAGCGCCCTCGCGGCACCGTCGGCGACGACGAGGCCGATCCGGTCGGTGCCGGCCCTGTGCAGCGCGAGCAGGCAGTTCGCGGTGTCCAGCCAGGTCGTTCTGTCGTCGGCGGAGGCGCGCTCGACCAGTTCGACCCGGTCGTCCTCGGAGGTGGCGAGGCGCAGTCGCTCGGCGGCGTCCTGCTGTTCGTCGGCACCACTGACCAGCAACAACAGCCGCACATCTGTCCGGTCGGTGAATGCCCTGCTGAACGCGGTGACCACGCCGAGCGCGTTGTCGGCCCGCTCGTAGGCGTGGTCGACGACGGCGGCGAACACGATGTCGTCCGGCTTGCCCGGCCAGCCGACCTCGTCCCTGGCCGCCTGCCGCAGCGCGGGGTCGAGTTCCCCGGCTTCCGCCACCGGCAGCGGGACGACGTGCACCGGCAGGCCGATCACACCGTCCAGTTCGGACCGTGCGGCCTGGGTCAGCGTCCACACCTCGTTGGCGTCCCGGTAGCCGGACACCGTGCCGGCGTCGTCCGGTATCGCCACGACATACCTGCGGTGGGCCAGGCCGGAGGGCACGCTGCCGCAGCACAGCACCACCGGGTAGTCCGGTTCACGGGACACCGGCAGGCCGGACGCGGCTGCCGCGGCCCGGAGCAGCTCGGCGACCCTGCCGTCGCCGAGCACCGAGACGCCGAACTGGTCGGTCAGCCTGGTGTCGGTGTCCACCGTCTTCGGCACGGCCTCCGGTGGCAGCGCCCCGCTGGACACGCCGGATCCGGCGCACCAGTCGCGGAAGCCGTCCGCGTCGGTGCCGAACGGGTCGGGGAACCGCCTGCGCAGCGCCGGGTCGTCCTGCCAGACCGACGCCGCCCACCTGGTGCTGGTCGGAGCACCGTCCGACGCGCACGCCCAGTCCAGGAACTCGACCGGAGAGGACGGCAGCGCGGGCGGGGCCTCGGTGCGCGCCCGGTCGGCGGCCAGCCAGGCGGTCCGGTAGCGGGCCCGCAGGCCCGGCGGCACCGCGGACGACCCGATCCGCTGCGGCAATCCGACAGGATCACCCGGTTGGGTGGCGGCGGACAGCGCTGCGACGTACGCGGCACACAGCCGGGCGAGCAGCCGGTGCTCGGACAGCAGCACCCTGGGCCGCTCGGCGACGTCGGCGGACAGCAGCCACGGGCGCTGCGGGTCGAAACCGGCGAAATGCACGGTGCGCAGCGGGGCACCGCCCACGGTGACGGCGCCGTGCTCGTCGGCGTGCATGGCCCGCTGGCCCGCGTTCCACACCGACAGCCCGATACCGGGATCACGCAGGATGTGGTGCTGGAGCAGGACGGCGGCCTCGTCCAGGAAGGCGTCGGCATCACCGGGATCGCGCACCGCGTGCTCGGCCCACGCGGCCAGGAAGCTCTCGGCGCCCCGGTTCACCGCCACCACGGCCGGATCGAACAGCCCGGCGGCGCGCAGGTCGGCGGCGTCCGGTCGCAGGCCGTCCTCGGGCAGCGCGGTCAGCACCCTGGGCACCAGCACCAGCGAGTGGTCCACCAGCCCGGCCAGCACCGGCGCCACGATCGGCGCCAGCACCAGCACCGACGGGTCGAGGTGCAGCACAGGGCCGCTCGTGTCGACCGAGGTCACCAGCCAGCGCATCAGTCGAGGTCGCAGCACGGCACACAGTTCCGCCGTGTCGAACGCCGTGCGCAGCCTGGCCAGTTCGTCGTCCGCGATGCCGATGTCGGCGGGCAGCACGAACCGCGCACCGTCCGCGAGCCTGCCCAGTTCGCTGAGTTCGGCCAGCGTGTCGGCGTCGCCGTCGACGAGCAGCGCATGGCAGTCGGCGCCGGGATGGTGGTCGGCGAACGACTTGGCCAGCACGCGGACCGATGGCAACTGGCGCAGCGAAGCCACCGTGCACGCGGTCACGGCAACGGTGTCCGGCTCCTGCCCCGGGCCTGTGTCTTCGTCGGTCACGCGCGCCAACCTAGCCCCAGGGTCGGGCTACAGCACGGGTAGACCGGTGCGCAGCTCGTAGGGCGACACCTCGCTGCGGTAACCGTCCCATTCGATGCGCTTGTTGCGCAGGAAGAAGTCGTAGACGTGTTCGCCGAGGGCTTCGGCGACCAGTTCGGAGTTCTCCAGTTCGGTCAGCGCCTCGCCCAGGTTCTGCGGCAGGCTCGCGTAGCCCGCCGCCTTGCGCTCGGCCTCGGACAGCGACCAGACGTCGTCCTCGGCGGCCGGCGGCAGCTCGTACTTCTCCTGCACACCGCGCAGGCCTGCGGCCAGTATCACCGCGTAGGCGAGGTACGGGTTGCACGCCGAGTCGGGCGTACGGATCTCCACCCGGCGCGACGCCGACTTGGTCGGCTTGTACATCGGCACTCTGACCAGCGCGGACCGGTTGGCGTGCCCCCAGCACACCGCGGTGGGTGCCTCGCCGCCGACGATCAGCCGCTTGTAGGAGTTGACCCACTGGTTGGTGACGGCGCTGATCTCGCGCGCGTGCTTGAGCAGGCCGGCGACGAACGCCTTGCCGGTGTCGGACAGCTCGTACGGGTTCTCACCGTCGTAGAAGGCGTTCCGGTCACCCTCGAACAGGCTGACGTGGGTGTGCATACCGGAGCCGGGCTGCTTGGAGAACGGCTTGGGCATGAACGACGCCCGCACGCCCTGCGTCAGCGCCACCTCCTTGACCACGTACCGGAAGGTCATCACGTTGTCCGCCATGGTCAGGGCGTCGGCGTAGCGCAGGTCGATCTCCTGCTGGCCGGGTGCGCCCTCGTGGTGGCTGAACTCCACCGAGATGCCCATCGCCTCCAGCGCCTCGATGGCGTGCCGGCGGAAGTGCGTCGCCATGGCGTGGCTGGCCTGGTCGAAGTAGCCGCCGTTGTCGGCGGGCTCCGGCTCGCTGCCGTCCGTGGGGACCGTGGACAGCAGGAAGAACTCGATCTCGGGATGGACGTAGCAGGTGAAACCTGCCTCGGTGGCCTTGGCCAGCGTCCTGCGCAGCACGTGCCGGGGGTCGGCCCAGGACGGCGACCCGTCCGGCATGGCGATGTCGCAGAACATCCGTGCGGCGTAGTGATCGCCCTCGCCGGTCTCCCACGGCAGCACCTGGAACGTCGCCGGGTCCGGTTTGGCGACCATGTCCGACTCGTAGACGCGGGAGAAGCCCTCGATGGCCGAGCCGTCGAAGCCGATGCCCTCGGCGAAGGCGCCTTCCAGCTCGGCTGGCGCCACGGCGACCGACTTCAGGAACCCCAAGACGTCGGTGAACCACAACCGGACGAACCGGATGTCGCGTTCCTCGAGTGTGCGTAGCACGAACTCCTGCTGTCGATCCATGTCCGCAGCGTAAGCACGAGCTGTTAACAGCGCGTTTCGGGCCCCGCCGGGCGGGGTAGAAGTAACAACCAAACCGGACATCCAGCGGGCGGGCGACGGGACTGGAAGGAAGTGGCCACGTGGCAGGCAACGCAGCCGCGCCGAGGCAGCGCCTCACACCTGATCAACGCAATTCGTTCATCGCCGCTCAACTGGGCTGGACGATGGACGCCTTCGACTACTTCATCGTGGTCCTCGTCTATGCCGACATCGCCAAGGACCTGCACCAATCGCTGACGACGGTGGCGTTCCTGACCACGGCGACGCTGATCATGCGGCCGGTCGGGGCGATCATCTTCGGGCTGTGGGCCGACCGGGTCGGCAGGCGCGTGCCGCTGATGACCGCGGTCTGCTTCTACTCGGCCGTCGGCTTCCTGGCCGCGTTCTCGCCGAACTTCGTCATCCTGGTGGTCCTGCGGATGCTGTACGGGATCGGCATGGGCGCCGAGTGGGGCCTCGGCGCCGCGCTGGCCATGGAGAAGATCCCGACCAGCAGGCGCGGTTTCTTCTCCGGTCTGCTGCAGGAGGGCTACTCGTTCGGCTACCTGCTCGCGTCGCTGGCATTCCTGCTGGTCAACACCGAGTGGGGCCTGTCATGGCGGTGGCTGTTCGGGTTGAGCGTCATCCCGGCACTGATCACCCTGCTGATCCGGTCGCGGGTCAAGGAGTCCGAGGTCTGGGAGTCGGCGCAGCAGAAGCTGAGGGTGAACCGGACGTCGATCCGGGCCGTGCTGTTCAACGCAAAGGTGATCCGCAGGTTCATTTACCTGATCGTGTTGATGACGGCCTTCAACTGGATGAGCCACGGCACGCAGGACGTGTACCCGACGTTCCTGAAGGCGACCGAGCACGGCGGCGCCGGGTTGTCCGCGACGACCGCCACCTGGATCGCCGTCATCTACAACGTCGGCGCGATCCTCGGTGGCCTGGTCTTCGGCTCGCTGTCCGAGCGGTTCGGCAGGCGGTACACGATCGTGTTCTGCGCGGTGATCGGGTTGCCGATCGTGCCGCTGTTCGCCTACTCGCACACCGCGGCGATGTTGTGTCTGGGCTCGTTCCTGATGCAGGTCGCGGTACAGGGTGCGTGGGGCGTGATCCCGGCCCACCTGACCGAGGTGTCGCCGGACGCGATCCGCGGCTTCTACCCGGGTGTGACCTACCAGTTGGGCAACTGCCTCGCGGCGTTCAACCTGCCGATCCAGCAGGCCGTCGCCGCGTCCAAGGGCTATCCGTTCGCGCTGGCTGTGACGATCGTGCCGGTGCTGATCGCGGTGGCGCTGCTGACCCTGTTCGGCAAGGAGGCCAAGGGCGTCGAGTTCGGCAGCGAGGAAACGGCGACGGTGCCGGCGGCCGCCACATAGCCGCCCCTACGATCCTGGCCATGCGTCGCCGCCTGCTCGTGGTTCTCGGGTTGTTCGCCGTCCTGCTCGCCGGCTGCTCGTCGGGCGGGACGGCGAACCTGCCGGCCGCATCGACACTGCTGAGCAGTTCCGGCGCCGCCATGCGGGCGGTGACCAGCGTGCACTTCTCGATCACGGTGAACGGCACGCTGGCCGGGGTGCCGATCCAGAACGCGGACGGTGACCTGAACGCGCAGGGCCAGGCCAAGGGCAACGCCAAGATCTCCGAACTCGGCCAGACCCTGCAGGTCGACTTCGTGCTGGTGAACAAGACCTTCTACCTCAAGGGCGCGACCGGCGGGTACCAGAAGATCCCGGCGGCGCTGGCCGGCAACCTGTTCGACCCGACCGCGATCCTGGATCCGAACCGTGGTGTGGCCAAAGTGCTGACCAGCGTGCAGGGCGCCAGCACGCAGGGCCAGGAGTCGGTGAACGGCACGGACTGCTACCGGATCACCGGCAAGGTCGCCAAGGGCGTGGTCGCAGCGCTCGTGCCGGGCATCAACTCGGACGTGACCGCGACGCTGTGGGTGGCGACGGCCGGCAAACACCTGCCGGTCAAGGCCGAGTTCGCGGTGCCGGGCAACGGCGGCAGCCAGGGGGCGCGGGTCGACGTGGTCATCTCGAACGTGAACGAGCCGGTCTCCGTGACCGCACCGGCGTGACCACCGCACTGGCCGCGCCGGCACCGGCACGGCGATCGTTGGCGATCAGCGTGGGCGGGCTCGCCGTGCTGCTGGCCGCGCTGGACGCGTACGTCGTGGTCGGCGTGCTGCTGGACATCGTGACCGACCTGCGGATCCCGGTGAACCACCTGGAGCAGGCCACCCCGGTCGTCACCGGCTACCTGCTCGGCTACGTGGCCGCGATGCCGCTGCTCGGTCAGTTGTCCGACCTGTTCGGCAGGCGCGCGCTGGTGCTGAGCTGTCTTGCGGTGTTCGGCATCGGTTCCGCCGTGACCGCGTTGTCCGGTGGCCTGGTCGAACTGGTCGTCGGGCGGACCGTGCAGGGCATCTCCGGTGGCGCGCTGCTGCCGGTGACCCTGGCGTTGGTCGGTGACCTGTGGCCGGAGCAGCGGCGCTCCGGCGTGCTCGGTCTGGTCGGTGCGGCGCAGGAACTGGGCAGCGTGCTCGGCCCGCTGTACGGCGTCGGGCTGGCCGCGCTGATCGACTGGCGCGGCATCTTCTGGGTGAACGTGCCGCTGGCGGCCGCCGCGATGGTCGCGGTGCGGTTCGCCATTCCCGGTGGGCGGCCCGCGCGCGCCGGCACCGACAAGCCCGACTTCGTCGGCGGCGCGCTGCTGGCCGGTGCGCTCGGTCTGCTCGTCGTCGGCCTGTACAACCCCGATCCGGCCCGATCGGTGCTGCCGACGTGGGGCGTGCCGGTGCTGGTGGCCGCTGGGGTGGTGCTGGTGGCGTTCGTGGCGTGGGAGGCGAGGGCGAAGCACCGGCTGCTCGATCCGACTGGGGTGCGGATGCTGCCGTTCCTGGCGGCGCTCGGTGCCAGCCTGGCCGCCGGTGCCGCGCTGATGGTGACCCTGGTCGACCTGGAACTGTTCGCCAAGACGCTGCTCGGTATGGACGCGACGCAGACAGCGTTGCTGCTGGTGCGGTTTCTCGTCGCGCTGCCGATCGGTGCGGTCATCGGCGGGCTGGTCGCCGCCAAGATCGGCGACGCCGTGGTCGGCGCGGTCGGCATGGTCGTCGCGGCGGCCGGCTACCTGCTGATCTCGCGCTGGCCGGTGGACATTCGCGCGGCGCACTACGTGCTCGGGCCGCTGAGCCTGCCGACGCTGGACACCGATCTGGTGATCGCGGGGCTCGGGCTCGGCCTGGTCATCGCGCCACTGTCCGCCGCCGTGCTGCGCGTGGTGCCCGCCGATCGGCACGGGGTGGCGTCGGCCGCTGTGGTGGTGGCCAGGATGACCGGGATGCTGGTCGGCGTGTCAGCGCTGTCCGCGTGGGGCCTGCACAGGTTCCAGGTTCTGACATCCACAGTGGACACACCGCTGCCGTTCGGTGTCAGCGCCGCCGTGTTCCGCAAGGAACTGGCCGGCTACGAGGCCGTGCTGCGCGGCGCGCTGCTCACCGAGTACCGCGAGATCTTCCTGTGCACAGCGGTGATCTGCGTTGTCGGAGCGGTGTTCGCGGCACTCGTCGGCCGGACCCGCTAGCGCGTGCAGCGAGTACCCGCGGGCGGCAGCTTCAGGTCGGTCAGGTAGGCCGAGCCGTACTGGTCGACGCACGAGATGCCCTGCAGGAACGCGGTGTGCTGGGTGCCCTCGAACGTGAGCAGCCCGCCGCCCAACGCCTTCGCCAGGTTCACGCCCGCCTGGTACGGCGTCGCCGGGTCGTTCGTGGTGGACACCACCAGCACCGGCGCCAGGCCGGCCACGCTGGGCGTGTGCGGCTTGCCGGTCGGCGGCACCGGCCAGGAGGCGCACGCGTCCGCCTGGGCCACCGCCGGTCGACCGTCGTTGAGGAACGGCGCGACCTGCTTGTACTGCTGCTCGGCCGCCAACTGGACCTTCGGGTCGGTCACCGGCGGGTCGTCGACGCAGCGGACCGCGGTGAACGCGTCCTGCTCGTTGCTGTAGCTGCCGTCCTGGTTGCGGCCGTCGTACACGTCGGCCAGCGCCATCAGCGTGCGGCCGCTGCCCTGCTTCAGCTCACCGAGGCCGGTGTTGAGGTAGGTCCAGTACTGCTGCGAGTACAGCGCCTGGATCGCGCCGGTCGTCGCGTCGTCGTAGGTCAACTGCCGGCCGTCGCCGACCTGCACCGGCTTGGTCAGCAGCGGATTCACCAGCGCCTGGAATGCTTTCGTGGCGCCTGCCGGATTGTTGTCCAGTGCGCACTCGTGCTGGTCGGAGCACCACTTGGCGAACTGGTCGAACGCGGTCTGGAAACCGGTGCCCTGCGCGACCGTCTCCTGGACCTCGCTCTCCGTCGGGTCGACGGCGCCGTCGAGGATCATCGCCCGCACGTTCTTCGGGAAGTCCTCGGCGTAGGTGCTGCCCAGCGCCGTGCCGTAGGAGTAACCGAGGTAGGTCAGCTTCGGATCGCCGAGCGCGGACCGCAGCACGTCCATGTCCTTGGCGACGTCCCGGGTGCCGATGTTGGCCAGCATCTGCTTGCCGAAGCCCGTGTTCGCGGCGCACGCGGCCGCGTACTGCTGCTGTTGCTTCTCGTAGGCCGCGATGCCTTCCGGCGACGTCTGGTCGTCCAGGTCGGAGGCGCGGACCTGGTCCTGCTGCTGACCGGTGAGGCAGCGCACCGCGGGCTGGCTGGACCCGATGCCCCTCGGGTCGAAGCCGATCAGGTCGAACCGCTTGGCCAGGTCGGTGGCCGCCCACGGCTTCGCCAGGTTGGCCACCAGTTCCAGGCCGGAACCGCCGGGGCCACCCGGGTTGGTGAGCAGTGAGCCGATCCGGTCGGCCCGGTCGGTCGCCCTGACCCGCATGATGCCCAGCGTGATCGTCGAGCCCTTGGGGTTCGCGTAGTCCAGCGGCACCCGCAGCCGCGCGCACTGCAGGCCGGCGGCCTGGTACGCGGTCCGGTCGTCGGAACTGGTGGCGTACGGCTCGCAGTCACCCCAGGACAGCGGCTGGCCGTAGAACGACGCCAGTCCCGCCGGTACCGGGCCGGCCGGGCCGTCCTTCTCCACGACGGACGCCGGCACCCCGGTACCGAGGCTGACGGATGAGCAGGCCGCGACGGAGACCACGACAGCGGCCAGGCTGATCGCGACCATCGGACCACGGAAGCGACGGGGCGAGGAGGACACACAGTGATGGTGCCATCCCGACCGGTAGGTACTCCGTATGGTCCACCACATCTCCTGCGCGTGACAGGTGGGCGTGGACGACAATGTGGATATGCCGCAGTTGCGCATCGCGCTCGCCCAAGTGAACACCTTTGTCGGCGACCTGGACGGCAATGCCGACGTGGTGCTGACGTGGACCCGCAAGGCCGCCGAGGCCGGTGCCCACGTCGCCCTGTTCCCCGAGATGGCGCTGACCGGTTACCCGGTCGAGGACCTCGCCCTGCGGGAGTCGTTCGGTGAGGCGTCCCGGCGCACGCTGGTCACGCTCGCCGAACGGCTGGCCGAGGCCGGTTGCGGTGACGTGGCCGTGTTCGTCGGCTACCTGGACCGGGACGAGACCGGCCCGCGCAACGCCGCCGCCGTGCTGTACCAGGGTGAGGTGGTGGCGCGGCAGTTCAAGCACTTCCTGCCCAACTACGGGGTGTTCGACGAGTACCGGATCTTCAAGCCGGGCAACGAACTCCAGGTGATCAGGCTGCACGGGCTGGACATCGGCATGGTGATCTGCGAGGACATCTGGCAGGACGGCGGGCCGGTGTCCGCGCTCGGCGCCGCCGGTATCGACCTGCTGCTGGTGCCCAACGCGTCGCCCTACGAGCGGGAGAAGGACGACCAGCGGCTGCCGCTGGTGCGGCGGCGGGCCAAGGAGGCCGGTGCGCCGCTGGCCTACGTGAACTGGGTCGGTGGCCAGGACGAGTTGGTGTTCGACGGCGACTCGATGGTGGTCGACGCGGAGGGTCGACTGCTGGCCCGCTCGCCGCAGTTCGTGGAGAACCTGCTGGTGGTCGACCTCGACCTGCCGGCCGCCGAGCACGACACCACCGGTGACGTGCTCGGTTTCGACGTGCGTCGGACGACACTGTCCGACCGGCCGCTGGCTCCCTACGAACCGGCGCCGACGCCGACACCCGCCGCGCCGCTGTCCGACTGCGCCGAGGTGTGGTCGGCGCTGGTCACCGGGCTGCGCGACTACGCGGTGAAGAACGGCTTCCGATCGACGGTGATCGCCGTGTCCGGCGGCATCGACTCGGCCGTGGTTGCCGCGCTGGCCGTGGACGCGCTGGGTGCGGACGCCGTGTACGGGGTGTCGATGCCGTCCAGCTACTCGTCGGAGCACTCCCGGTCCGACGCCGACGACCTGGCGCAGCGGACCGGCCTGCACTACGACGTGCAGTCGATCGCGGCCATGGTGTCGGTGTTCGTGCACCAACTGGGCCTGACCGGGCTGGCCGAGGAGAACATCCAGGCGCGGTGCCGTGGCATGACGCTGATGGCGCTGTCCAACTCGGCAGGCCACCTGGTGCTGGCCACCGGCAACAAGACCGAACTCGCGGTCGGCTACTCCACCATCTACGGCGACGCGGTCGGTGGTTTCGCGCCGATCAAGGACGTGCCCAAGACGCTGGTGTGGGAACTGGCCAGGTGGCGCAACGCGGTGGCCGCGGAGCGCGGTGAGGTGCCGCCGATCCCGGAGAACTCGATCGAGAAGCCACCGTCCGCCGAACTGCGGCCCGGCCAGTTGGACAGCGACTCGCTGCCCGACTACGAGTTGCTGGACGCCGTGCTGGACGACTACGTCGAGGGCGACAAGGGCTACGCCGACCTGCTGGCGGCCGGTTTCGACCCGGCGCTGGTGGAAAAGGTGCTGCGGATGGTGGACGCCGCGGAGTACAAGCGCAGGCAGTACCCGCCGGGCACCAAGATCGGTCACAAGGCGTTCGGCAGGGACAGGCGGCTGCCGATCACGAGTGGCTGGCGGGAGCGCGCTACCGTCCCCTTGTGAGTGAACGGGTCGCCCGGATGCCCGCTCGATCTCCGCACACGGAGCGTGTTCACTCATGACTGAGGGGACACACGCCGAGGAGGAGGCGACAAGTGGCTGAGCCGGCTGCGGTTCGCTGGGTGATCACGGCCGTGTTCGCCGCCGTCACCGTGACGTGCCTGCTCCGCCTCGCCGCCACCGCGCGCCGGGAGAACAAGCCGGCAGGCCTGCCTCGGCGGCACGAGGACTTCGGCCACGTCGTGATGGCCGTCGGCATGATCGCCATGGTGCTGTCGTGGACGCGGCTGCTGCCGACCCCGGTGTGGGTGGTGCTGTTCGGTGGTCAGGCGGTGTTCTTCGCGGCCGTGCTGCTGCGTAGGCCAGCCGGCTGGTCCGACCAGGACAACTGGGACCACACGCAGCACATGATGGCCAGCTTCGGCATGGTCTACATGGTGCTGGCCATCGGTGGCAGTTCCGAGGTGGCCGGCATGGCCATGGGCAGCTCGCCGCTGGCCGGTGCGTTCGGCGTGTACTTCCTGATCTACGCGGTCTGGTCCGTGCTGCGCGCGACCCGCCTCGCGCCCGCCGGTGTCGGGGTGTCGGCCGGCTGGTCGGGGCTGCCTCTGGTGCTGTCCAGGCCGCTCGCGGTGCACGGCTGCCGGGCGCTGATGGGCGGCGGAATGGCGTACCTGCTGCTCACCGCCTGACACGGCAGTGTGACGAGGCTCTGTGTGAAGCGTGTCGCACCGCGCTGCGCGATGGCAGTCCGTGGTGTCACGCTCGTGTCGTACACCATCCGCACATGACGCGGGGACCCGGAAATCCCCGGGCCTCGACGGAAGGACGGTCGACGACGATGTCAAACCCTCCAGAGGGTGTCGAGATGGCGGCTCCGTACGGCAGTGGGCCCGGTGCTCAGGCTGTAAAGCCGGCCAAGCGAGTCCGCATCCACCACCTGCGGGAGCTCAAGGAGCGCGGCGAGCCGTGGCCCATGCTCACCGCCTACGACATGTACTCAGCCGAACTGTTCGACGAGGCAGGCATCCCGGTGCTGCTGGTCGGCGACTCAGCCGCGAACAACGTGTTCGGCTACGAGACCACCCTCGGCGTCACGGTCGACGAGCTGTTGCCGCTGGTCAGGGCCGTCACCGGAGCGACGAAGCAGGCGCTCGTGGTGGCCGACCTGCCGTTCGGCTCCTACCAGCTCTCGCCCGAGCAGGCACTGGCCACCGCCGTGCGGTTCATGAAGGAGGGCAACGCGCACGCCGTCAAGCTGGAGGGCGGCCGGCGGTTCGCCGCGCACATCGAAGCGATCACCTCCGCCGGTATCCCAGTGATGGGGCACATCGGCTTCACCCCACAGAGTGAACACAACCTCGGTGGCTACCGGGTACAGGGTCGAGGCGACGCGGGCGAGGAGATCGTCGCCGACGCCATCGCCGTCCAGGAGGCAGGCGCGTTCGCCGTCGTCATGGAGATGGTGAAGGCCGAGGTGGCCAAGCGGGTCACGCACGAGCTGTACATCCCGACGGTCGGCATCGGCGCCGGGCCCGACTGCGACGCCCAGGTGCTGGTGTGGCAGGACATGGCCGGGTTGCGGCGCGGCAAGGCGCCCCGGTTCGTGAAGCGCTACGCGGACCTGGCCGGCGTGCTGTCCACGGCCGCGAGCGACTTCGCGGCCGAGGTACGCACCAGGCAGTTCCCCGCTCCGGAGCACGCCTTCCACTGAGTTCTGATTTGTTCGGCTGGGCACGTCACCGGTTCGCCGGTGGCGTGCCCTTGCCGTACGGGCGCCCGCCCAGGCTCTCCCGGCCGTGCGCGGTGTGCCAGCCGCTCGGGTCCGGCCCGACCGGCACGATCCCGGACGGGTTCAGGTCCCGGTGCGTCATGTAGTAGTGCCGCTTGATGTGGTCGAAGTCGACGGTGTCGCCGAAACCTGGGGTTTGGTAGAGATCCCGCGCGTAGGCCCAGAGCACCGGGAGTTCCGCCAGCTTGTGCCGGTTGGCCTT
>DASXYT010000267.1:0-14403 GCA_036502345.1 Pseudonocardiaceae bacterium | reverse complement strand
GCTGGAACTGACACTTCTCGGCGACCCTCAGCGAAGCCGCATTCGCCTCGTCGGCCTCCAGGAGCAGCCGGTTCATGCCCAGATCAGCGAAGGCCCAGTCGCTCACCAGTCGCAGCGCCCTCGGTGCGATGCCCCTGCCTCGATAAGCAGGGAACACGCTGTAGGCGACCGTCGTCGAATCCCCGAACTGGAGGTTGATCAGGCCGACCGGCTCATCCGTCCCGGCGTCCGCGATCACCAGCGGGGCCGACTTTCCGCGCCGCCACGCCTCCTCGACCCTGGCCAGGCTCGTTCGCCTGGCCTCGTCGTCCATCGGGCGGTCAGTGAGCCAACGGCGCGTCTCCGGGTCATGGCTGGCCGCCGCGATCGCAGCCACGTCCGACTCCTTGCGCAGCCGCACGACCACGACCCCATCCGTCAAGGGCCTCAGTAGCCGTCGCCGCCGGTGAACTTCTCCTCCAACTCGTCCGCCACCCCGGCCACCAGGGCCAGCGGGTCGACGAACTCGTTGATGTCCAGGTTCTCCAGCGGTAGCGAGTGCCGCACGGCCACGTACTCGCCCATGATGACCGCACCGCCGCACACCGCCGTCTGCCCCAGTTCGGTCAGCAGCGCCAACAGGTTCACCTCCGCCGCCTTGCCGCACGGCGACGCTATCTGGATCCATTCTTCCTTCTGGTCGAGCACCTCGCGATAGATCACCACCGCCTGCCGGCGCTCGTCCTCGAACTCGACCTCGATCCGGATCTCGTCCTGCTCGACCCTGCTCACCCGGTACTCGGTCCGCACGAACGTGACCAAGTCGCCCCACGTTGCCATCTGCACTCCTCCAGACCCGTTGTTGGCAGCGTATCGGCAACTCGGCCCGCTCACCCGTACACGATGCGTGACTCAGCCACTTGGCGACTTCGTCAGGTCGTACACGGTCTGTCCCCCGATCGTGGTGGAGGTGTAGTGGCTGGTCACCCAACTGGTGATCTGCGCCGCCGCACCGGAACCACCGCCGCCGCCAGGACCGCCGCCACCGCCGAAGCCGCCACCTGCCACGAAGTAGTGGATCTCGCCCGCCTTTACGTACGCCTCGAACTGGGAGAGCGTCGGCGAGTCATCTGATCCGGTGAAACCGCCGATCGCCATCACCGACGCACCGGTGGACAACTCCAGCGACGCCGCCGTCTGCGAACCGATCGTGGCCGCAGCCCATCGCGTGGTGCTCGCCGAAAGCGCCGTGTCCAGCGCCGATGACGTGGACCCGAAACCGCCGCCGCCACCGAAACCGCCGCCACCAGTGCTCGGACCGGACGTCGGGATCGACCCCGTGTGCGGCGCGCTCGCCGTGTCCACCGCATACGCCGACGTGGCCAGCAAACCCCCGACCAGCGCCGTGATCACCACCGCCACACCCAGCCGCCTGCCGAACAGCACCGCGAACGCGGCCACGGCCGCCACCAGCAACACGACCCACCGCAGCGCCGGCAGCCAGTCGGACGTCCGCGCCAGCAGCACATAGTCCCACACCCCGGTCACAGCGATCATCAACGTCAACGCGATCCGGCACGCGAACTGCGCCCTGCCCCGCCACAGCTCACGCCCGGCCACCGCCACCAGCGCCGCGATCGCCGGGGCCAGCGCCACCGTGTAGTACGGGTGGATGGTGCCCTGCATGTAGCTGAACACCACACCGGTCACGACCAGCCAGCCGCCCCACAGCAGCAGCGCCGCCCTGGTCCGGTCGGTGCGCGGCGCACTTCTGGTGAACCACAGCCCGGCGACCAGCGCGATCAACGCAGCCGGCAGCAGCCACGAGATCTCGGTGCCCATGCTCGCGCCGAACAGCCGGGTGATCCCGGTGCTGCCCCCGAACGAGGTGCCACCGCCGCCACCACCACCGTTGCCGGAACCGCCGACGATCCGGCCGAGGCCGTTGTAGCCCAACGCCAGTTCCAGCAGGCTGTTGTCCGTCGAACCGCCGATGAACGGCCTCGACCCGGCGGGCCACAGTTCCACCAACGCGATGAACCAGCCAGCCGACACCACGACGGCCACCCCGGCGGCCAGCACGTGCAGCACCCGCCTGCGCAGCGATGTGTTCGCCGCGAGCAGGTACACCAGCGCGAATGCCGGCAGGACAAGGAAACCCTGCAACATCTTGGTCAGGAACGCGAAGCCGACCGCCGTGCCGGCCAACATCAGCCAGCGCACCGACGCCCGCTCGGTGGCCCGCACCACGCAGTACGCACCGGCCACCATCAGCAGCACCAGCAGCGCGTCCGGGTTGTCGAACCGGAACATCAGCGCCGCCACCGGGGTCAACGCGAGCGCGGCACCGGCCAGCAGGCCGGCGACCGGGCCGGACCAGCGGCGCACCGTCGCGAACAGCAGCCACACCGACAGCACGCCCTCGACGGCCTGCGGCGCCAGCAGGCTCCACGAGTTGAACCCGAAGATCCGCCCGGACAGGCCCATCACCCACAGTGCTGCAGGCGGCTTGTCCACGGTGATCGCGTTGCCCGGATCGAGTGATCCGAACAGCCAGGCCTTCCAACTCTGCGTGCCGGCCTGCACAGCGGCGGCATAGAAGTCGTTGGCGTAGCCGGACGCGCTGAGGTTCCACAGGTACAGCACCGCGGTACCGACCAGCAGCACCGCGAGGGCCACCCGGACTGCGACCTCGGGACGTCGGACGCGGGCCGGCGGTGCGACGGACGGCGGAGACAGGGTGGTCGCGGACATCACGAGCCTTTCGAGTAGGAGTCAGCGAGCTCACGTGGCCGTTGGGCGCGGAACACCCACGCGCGCAACAACACGAACCGGACGACGGTGGCCACCAGGTTGGCGGCGACCAGCACGCCGAGTTCCAGCAGCCTGCTCGGTGTGCTCAACAGGGCGAGTGCGGCGCTGGTGATGGCCAGCCCGATGCCGAACACGATCAGGCCCTGGAACTGGTGCTTGCCGGCGCCCTGGCTGCCGTGCACGCCGAACGTGACCCTGCGGTTGACCGCGGTGTTCGCGATGGCCGTCGCCAGGAGCGCCACCAGATTGGCGGGTTGGGCGCCCATCGAGCCGCGCAACACCACGAACAGCAGCAGATAGGCCAGCGTGCTGGCCACACCGATCACCGCGAACCGGATGGCCTGGCCTGCCAGTCCTCGCGGCACACCAGGTGGATCGGCGAGTGACTGGTCGCGCCCGAATTCCTTGCGCAGCAATGTGATCGGCAGCTCGCCGGTGAGCAGCGCCCGACCCAGCCTGGCCACGCCGCGCAGGTCGGCCATTGCCGTGGACCGGATGTCGACCGTGCTGTCCGGGTCGTCCACCCAGTCCACCGGCACCTCGTAGATCCGCAGGCCGGCGCGCTGGGCGAGGACCAACAACTCGGTGTCGAAGAACCAGCCGGTGTCCTGCACCAGCGGCAGCAGGCGAGCGGCCACGTCGGCCCTGATCGCCTTGAAACCGCACTGGGCGTCGGAGAACCGGGCAGCCAGCGTGCCACGCAGGATCAGGTTGTAGCAGCGCGAGATGAACTCCCGCTTGGCACCGCGCACCACCCGCGCTCCCCTGGCCAGCCTGCTGCCGATGGCCAGTTCGGAGTGCCCGGACAGGATCGGCGCGACCAGCGGCAGCAGCGCGGTCAGATCTGTGGACATGTCGACATCCAGGTAGGCGAGCACTTCGGCGTCCGATGCCGACCACACCGTGCGCAGCGCGTTGCCCCTGCCCTTCTGCGCCAACCGGACCGACCGCACCTCGGGCAGTTCCGCGGCCAGCGACGCGGCCACCTCGGGTGTGGCGTCCGTGCTCGCGTTGTCCGCCACGGTGATCCGAAAGGGGTACGGGAAGTGTTCGGCGAGATAGGCGTGCAGCCTGCGGACGCAGGGCGCCAGGTCGGTCTGCTCGTTGTACACCGGGACAACCACATCGAGCACCGGGGCGGCCGTGGTCGGGCCGGTGTGCTCCTGCTGTGCGCCGGGAACCGTGGTGGTCGTCATGGCCCCAGACTCGCCAGCGGACCTTGGTCACGGTTGTGGCGCGGCTGTGCCCGAGCTGTGACGGGGCAACGTAACGGTGAATGCCGTGTTACCCGGCTCACTCGTCACGCCGACGGTGCCGTCGTGGGCGGTGACGACGGCGGCCACGATGGCCAGCCCGAGCCCGGTGCTGCCGGCGTTGCGGGACCGGGACGTGTCCCCCCTGGCGAACCGCTCGAACACCTCGGGCAGCAGATCGGCCGGGATGCCGGGGCCGTCGTCGGCCACGGTCAGCGTGATCGGACCGCCGTTGACGCGCAGGCCGGTGGTCACGGTGGTGCCTGGCGGGGTGTGGGTCCGCGCGTTGGACAGCAGGTTCGCCAGCACCTGGTGCAGCCGCTGGGCGTCGCCGCTGACCACCACCGGATCGGGCGGCAGGTCCAGCCGCCAGGCGTGGCCGGGCCCTGCGATGTGCGCGTCGCTGACGGCGTCCACCACCAGCCGGGACAGGTCGACGTCATCCTGTACCAGCGGGCGCCCGGAATCCAGGCGGGCCAGCAACAACAGATCGTTCACCAGGACGGTCATCCGGTCCGACTCGGACTCCACCCTGCGCATCGCGTGCGCGACGGCGGGCGGCACGTCGTCGTTGCTGCGCCTGGTCAGCTCGGCGTAGCCGCGGATCGCGGCCAGTGGGGTGCGCAGTTCGTGGCTTGCGTCGGCCAGGAACTGGCGGACCCGCATCTCGCTGGCCTGGCGGGCGGCCAGTGCGTTCCCGACGTGGCCGAGCATCTGGTTCAGGGCCGCGCCGACCTGGCCGACCTCGGTGTTCGGATCGGTATCCGCCTCGGGCACCCGGACCGAGAGGGCCACGTCGCCACGGTCAAGTTCCAGCTCGGCGACCCGGCTCGCGGTGTCCGCCACCCGGCGCAGCGGCCGCAACTGGCGACGCACGATGACCGCACCGGCGATCGTCGCCGCGACCAGCGCGACAGCGGCGACACCGCCCAGGATGAATCCGAGGCTGGTGATCGTGGCGTCCACGGTGGACAGTGGTGCCCCCGTGATGCCGATCGAGCCGTCCACGTTCTGTTCGGTGACCAGGCGGTAGTCGCCCAGCGAGCCGATGTCCTGGGTGTACGGGACGCCCGGCCGGCCCACCGTGATGGCGGCGGTGTCCTGTGCCGGCAGTGGCTCCAGGCACCCCGACTCGGCGAACTGGCTGGCCATGACGTGCCCGTTCACGACGGTGCCCGTGATCGAGCCGAACGGGAGACCGAGCACCGGCTGCCGATCACCGGGAAACGACCCGTTGCACGCCGGCGGGCCGAAACCGCCGGGACCGCCACCGGGATGGCGCGGGCCGGCCGACGACGTGAGCTGGGTGTCCAACTGGGCCAGCAGGAACCTGTGCAGGAACAACTCGGTGACCACGCCGATGATCAGGCACACCACGGCCAGCAGCGCGATCACGGCGACCAGCAGCCTGGCCCGCAGCGACCTGGCGCGCGGGCGGTTACGCAGTGGGCTTGAGGACATAGCCAGCACCGCGCAGCGTGTGGATCATCGGGTCCCGACCGGCGTCGATCTTCTTGCGCAGATAGGAGATGTACAGCTCGACGATGTTGGCCTGGCCGCCGAAGTCGTAGTTCCAGACCCGGTCCAGGATCTGCGCCTTGCTCAACACCTTGCGGGCGTTGCGCATCAGGTAGCGCAGCAGTTCGAACTCGGTCGCGGTCAGCTCGATCGGCTGGCCGGCCCGGTGCACCTCGCGGCTGTCCTCGTCCAGCGTCAGGTCGCCGACGGTGATCACGGACTCGGCGACGGCCTCGGCCACCTGCGTGCGACGCAGCAGTGCACGCAGCCGCAGCACGACCTCCTCCAGGCTGAACGGCTTCGTCACGTAGTCGTCGCCGCCCGCCGTGAGGCCGGCGATCCGATCCTCGACGGCGTCCTTCGCGGTCAGGAACAGCACCGGCAGGTTCGGGGAGCGCTCCCGCAGCCGGTGCAGCACGTCCAGACCGGACAGGTCGGGCAGCATCACGTCCAGCACGACGACATCCGGCCGGAACTCCCTGGCCAGCCGCACGGCGGTCATGCCGGTGCCGGCACTACGCACATCCCAGCCTTCGTAGCGCAGCGCCATCGTGACCAACTCGGCCAGCGTCGACTCGTCGTCCACCACGAGCACCCGCACCGGGCTCGGGTTCACTACTGCCACCATGGTGTCCGATCATCCGAGAGTTCCTTGTGGCCATGCTGTGCCTTCACTGTGCATCAGCTGTGGACGGCCCGCACAGCGACCGCCTAACGGTGACACAGCGCTCGCACAGCAGACAGCCCGACAGTGGGGGCATGACCACTCCAGAAGCAGAGGGCACCTGGGGCGCGCCGGCTCCACAACGGCCGCGCACCCCCTGGTCCACCAAGCGAATCGTCATCTCCGCCGCGATCGCCGTGGTGATCGTGGGCAGCGGCACGGCAGCCGTGATGGCCGCGACCAACGGCAGTTCGGCCACCGGTAGCCAGGGCGGCGGTCCCGGCGGTGGGTTCGGCGGCGGCCCTGGCGGTGCCGGTGGCGGCCGGTTCGGCGGTGGCGGCCTCGGCGTGGCCAACGCCCTGCACGGCGACTTCGTGGTGGCCAACGGCAGCAACGGCTACACCACGGAACGGCTCCAGACCGGCACGGTCACCGCGATCTCCGCGAACGACGTCACCGTGAAGTCGAAGGACGGCTACACGCAGAGCTACATCCTCGACACCAGCACGTCGGTGGACCGGGGCTCGGACACGATCAGCAAGGTGGTCAAGGGCAACACGGTGACCGTGGTGGCCACGCTGGCCGGTCAGCAGGCCACGGCGACGACCATCGAGGACAGCACCATCGACGCGAGGACCGGCCAGGCCACCTCGGGCCAGGGCGGCGCACCGGGTGGTGGCGCGAGCGGCGGCCCGCCGAACAACGCTCCCGGCGGCAGTCAGTAAGCCGGGTGCCGCGTTGCCAGGTCCCTCGGTCCCGCCGGGACCTGGCAACGGTGCCTAGTGGTGCATCCAGTACCCTCACCGGGTAATTCCGGCCGCCATGGTTGCTGGACACACCCCTAGATGACCGGCGTGCAGTACGCGTAGCCGGGCTTGTCCGACGCGCATGTGGCGATCGGTGCCGATCCGGCCGGCGGTATCGACAGCACCGGCAGCGGCTTGCCGCCCGGGTTGCCGTGGTTCTGGTAGGCGAAGCTGAGATCACCGCTGGCCGCCGGCACGGTCTGGTGGTTGACCAGGTTCGACAACTGCTGCAGCGTTCCGGCAGGTCGAGCAACCTGGCGAGTTCGTCGCGGTGCTGCGGGCGTTCGGCCACCGCGTCCAACACCAGCCGGGTGGACGAGGGGTGACCGCCGGTCAACTGGTGGGTCATCCTGGTCAGGCGCTCGTTGTTGCCGTCCGGCAGGTTCAGCTCGGACACCATGCTGCCGACCTGGTCGACGGTGAGATCCGCCAACGGGTAACGGCACCACCAGTGCCGCACGGTGCCGTCCGACCGGACCAGGTGTGCCGCATGGTCGCAGTCGCCCGAGTACTCGATCTGCTCGGCGAGCGGCAGGTCGGACAACAGCGCACCGCGACTGGTGGCGATGACGGTCAGCGGTTCCGGTTCCAGCCGGTAGCCGGCGAGCCGCGCCTTGCGGCTGCGCACCAGTTGGCTCAGGAACGACCGGCCACCTTCGGTGTCCACGTTGTCCAACAGAATCACGCTGTTGGCCGACAGATCACGAGCCCGGCCCGCTCGCCGGTACTCGTCGCCCAGATCGGTCAGAAACGCGTCCCACAGCAGTTCGTTGATCCGCTGACTGTTGTCCTCGTCGTCGGCATCGCAGGCCCAGCGGTTCAGGTCGATGAGCACAGCCGTGGCGTCGTTGGTGAAGCCACGTCCCCGATGGCCGTACCAGTCCAGGAAAGCGCCGAGCGTGATTCGATTGGACTTCCTGGCGACTATCGTGGCCAACCGGGAAATAGCGCCTCTGACCACCGGTCCGGCGGCTTCCTGCAACGGCACACCCGGCGCGTAGTGCTGCTGTACGAAACCGAGGACGCCGGGTGCGGCCTGAATCAGAATCTGCTCCACAGCGCCCGGGCTCCGCTCCTGGTCCAGCCCTTCTTCCACTTGCCTGCAGGCCTTGAAGTGGTTCTCTCCAGATCGAGGCTCATTCGCATCACGAGCCGACCTGTGGTGAACCGGGGGAAACGTAGGGTGAGCAGGTCAGCGCAGCGCCTGCTGAGCTCGAACGCCAGCGCCGTGAGCAGTTTCGGTTGACTGACGTCCAGGTTGGCGTCGAAGTCGATCCGGGCGAAAGGGACTACCTGATCGAGTAATCCGGTCCACCGATCCAACATGGCCGTCTTACCTGTGCCCCGCGCGCCCTCGAACACCAACACAGGATGATCTTGGCTTCGCGGAAGCCCATTGCGTAATGGCCGGTCCATCAATGTCCTGACCAGACTGAAGGCCGGATCCCGCCCGAAGATCGGATCGGTCACCGGGGTCCCCGCTATCGCTCAGTTCTGCTTGCAGAACTGGAGTGTGCCAGAGAGTGAATGGTAATTGTGGCCGGAGTCACGCAGCGAATTCGGGCATACTGGAATGTATGCAGTAAATTTGTTCCAACTTCCGCACCGTCACGGAATTGTCAGGTGCCGGCAGCGGCTATCGCATTGTCGATGATCAGGTCGCCGTGCCTCCGGACGATGGTGAACCGGTACGGCTCATGGGTGGTCACGCCGTGTCTGGTGACGAACGTGACCACCGCCCGGACCGTGCCGGGGCCGACCGGCTGGAAGTCGCTCACCGTGACCAGCCTGATGCCGGCGTAGAAGGTGCGCACCGCGCCCAGTGGGTGGGCCAGCCGATAGGTCGCGGACAGCAGCCGGTAGGCGTCGTCGACGTCGGCGGGCAGCAGGTTGTAATACCTGTTCACCAGGCCGGACATGGCGGCGAAGGTGAGTGTGTGGTCGACCTCGGCGGGGGCGACGGTGGCCGGCTCGGTCGTTGTCGCCGCTATCGGCGGCACGGCCGGATGGCGGGCCGCTGACCTGGTGGTTCCCCTGTTGAGCACGACGAGGGTGACGCCGACGGCCACCACGACGATGGCCAGCGCCAACGCCAGTCGGACGGGCCTGCGGCGGGGCGGTGGCGCGACCTGGGTCCGGGCGAGGTTGGCGGCAGGTGCCGGCGGGGCCGGAGCGGCCACTCGCATCGTCGGTCGGTGCGGCTGCCGCACCGGCTCGACCACCGGTTTCGTCCAGGCCAGGTGCGGATCGGCCACCGGCGTGCCGGTCGGGACGGTGCGCTGAGCGGCCAGCGCCGCCAGCTCCGTCTGGGCCTCACGCATGGTGGGCCGGTCGGCCGGGTCGACGCGGAGGAGGTTCCGCAGCGCGGGGGTGAGTGGTCCCGCGTTCGTCGGCGGGCGGATCCTGCCAGCGGCGACCATGTGCAGCAGGGCCAGCGGATTGTCGTTCAACCCGAACGGTGGCATGCCCTCGACGGCCGCGTAGAGCGTGGCGCCGAGCGCGAACACGTCCGACGGTGGTGCCGGCGTCTCCCCCTTGGCCATCTCCGGCGCGAGATACGCCGGGGTGCCGGTGAGCAGGCCGGTGGCGGTGAGCACGACGTCGTCCACGGCCCTGGAGATGCCGAAGTCGGCGATCTTGACGACACCGTCGTCACCGAGCAACACGTTGCCCGGCTTGACATCCCGGTGCACGACGCCGACCGCGTGCGCCGCCGCCAACCCGTTGGCGGCCTGGGCGCCGATGCCGGCCACCTGGTAGGGCGCCATCGGGCCGTCCTTCAGCGCCGTCGCCAGACTGCGCGAGGGCACGTACTCCATGATCAGCCACGGCTGGCCGTCGTCCTCGACGACGTCGTAGACGATCACCACGTTCGCGTGGTGCAACCGGGCGGCGATCCTGGCCTCGCGCATGGCGCGCTGCCTGGCCTCCTCGGCGCGCTCCTCGTCCAGGCCGGGCTGGAGCAGCAGTTGCTTCACGGCGACGATCCGCCGTAACCGCTCGTCCCTGGCCCGCCACACGATGCCCATGGCGCCGCTGCCGACCTGCTCGCCCAGCCGGTAGCGACCAGCGACCAGGCGGTGCTGTTCTGTCACGGCGCCCTCCCCACTGCCTCCCCACCCCTGCACGCCCACTCTTTAGCACAGCGGGCGGCGATGCCCTGTTGTTACGCCGACGACAGCGGGATGTCAGACTCCCTTATGTGGAATATCAGCTGACCGCCGAGGTCAATCCGCCAGCGGACACCCCGGCTCTCGACGCCCTCCAGCAGCACGGCGTTGCTGCGCTGCTGGACGAGCACCTCGACCTGCTCGCCGAAATCGAGGGACCGGACGGAGTCGAGATCGAGCCCGTCGACCACCGGATCACCGTGCATCCGGGTGGGGCGTCGATCACCTGGGTGTTGGACGCGCCCGCGCTCGCGTTCGCCGAGGAGGCGGCCCGCCAGGTCCTCGGTGAGCTGCTGGAACGCACCGAGCTGCTGAGCGAGTGGGGTGTCCGGCGCTGCGAGGTCACCGCCAGCGACGAGGAGTTGGCCGCGGCTCTTGGCGGCCTCGGCGACGACGCCGAGGACGTGGAGATCGAGATCGATCTCGATGACCTGGACGTCATCACAGAGCTGGGCAATGTGGATGAAACGGACGCCGACGTGCGCCGGGAGCGCCTGCTGGACGCCTCCGCGGAGCTGGCCGCGTTCGACCCTGAGTCGTTCGGGTTCGACGAGTCGGCTGACGAGTCGGACGAGCGGTACGTCAGCGAGGAGGCCACGGAGCTGCTGGCCGGGGCGCTGATGACCGGTCTCGAGGTGCTGACCGAGGAACTGTTCGCCGACGTGCAGACGCTGGAGGACACCGGGATCCCGGCCAGCGAGCAGGAAGTGCTGTGGGTCCTGCACGACCTGCCGACGCGCTACGCGGGCCACTACACGGCGCTGTTCGCCAAGAAGTTCCTGGTCACGACCGCGATCCTCGGCTACCGGCTGGGCCAGCCGGACTGGGACGGCCCCCGGTCGATCGCGGAGGCGCTGGTCATCCGGCTGCTGAAGGCCATCGCGACGAACCAGCTGGACCTCGCGGGCCTGGTGGACGAGGTGCCGGTGGCCAGGATGTTCGAGGTCTTCGACGAGTACGCCTTCGCCGGCATCGAGCTGGACTCGTACTTCGCCGAAGCGGACAGCTCGGCCGACGACGAGGACGACGTCGACGAGTTGGTGCTGGTCGAGTGGTTCGAGCCGCTGGACACGGTGGACGCCGACGAGGACGACGAACCGGACGACGAGGACAGCGAGGCATCGGTCGACCAGGCCATGCAGGCCTGACGCTCGACTCAGCGGGGCGCCGGCCGTAGCGGCCGGTGCCCCGTCTGCGTTGGTGGCCAATCCGCCGTAGGGTCCGCTCCGAACGCAGGGTGGCCGACCATCGAAAGGGGCCACGCATGGACGACTCGGTTCGGTCGGTGCGCGGGGCCGCCCGGCTGCCCGGGAGGCAGCCCGGCGCAACACCCACGCCCGAAGAACTGCTGGTCGAGGTCGCGAAAGGCAGCGAGGCCGCGTTCGAACAGCTCTACCACCACATCGCGGGTCCGGTGTTCGGTGTGGTGCGCCGCGTGGTGCGTGATGTCGCCCAGTCCGAGGAGGTCACGCAGGAGGTCCTTGTCGAGCTGTGGCGTACCGCGACCAGGTACAGCCCGGAGTTGGGCAGCGCCCTGAACTGGGCACTCACCCTGGCCCACCGCAGAGCCGTGGACCGGGTCCGCTCGGCGCAGGCCGCGACCAACCGGGACGAACGGGTCGGCGCGATGTCCGTCGAGACGGCATTCGACGAGGTGGCCGAGCAGGTCACCGTGCGACTCGAGCACGAACAAGTACGCAAATGTCTCTCGTCACTGACCACACTGCAACGGGAATCGGTGATGCTTGCCTACTACGGCGGCAACACGTACCGGGACGTGGCGAAACTGCTCTCCACGCCGCTCGGCACTGTGAAGACAAGGCTGCGGGACGGGCTGATCCGGCTGCGCGACTGTATGGGGGTGGCCCTGTGAACACCGAAGTCCACATGCTCACCGGCGCCTACGCCCTGAACGCCCTGGACGACGCGGAGCGAGCCGAGTTCGAACGCCATCTCGCCGAGTGCCCCGAGTGCACGCGCGAGGTCGCCGAACTGCGCCTGACCGCGAACCGGCTGGGCACCGCGGTGACCGAACAACCGTCGGACCTGCTGCGTCAGCGCGTGTTCAATGAGATCCGCAGGACCAGGCAGGAACCGCCGGGTGGCGAGCGCCCGGTCGTGACTCGTGGCCGTCCGGCGGGCGTGCCACGGTGGGCCATCGCCCTCACGTCGGCCGCGGCGGCCGTTGCGCTCGCGCTGGCCGGCACATTCGGTGTGGCGGCGCTGCGCGCGCAGCACGAACTGAACGAGGCGCAGGAGACGTTGTCCTCGGCAGCGGCCGAGTTCGCGCCGGTCGCGCAGGTGCTCGGTGCGCCGGACGCGCAGTCGGTGACGGCCATCGGCGCTTCGGGCGGCAACGCCACTGTGATGATGTCGAGGAAGCTGAACAAGGGCGTGTTCCTGGCGTTCCACATGCCGAACACACCGTCGGGCAAGACCTATCAGGCGTGGGCGATCGGCTCCGCCGGCTACCGCTCGCTGGGTGTGCTGACGGCCGATGGCAACAACTCGGTCGCTCCGGTGGTGATGAACACGCTGGGCGGCACGGCGCAGATCGGGGTCACCGTGGAACCGGCGGGTGGGTCGCGACAGCCGACGACCAACCCGGTGATGGTGGTCAATCTGCCTGTCTGAGCGGCAGGCCAGCCGCCCCGCGCGCGCCTACTTCGTGATCCCGAACTGCCACACATTCAGGTAGCCGCCCCGAAAACCGGCTTCGGAGTAAGCCAGGTAGAACTCCCACATCCTACGGAACGTGTCGTCGAAGCCGAGTTCCTTGATCTCCGGCCACGCGTCCAGGAATCGGTGCCGCCACTGGTGCAGCGTCTGTGCATAGTGGACACCGAGCGGCCTGCGCTGGTCGATCCGCATGTTGGTGTGCCGCTGCACGTTCTCCTCGATCGCGGTGACCGACGGGCACATGCCGCCCGGGAAGATGTACTTGTGGATCCAGGTGTAGGAGTTCCTGGTGGCCAGCATCCTGTCGTGCGGCAACACGATCGCCTGCAGGCCGACCCGCCCGCCTGGCGCCACGAGTCGGTCCAGCGTGCTGAAGAACTCGGGCCAGTAGTCGATTCCTACCGCTTCGATCATCTCCACGCTCGCCACCGCGTCGAACCGGCCCGCCACCTCGCGGTAGTCCTGCAGCCGCACGTCGACCCGGTCGGTCAGGCCGGCAGCGGCGATCCTCCGCATTGCCAGATCCCGCTGTTCCGCCGAGATGGTCACGCTGGTCACCTGCGCGCCGCGGCCGGCCGCCCTGATGGCCAGTTCGCCCCAGCCGGTGCCGATCTCCAGCAAACGGGTGCCGGACCGCACCCCGGCCAGGTCCAGCACCGCGTCGACTTTGCGTCGCTGCGCCGCTGCCAGGTCCGTCGAGTCCTGCTCGAACCATCCCGAGGAATACGTCATGGTCTCGTCGAGGAACGCCGCGAACAGGTCGTTGGACAGGTCGTAGTGGCGGTGGATGTTGGACCGCGCCCCAGACACGGTGTTCCGTTCGTCGCTCGGCTGCCGCGCGTCGACCCAGCGGCGCAGCGTCTGCAGCGGCGCGGGCACGATGCTGGCCATCCGCTCGGCGAACGGGGTCAACAGGTCGGCCAACTCGGTGGCCGACCAGTCCCCCGCCATGTACGACTCGCCGAAGCCGATCTTGGCGTCCACACCGAGCCGGTGGAAGAACGCGGCGGGCCGCTCGATCCGCATCACGGGTGCCGAAGGGCCACCGGCGCCGAGGCGTTCGCCGCCGGGCAGTGCGACGCGGACCGGCAGGTTGCGTACCGCGAACCGGAACAGGCGCTCGGCCGCGAACGCCCGGACCGACGAGTGTGGCACCGTCTCGACGCCCGGCCACCGCTGCTCCGCCTGCGGCCTGCTGATGGATGTGCTGGTCATCGGACCCCCTCCTGATGGACGTGCGGGACACGTCGCGCTATCGGCACGCCGCGCAGCCAGAGCGCGATCCCATGCCCACGAATGAGTGCGGACACCCGCTGCGGCATGAACGGCCGCCGCGCCAGCATGCGCACGAGTGACCACGTGCCCGCCGATTTCCGGGTGCCGCGCACGGTGGCCGCCAACGTCGTCCGGCCGTCCTGGCGCAGCGCCACGGTGACCGACAGGCTCGCGGACGGCTCGGGTACCCGCATCACGTACTCGCCGTGCGGGCCGAGGAACGGTGAGACGTACAGGTCCTTGGC
>DASXYT010000266.1:0-8285 GCA_036502345.1 Pseudonocardiaceae bacterium | reverse complement strand
CGTGACCGGGCGGGACGCGATGAACGGCACCGCGAACGAGGGCGTGTGGCAGGCGTTGGACCGGGCGCCGCTGACACTGGAGACCAGCAGTCCCGGCGTGTTCGCGGCAGGCGACGTGCGCAGCGGTTCGATAAAGCGGGTGACGTCGGCGGTCGGCGAGGGTGCGATGGCCGTCCGGCTGGCCTTCGAGCACCTGGCCAGGTCGGCGGGCTGAGATGACGGAGGTGCGGTCATGCCGGCGATGGGCGCGGGCAGGTTCACACGGTTCTTCCGTCCTGCGGCGGAACTCGACGTGGACAAGGACGACCTGAAACGCTAGAGCGACTTCGTCAACGACCAGATTTACGACATGTTCCTGATCGGGCAGGCGCACGCGAAGACGAACGGCCGGGACGTCATCGAGCCACCGGACCTGCCGATCACGAAAGGACTACAGGAAAGCATCCGGGAGTTCCGCGAACTCGACCACGACATCGAGGGCGAACAGGTGCTGGAGCAGTCGGTCTCCGAGAACATGTGGCAGCTGCAGCCGGAACTGGCAGGCAAGACCGTGCACACGACACAATGGGACCGGGCGTTCCGTATCTCCGACCTGCTGCTGGGAGATGTACAGTTCTGATCAGCCGATCAGCTGCGGACGGGGCTGGGTGCACGCAGCCGATCAGCAAACTTTACCTACTTTCGCCGTGCTCCGAGAAACGCGACGACGTGATCAGCGAGCAGAAGGCAACCCACAATGTTGAGCCGGCAACAATCCGTAGGCGACCATGGCAACCGGTGATCCGGCCGGCCAGGCGGGGATACTCGCCGCCCTGCTCGCCGGCCTGGGTCTGGTGGTGGTCATCGCGTACTACGTCGCTCGTCCCTGGCTGCGAACCAGGGACGAGCGAGAGTCCAGGCGCAGGACTCGATCTCAGATGTCCTTGTTGCTCACGGCGGGCACCCCCTTCCAGATTTCGGACGGCCTGATCGACGCCGACGGTGATCCGGGCGACGACGTGCCCGGCGCCGGCTCGGACGAGGACGCAAGCGGCCCCATTATGCGGTCGGCGCCACTCGGCACGCGTCTGCTGAAATGGGTGCGTTCGCCGCCGTTCGGAGTAAGGAACTGGAGCCTCTGGGCGCTGCCACGGCCGGCCGTGGCCTTGCTGCTGGCTGTCGAGCTCACCACCGTGAGCTGCACTGTCGTGCTGAGCGTGATGCACCCGGTGAAACCGCGGCGGCTGGAGTTCTTCTGCGCGATCGTCCTGCTCGGCATCGTGGCGGCCGAGTGGACTCGCGGCGTCGAGAGGATGCGCCGCTGGTTCTCCGACACGCCACACGTGAACATGAGTTCCGTCTGGACGCTGTCGGCGGCCGTGCTGACCACCCCGGTGCTCGCCGCCGCGACCGCGGTGATCCTGTACGGGCACCTGTGGGCCAGAAGCTGGTACCGGGTCAGTGGCGTCCAGCCGTATCGGGTGGTGTTCAACGTCAGCAGCGTGGTGCTGTCCTGCCTGGCAGCGGGTGCGGTGGCGCGCGCGACACCGAACGGCATGACCCTGGCGCCGACCCGCGCGTCCGACCTCATCGACATCGTGCTCGTGGTGATCGCCTATTCGACGGTCAACTCGCTGGTCGCGGCCGGTGCCCTTGCCCTGCTGCGGGACCAGCGGTCACTGCGCGGCGTGCTGGGCAGCTGGCAGGAGAACAGCATCGAGTACGCGACGCTGTGCGTGGGCGTCGTCCTGGCCGCCGTACTGGCGTGGCGGCCGTGGCTGGCGCTGCTCCTGCTGCTCCCGCTGTGCGTGCTGCACCGCAGTGTGCTGGTGCGGCAGCTGGAGCACGCCGCCACCGTGGACGAGAAGACCGGCCTGCTCAACGCGGCGACCTGGCACCGCCTGGCCGCCATCGAAGTGGAACGGGCCCGCCGGCACGGCAGGTCGGTCGGGGTGCTGACTGCCGACCTGGACCACTTCACCGTCGTGAACGAGGTGTTCGGGCACGCGGTGGGTGACCAGGCGCTGCGCGTCGTCGCCGACGTGCTGTGCCAGGAGGTGCGGTTCGGCGACCTGTGCGGTCGGCTGGGCGGCGAGGAGTTCGCCATCCTGCTGTGCGACACAGGGATCGGCGAGGCCGTCGAAGTGGCCGACCGGGTGTGCCAGCGCATCCGGTCGCTGCGCATCCACGGCGACAACGGGCCCGTGGTCAGGTTGAGCATGTCGATCGGCGCCGCGGCCTACCCGAACGCGGGTACCGAACTGGACGAGGTGCTGCTGGCGGCGGACAACGCACTGTTCGCCGCCAAGGACGCCGGTCGCAGCCGAGCCCGCGCCGCGCGGTTCGGCGCATCCGCGTCCTGAGCAGTTTTCCTCAGCGCCATACCAAGTTCACCGGGACGTCACCGGGTCTTGTCGCTCTGTGAGGCGGCATGGATCTCCTCGCGGTGGTGCTGTGCCCATTCGGCCAGCGGTCGGACCGCACGTAGCAACGACCGGCCGGTCGGCGTGAGCGTGTACCAGACGCCACCGAACGGTTTTTCCTCGGCGCGCCGCACCACGAGTCCGTGCTGTCGGGCGCGGCGCAGCGTGTCGGTGAGCACCCTGTCGCTCAGCGGGCGCGCGTGCGACGCCCAGCCGACCCGCTCCTCCACGTCGTTGACCGCGTTCAGCACGTCCTTGTACTGCGTCTCACCTAACGCGAGCGCGGACAGTACCGCCACCGTCCACTGTCCTCGGAGGAGGGCCATCGCATCGAGCACACCCTGTCGATACGGGACGTCCCAATCGCCCATTCTTCAGAGCTAACACGATGTTGGACGGTTGCGCGCCCTGCGAACGGACGACGAACCTCACATATGGCCACGTAACGGAGGCCCGGGTGGGCCAATCAGGTGATTATCGTCCTCCGGAGCTCGGACTCAGTGGGCACAGACGTTGCGCTCCGCCGCACCGGGACCGGTAGTCATCAGGGCACCAGGTTCGGACGGCCTGGACGCAAGAAACAACGAGGCGGGCGATCGGCCGGTTATCCGATCGGATGCAGCCCCTGTCCGGTGCAGCTCCACTCCGGAAACAAGGTTCGGTCGGATTCCGCGCCCCGGCCGGTCGCCCGCCACGACTCGGACCGCCACAGCGGCTCAACGTAGAAACGGAAAACAACGTTTGTTCACTTTCGTTCGCGTCATCGGATGCCACGGGACAGCAACGAGGAGATGAGCGAGACCATGCCTGGATCCCTGCGCTCGGGCGTCCATGAACTGGAAATCGCCACCGAGGCGCTGATCACCCTGTTGGACCATGTCGAGACGACCGCCGACAGTCAGTCCGACGTCGACATGCTCGTCCAGGTCGTGCCGTGCTGCGTCGAGATCACGGGCCTGCTCGCTGCGCTGGCCGGGAGGCTCGGGGCACTGGCGATGTCGCTCGTCGACATGTCCGGCGGCAAGCCGACACAGCCGGCCGCAGAGGACATGATGGCCGACATCGCGGCCGACCTGAGCACCATGCGCAGCCTGCTGTACCGCGTCACGCTGGTGGCCGCGCCCGCGCTGGCCGATCTGCGGCAGATCCCGGCGCGGTGACGCGTCGGAGCCGGCTCCGACGCGCATGGTGAGTACGAGCGGTACCACGACCCGTCCCGAAACCGGTGGCCCGTGTGGTCGCCGCCGGTCCGTCCCGTCAGCTGAATCGTGGACCCGGATTTCGACCTGAGAGGGCCTCGACGATATCCGCGACACATTCGAGGGTGGAAACGTCAGCTGAACCGGAAGAACGAGGGACAGCGACGTCGCGAAGATGGAGAGCCGTTGCTACGGGTGATTCTGGTTCAGGCGGAGGCAACCGCCGCGGCAGTGGTGGTCGCCTGGCTGTCAGGGTTCATCGTCACGCGAGCCGCTCGGGGGCGGCACTACCGGCGGTTCCTCACCGAGCTCCACCAGAAGTGTCGCTGGCCGTGGGTCGCGTTTCTGCTCGTTCTGGCCAATCACGTCGGGCTGTCCTTCACCCAGGGCGGCCATGCCAGGGACGTGGCGCAAGAGGTGCTGCGCGTCCTGCTGATCGGTGCGACCGCCTGGCTCGTCCTGAGGGTGTTGCTCGTCGTCGAGGACACGCTGCTGGTGCGGCTGAACATCAACGTGCCCGACAATCGGCGGCGGCGGCGGGCGCGGACGCAGGTGGCCATCCTGCGCAGACTCACCGCCGTGACCGTCATCCTGCTGGCGATCGCCACGATGCTCACCACGTTCTCGCAGCTGCGGACGCTAGGTGCTTCGCTGTTCGCTTCCGCGGGCGTCGCGGGCGTCATCGTCGGCCTCGCCGCCCAGGCCACGCTGACCAACGTGCTCGCCGGGCTGCAACTGGCCTGGACCGACATGCTGCGGTTCGACGACGTCGTGCTCGTGGAAGGGCAGTGGGGCCGGGTCGAGGAACTGACCCTGACGTTCGTGGTCGTGCACCTCTGGGACGAGCGCAGGCTGGTACTGCCGACCACGTACTTCACCAAGACCCCGTTCGAGAACTGGTCGCGCCGGGAAACGAGGGTGCTCGGCGCGGTCGTCCTGCATGTCGACTACCGGGCGCCGGTGGCGGAACTGCGTGCGGAGGCTCGTCGGCTGGTCCAGGCGTCACCGTTGTGGGATCAGCGCGACTGGATTTTCCAGGTCGTCGACTCGACGCCGTCGACGATGGTGGTCCGGGTGCTCGCCTCGGCGGCGGACGCACCAAGTTCGTGGGACCTGCGGTGCGAGATCCGGGAGGGCCTGATCGTGTTCCTCGGCACCAAGTATCCCGAAGCGCTTCCGAACGCTCGTCTCATCATGACCACCGACACCGCGCGCGGCCGCTACCGCTAGCGGCCCCCACCCCGGCCGGATACGGCTCGTGCCGGCTCCATCCTTCCCGGTGCGACCAGAGCAGCACTCCCCGGCCGAAGACCGGCGTGACCCACAGATGCGAGATGGCCGAACGGTGCCGCAGCGGCTGCTCCGGAACGCCGTCCGCTCGCACCAGTGCGTCGAACGCGTCGGGGACCAACCCGGTGTAGTCCACGGTCAGGTACAGGTGCCTTTCGTCGGCCCGGCGCCGGGCCAGTTTCCCCATGGCGCGGGCGGCCTGCTCGGTCGCCAGCCATTCCTCCAGCGCGGGTACCACCGTCGCCATGTCACCGGGCACAGAACTGTGGCGGGACCTCACGCTGATCGTCGCCGGTTCGTCCAACCTCTCGGGGTGGCCGACCAGACGCGCGGGCGCCCTGTGCACCAGCCAGTGCAGGTCGGGTATCGCGGCCGTCACCGGCGCCGGGAGTTCGGCCGGCGTGGAGACGTCGTGCGCCTCGCACATCCTGGCCACCACCGGAAACGCGTCCCGCACCCTGGGCAGGCACCGGACGTCGTTGACGATCACCTGCCACCACCACCGGGCCGGTGCCGGCCACCACATGTCCGACTCACGCCGCAGGTGGGGGAGTCGGAGCTCCCGCTGCTCACCGACGATCGACTCCACCAACGCCGCCCTGCGACCGTCGGAACGGACCAGGAAGATTCCCTCCAGGTCCTCGTCGGACTGTGCCGTCGCGTCCAGCACCCGTTCCGCCACCTCGACGGCCGCCTGTTCACTTGGTGACAGCGCAGCATCCACGGTTGACGCCCCCTACCATGGTCGGTGCCACGACGGAGTGTCCTCACTCCGCCAGGTGGGCGGCCTCACCGGCGACCTGGCCGACCGCTGCGCTCGCATTGGCCGCGAGCTCAGCCAGGTCCGGCAGGTGCCGGTCCAGCGCCCTGGCCCTGGGCGCGATCCGCTCCACCAGCGTCGCCGAGTCCATGGCCAGTCGCGCGGCGTCCGCCATCCGGTCGTTCGCCGCCAGCTGTTCGATGTGCCAGGCGAGGCCGCCGAGTGTTTCGTCGTCGGTGTCGGGGGACAGATAGCTGGACAGTCCGGGTGGGTAAGGGGTGTCGGCGCGCAGTTCGGACAGCGCGGTCACTACCGCGGGTTGGGCGCTGATCGTGTCCAGCAGGTCGATCAGCGCGAACAGCCTGGCCACGATCCTCGGCCGGCCAGCGAATCGGTCCAGCCACCGCAGCAGCGCGGCCTCGCTGCCCAGATGCTTCACGATCCGGGTCATCAGCACGGCGAGCGCGTTGGGCAGCACCGCGTGGAACATGATGACGGTGGCCACCTGGTCGGCCAGTTCGGCTTGGCGATGCTCGTCCAGCTCGTCGGCGACGAACCTCTTGACCAGTTCCGGATCAAGGTGGAAACCCGGAATCGGCAGCTCGTCGTGATGAGACATGGGCCTCCCCCAAGGTACCGGACGGCTTCGCTCCTTCTGGGCTCACCAGGCTGTCCCCACAATGCATCGGATCGCACCGCCGCCGTATCGACATGGCAGGTCGAAAACCGGCGGCCCGAACGGCTCTGCCAGGCGCAGCAGGTCGGCAGCGGAGTGGCCACCGCGCCGGGCGACCCGGTCGGCCTGGCAGGGGCAACCGGACCGGCAGAATCGTCCCCCCGGTCTGAGACGCCGCCCGGCTGCGGCGGTCATGCTGGCCCCATGGACCACAATCAGTTCCTCGACCTGGTGGCCGAGCGGGCGAACGTCTCGCGAGAACAGGCAGAGACGCTGGTCACGGCCACCCTGTGGACGCTGGGCGAACGCATCACCGGCGGGGAGGCCCGCCATGTCGCCGCGCAGTTACCGCCGGAGCTGCAAACCCCCTTGACGGTGGCCGAGGAGGAAGCCGAGGGATTCTCCCTCGACGAGTTCATCCGCCGGACCGCGGAACGGGCGGGTGTGGACCGGAGTACGGCCGACATCGGCATGCCGGCGGTCTTCACCACGCTGCGCGACACGCTCAGCGGTGACGGCTACAACCACATGATGAGCCAACTGCCCATGGAATTCAGGGGAGTGGCAGCCGGCCCTCGTCTCTGAGACCTTTGAGTAACAGGAGGAGACCTATCATGAGCGTGCCCGTGAGGCGTTCTGTCGGCCAGACGGATCGATGGAACCCGATGCGCGACTTCGAGGACCTTTACCAGCAGGTGGACCGGCTCGCGCAGTCCGCGCTGGGTCCCGCGCGGGACGCCAGGCCGTGGCTGCCGGCTGGGGACGTCTCGGAGACAGACGACGCCTACCTGGTCGAGATCGAACTACCCGGCGTCCGGCGGGAAGACGTCGACATCGACCTGTACGGCAGCGAGCTGGTCATCACCGGTGAGCTGAAAGAGCAGGAGCGCAAGGGTTTGCTCCGCCGTCGCACCCGCAGGGTCGGCGATTTCGAGTACCGTGTGGCGCTGCCCGGCGACATCCGTGCCGACGGCATCGAGGCATCGCTGAACAACGGCGTGCTCACCGTCCGCGCCCCGAAGATGGACGCCGCGAAGCCCAACAAGATCAAGATCAAGGGCGGTTGAGCCGAGATCGTGGGACGGAGGTTCCTGCCGTGTCGATCAGTTCGGCCACGCCCGCCGACGGCTCTGTCCTGACGGGTCCACCGATGTCCGACGTGTTCCGGATGATGACGGTGCGCGGCGCCGTGGCCATCGTGTTCGGCGTGCTGCGTTGATCAACGGGATCAGCACGATCATCACGGCGATCCGCGATGACGGGCTGCTCCATCGGTGGGCTCGTCGCCCTGAGCGGGGGTGCTGAGCGTCATCGCGGGTGGGATCGCGCTGTTCTGGCCCGGCATCACGGTGTTGGCGCTGACCCATCCGCTGGCAGGCGCGCTGGGCATCGCGATCGTCATCGGCACGTACTCCCTGCTGTACACGTTGCTGATCACTCTCGGCGCGTGGCTACGGCAGGAGGTCCGCCATCCGGTGATCAGTTGAGCAGTGTTCGGTGCCGCGGGCTGGAAGCGAGGAACGATGATCACCGCCGAGACGGTCAACCGGATACTCCAGTTGAACGGCGACGGGCTGCCGCTCATGTCCGTGTACCTGCAGGCACCGGTCGACCCAGGGGAGCGCGGCGATCTGCTCGGCCGACTGAACGGCGTGCTGGACGAGGTCGAGCCGATGTCCAAGGACAAGTCGGTGGACAGGGCGACCCGGCTGTCGCTGCGTGGCGACATGGAACGCATGCGCGAGGCGGTCAAGACCGAGCATTGGCGGCCCGGCACAGTGGTGTTCTTCTCGTGCAGCGCCAGGGACCTGTTCGAGGCCGTCCAACTGCCGCGGGCCGTTCGGGACCGCGTCGTACTGGAGGACACCCCGTGGGTGCGGCCGATGCTGGCCGTGCTGGAGGAGTACACGCGGTGCTGCGTCGCGGTGGTGGACCGCGCCAAGGCGGAGGTGTGGGAG
>DASXYT010000265.1:0-17734 GCA_036502345.1 Pseudonocardiaceae bacterium | reverse complement strand
ACGAGACCACCGCCACCACCCTGGCCAGCTACGAACCCATGCTGATCCCGGGCCTGCTGCAAACCACGGACTATGCGCGGGCCCTGTTCGAGTTCGCCGACATCGTGCCGGTGACGAGGATTCCCGCAGCGGTGAAGGCTCGGCACGAGCGGCAGACCGTGCTGCGCAAGCCAGACCCGCCGCAATGCCTGTTCTACCTGCACGAGAACGCCCTGCGGTCACAGGTCGGCAGTGCGCAGATTATGCATGAACAACTGCTGCAACTGGTCTTCCTCACCGCGAGGCCTGAGATCGACATCCGAGTCGTGCCAGCCGAATCCGGACCACATGGGGTGTGGGGTAGCTCGTTCATGCTGATGGGCTATCAGGCCCACGGCCCGGTGGTCTTCGTAGAGTGCCTCACCACGAGCCTGTTCCTGGAGAAGCCGCGAGACCTCCAAGCGTATAAGGAGGTGCTCAGCAGGCTCGACCGTGATGGGTTGGGTGCGGGACAATCGCGCGAGTGGCTTGCCAACCTGGCAAGCGAGTTCGACAAGCCGAAAGGCGGCCCCGATGCCTGAGCGTTGGCGGAAGAGCAGCTACAGCAATGGCAGCGGTGGCAACTGTGTCGAGGTCGCGCACGCGACGGAAGCGGTGGCCGTGCGGGATTCCAAGCACGCCACCGGTCCCATGATCACCGTTGCCCCCGCCGCCTGGCAGGTGTTTCTCACTACCGTTCGCTGAACCACTCCGCTGACGGGCTCGGCAGGGCCGGTTGCCAGCCGGTGGCCTCGGTCAGCTTGGTGGACAGCACCCGCTGCGACCTGCCGAGCGCGGCTGCCGGGCCCATGAAGCGCAGCATGCCCGGCGGGATCGTGTGCGGCTTGTGCTCACCGGCCAGCACCGCGCCGAGTTCGCGCTTGCGCAACGGGCGTGCGCCAACGTTGTACTCACCCGTAGGCGCGGCCAGGGCCGCCACAGCGCCGGTTGCCGCGTCGGACGGGTGCACCGCGACGGTCCAGCCTGCCGCGTCGCCGAACGTCACCGGTATGCCGAACCGGGCGCCCTTGCGCAGGAACCTGGTCATCGGGTCGTCACCGACGAGCCCGGCGATCCGCAGGCCGATGCCCACCCGGCCGTCGCCCGCGAACCTGGCCACGTTCTCGTGCGCGATGACGGCCGACCGCAGGTTCTCCGGCACGTCGACCGGCGACTCCTCGGTGATCTCAGCTTCCCCGCCGTCGGCGTAGTAGAACGACACGCCCTCCTGCACGATGATCCGCACGTCACCGCTGTTCAGCGCCGCGTCTACCAGCGCGGTACTGCCCACGGTCCGGATCTTGATGGTCTCCGCCCAGCCCATGCCGAGCGCGGCTTTGCCGGGCGTCGGGATGCGCGTGGCCAGGTTGATCACGGCCTCCTGCCCGACCAGTGCTCCCGCCAGCGAGTCAGCGTCGAACAGGTCGGCGACCACAGGCGTGATGCCCTGCGTCGCGACGGCCGCGGCTCGCTCGTCGTTGCGCGCCAGACCGGTGACGTCGTGCCCGTCGGCCAGCAGTTTCCGCACCGCCGGCCGCCCGATCATCCCGGTGGCGCCGATCACCAACACCTTCATCTCAATCCCCTTCCGCGAGCTGTCAGGAAGGGGACGGGGCAGCGAGGGAAAACGTGACAGGTCAGTGGCCGTCGAGTGTGCCCACCTGGTCGGCCGGAGGTGCGGTGACGGTCACCGGCTGGCCCCAGTTGGTGTAGTTCACAGTGACCGCGACCTGCTGCGATGAGCCGCTGACCGGGTCGGCGTAGCCCACTTTGGTGATGATGCGCACAGGCAGGTTGTCGGAGTTCACCCAGATGTCGAACGGGAGCGTCGTCACACCGAGCCCGGCCATGCTCTGCTTCTCGGCGCCGGCCAGCTTGGCCACGTCGACCGTGATGGCGTAGTGGGTGGTCTGCTGGCCGTTCAGCGTCTCGTGGGTGACCTTGGTGATCGTGCCGGCCGACTTGATCTGGTTGATCATCTGGGTGGGGTCGACCTGGTTGGCGAAGTCGGCCGTCGAGCCGAGCGACTGGGTGATCGCGTCGGTCGAGCCGAGGTCGACCTTGGCCCACGGCTTGTCGTCGGAGCCGCCCATCAGGCTGGCCAGGCCGGCCGGCAGCTTCATGTAGAACGTGCCGTCGACCACGACCATCTCCATGTTGCCGACGGACGGCAGGTCCATGGTCAGGTGCACGGCGGACTTGGTGCCGGCGAAGCGCATGTCACCGGACGCTGTCAGCGCGCCGGCACCAGGCACGGTCACGTTCATGTCGACGTGCACCGAGTTCTTCTCGGCCGCGTTGTGCTGCACGGCCGCACCGAGGTCGGCGACGGACGCCGCCGTGGTGCCGACGTTGGTGTGCTGAGTCGCCGCACCTTGCGGGGCCGCCGAGCCGGTGATGCTGTTCGGCGCACAGCCGGTCAGTGCCAGTACAGCGGCGACCCCGACGCCGGCCACCAACAACGTCCTGCTCCGCATAGCCCCTCGTCTCCTCGGTGTCACCCGGTGATGAGACGTGCGGCCGCCGGGTGGGGTTCCGTCAGTGCGTGGGCAGCGGCCCGACCTGGTCGGCGGGCGGTGCCGTGATGCTCACCGGCTGGCCCCAGTCGGTGTAGTTCGCCGTGACGGCGATCTGCTGTCCGGACACGGTCTCGTTGAGCGTGAACTTCACCGGCAGGTTGGCCGAGTTGAGCCACATGACGTAGTTCATGTGTGCCGGCAGCTTCGCACCGCTGGCGCTGAACGTCTGCCGCAACTGCGGCGCCACCAGTGGGCTCTTCAGCAGCTTCTGCGTGTCCACCGAGATGGCGTAGCGGGTGGCGGGCTGGCCGTCGACGGTGTCCTTGCCGGACTTCGTGATGGTGGCGACCGGTGCGAGTTCGCCGAGCATCTTCGTCGGGTCGAGGTTCTGCTGTTCCTGGCTGATCAGCCCGGACAGCGCCTTGGACGCCGGGTCGGTGCCGTTGGGGTCGAACTTCACCCACGGCTTCTCGGTCGGCACGAGGCCGGCCGGCAGCTTCAGGTACATGGTGCTGCCGATCAGTTCCATGTCCATGGCGCCCACCGACGGGATCGTCATGTTCATCTGGAGCTTGCTGGCCGCACCGGCGAACTCCACCTGCCCGGTCACGGTGATGTCCTTGCCGGCGGCCTCGACGTCGAGCTTGACGTGCGCGGTGTGTGCCGCCGCCGTCTTGCTGGACATCAGGTGCGCCAGGTCGGCGACCGTCTTGACGGTGGCGGCGGGTGCCGCGACACCCTGAGTAGTGGTGGTGGCGCACCCTGCGAGTGCGACGGCTCCGGCCGCGATTCCACACACCACGAAAGACAACCTGCGCATGAGCGCGCCCCCTGAAAGCTGAATGTCACCTGACAGTGTTCAATCTTTTGGGTGGACGGTAGCAGCTACTCGACAGCCTCCGAGTGGTCTTCGACACCTGCCCTCGAATTCAGTAGGCGGCGCAGCGACGTGAGCCGGCCCTCGGACGCGAGACCCTCCTTGACCACCTCGTCCAGCATGCAGTCCGGGTCCTGCGGCGGACCGAGATGACCGCAGCCGGGCGGGCATTCCTCTGCCGGTTCGACGAACTCGTCGAACGCCGACACGATGTCGAACGCGGACACGTGGGCCAGGCCGAACGACCGGACGCCGGGCGTGTCGACCACCCAGCCACCACCGGGCAACGGCAGCGCGACCGCGGTCACCGACGTGTGTCGGCCCTTGCCCACCGAACTGACCACGCCGATGGACCGGTCGGCGTCCGGCACCAGCACGTTGACCAATGTCGACTTGCCGACACCGGAATGGCCGACCAGCGCGGACACCCGGTTGGTCAGCAGTGCTGTCAGCTCGTCCGGCGGCTGGTCGTGCCGGGTGACGACAATCGTGAGGTCGAGGAACTTGTAGGCCTCGATGATCTCGTCCGCGCTGGCCAGGTCGGCCTTTGTCAGGCACAGCACGGCACCCAGGCCACCTGCGTAGGCGGCGACGAGGCAGCGGTCGATGAAACCGGTGCGCGGCGGGGGATCGGCCAGTGCCGTGACGATCACCAGCAGTTCCGCGTTGGCCACCACGACCCGCTCGAACGGGTCGGTGTCGTCGGCCGTACGGCGCAGCACGCTGGTCCGCTCGGCCACCCTGACGATCCTGGCCAGCGTGTCCGTCGTGCCGCTGACGTCACCGACGAGGTCCACCTGGTCGCCGACGACCACCGGCGTCCGGCCCAGTTCCCTGGCCCGCATGGCGATCACGAGCCGGTCGGGGTCGGAGTCGGCGGCGCACGTCCAGCGGCCCCTGTCCTTGCCGATCACCATCGCGTGCGTGGCTTCGGCGTGGTCAGGACGTTTCTTGCTGCGTGGCCGGGTGCTCTTGCCCGGCCGGACCCGCACGTCCTCCTCGTCCAGCCTGCGCCAGTCGCGCGAGCTCATGCGCGGGCTCCGGCGAGCTGGTCAAGGCCCAGCATCCTGGCCCACATCAGCGGGAAGTCGGGGAGTGTCTTGCCTGTCGTGCCGATGTCGTCCACCTCGACACCGGGTACCCGCAGGCCGATCACCGCGCCCGCCGTGGCCATCCTGTGGTCCGCGTAGGCCTGCCAGGTGCCGCCGTGCAGTGCGCGTGGGCGGATGACGATGCCGTCGTCGGTCTCCTCGGCGTCACCGCCCAGCCGGGTGATCTCGGCGACCAGTGCGGCCAGCCGGTCGGTCTCGTGACCACGCAGGTGGGCGATACCGCGTAGCCGCGACGGTCCGTCGGCCAGCGCGGCGAGCGCGGCCACCGTCGGGGTGAGTTCGCCGACGTCGTGCAGGTCGATGTCCACACCGGACAGTGTGCCGTCGCCGGACACGGTCAGCCCGTTGTCGTCGAGGCGGACCTCGACACCCATCTCGGTGAGGATCGCGCGGATCGCATCACCCGGCTGGGTGGTCGCACTCGGCCAGTCCGGAATGGTGACCGCGCCGCCGACCACCGCTGCCGCCGCCAGGAACGGGGTCGCGTTGGACAGGTCCGGCTCGATCAGCCAGTCCCGCCCACGGATCGCCGACGGTGGCACCCGCCAGGTGTTCGGCTCGCTGTCGTCCACATCGACACCGACCGAGCGCAGCACCTCGATCGTCATCTCGATATGCGGCAGCGAGGGCACCGGCTTGCCGTCGTGGTGCACGGTGAGGCCGTTGTCGTAGCGGGCGCCGGACAGCAGCAGGCCGGACACGAACTGCGACGAAGCAGAAGCGTCGATGGTCACCGTGCCGCCGGGCAGCGCGCCGGTGCCGTGCAACTGGAACGGCAGGCTGTCGCCGGTGATGTCGGCGCCCAACGCGCGCAGGGCGTTCAGCACGGTGTCCATCGGCCGTTCCCGTGCCCTCGGGTCGCCGTCGAACCGGACCTCGCCGTCGGCGATCGCGGCGGCGGGCGGCACGAAGCGCATCACAGTGCCCGCCAGCCCGCAGTCCACATCAGCCGGACCGCGCAGCGGAGCGGGCGTGACCAGCCAGGTCTCGTCCTGCTCGGTGATCTCGCTGCCCAGCGCACGCAGCGCGCCCGCCATCAACTCGCTGTCCCGGCTGCGCAGCGGGTGGCGCAGCACCGAAGGCCCGTCGGCCAGAGCGGCCAGCAGCAGCGCCCGGTTGGTGATGGACTTGGAACCGGGCACGGCGACGGTGGCGTTGATCGGCGTATCGGTCGTGGGTGCGGGCCAGTGCTGCGTCGTCATGCTCGAATGATCCCGCACGTGTCAGTAGCACGTGCCACGATGGTGGAGAAGAGGTGAGTGGTGTGTGCGGCAGATACGCGGCGACGAAGAACCCGGCCACACTGGCTGCCGAGTTCGACGCGGTGGACACGACGGGCGAGAACGCGCCGAAGCCGGACTTCAACGTCGCGCCGACCAAGCAGGTGATGTCGGTGGTCACCCGGCACCCCCGCGACGACGACGGCCGGCCCGACCCTGACCACACCGAGCGCAGCCTGCGGGTGATGCGCTGGGGTCTGGTGCCGCACTGGGCCAAGACCAAGGGCATCGGCTCGAAGATGATCAACGCCCGGTCCGACACGGCAGCCACCAAGCCGGCGTTCCGCACCTCACTGGCCAAGCGCAGGTGTCTGATCCCGGCCGACGGCTGGTTCGAGTGGCGCAGGGACCCCAGCGGCAAGCAGCCGTTCTTCATGCACCGCACCGACGGCCACAGCCTCGCGATGGCCGGACTGTGGTCCACCTGGCACGACCCGGCCGCCGACAAGGACGCTCCGCCGCTGATCACGTGTGCCGTGCTGACCACCGACGCGATCGGTCAACTCACCGGTATCCACGACCGGATGCCGCTGCTGCTGTCACCGGACGACTGGGCGAACTGGCTGGACCCGGACCGGGACGACGTGGCCGACCTGCTCGCCGCGCCCAGCCAGGACCTGGTCGACGCGCTGGAACTGCGGCCGGTGTCGGACTCGGTGAACAACGTCCGCAACAACGGCCCTGAGCTGCTCGAACAGGTCACCGAGTCGATCAACCTGGACGAGCCGGCCCTGTTCGACGTCGACACCGCGAAGAAATGACCACGCTGCTGGTCGAGACGCCGTACGGGCAGGCCCGTGCCGAACTGCACTGCGCGGCCGAGGGCGGCGCCGCTGTGCTGCTCGGCCACGGTGCCGGCGGTGGGCTCGGCGCACCCGACCTGGTCGCGGCCACCCGCGCGGCCACGGCGGCCGGTGTGCACGTGGCGCTGGTCGAGCAGCCCTACCGGGTCGCGGGCCGCCGTGCACCGGCACCGGCCCGGCAGTTGGACGCGGCCTGGCTGGCAGTCGCCGAAACGCTCGGTGAGCGGTGGTTCCCCGGTCTGCCGCTGGTGTTCGGCGGCCGGTCGTCGGGTGCGCGAGTGGCGTGTCGGACGGCTTCGGAAGGCCAGGCCGTCGCCGTGCTGTGCCTGGCATTCCCGCTGGTCCCGCCCGCTCGCCCGGACCGCAGCCGGCAGGGTGAACTGGACGGCGTCGAGGTGCCGACACTGGTCGTGCAGGGCGAGCGTGACCCGTTCGGCAGGCCGGAGGCCGCGCACCACAGGGAACTGGCGCTGGTGCCCGGCGACCACTCGCTGAAGTCCGGTGTCGCCGAGGTCGGCAGGGCCGTCGGCGAATGGCTCGGCAGGGTGCTGCGCCCGCTGGACTGACTCAGCGCAACGCTCTGCTGGTAGGCACAGCCTCCTACCGCATTTACGCTGCCGGGATGGAGTTACGCCAGCTGCGCTACTTCGTCGCGGTTGCCGATGAGCTGAACTTCGGCCGGGCCGCCGCCGGGCTGCGCATCGCGGGTCCGTCGCTGTCCCAGCAGATCAAGGCGCTGGAACGGGACCTCGGCGTCCGCCTGTTCGACCGGAACCGGCGCTCGGTCACGCTGACCGCGTGCGGCGAGGCGCTGCTCCCCGGTGTCCGCGCGCTGCTGGCCCAGGCCGACGAGCTACGCAGCACGGCCGCCGGTATGTCGTCGACCGAACCGGTCCGGCTCGGCTACGTGAACTGGCATCCCGCCGGTCTGGCCGCCCGCGCGTCCGGCGTGGCGCAACTGCACGTGGACGCGTGGGTGATGCCCTCGCACGCCCAGGCGGGTCGGGTCGCCGACGGCAGCATCGACCTGGCGATCTGCTGGGTGCAGGCGGCTGACCTGGCCAGGCACGACCTGACCGCGCGGCTGATCGGCGTCGACCAACTGAACGCGATCGCGCCGGGCTCGGGCACGTCAGCCGTGCTGGCCAAGGACGTGCTGGTGCTGGTGGACGCCGACGAGGCCAGTTGGTCGTCGTGGAACCGCTACGCCGAGCAGTTCGCCGCCGACACCGGCGCACGTGTCGAGCACATCGAGGACGGCGGCATCAACGGCCCGGCGTTCTTCGACCACGTCCGCAGGCTGGGTCGGCCGGTGGTCAACTCGCCGAAGGGCCAGACCGAGATCGTGCCGCCCGATCTGGCACGGCGGCCGGTCGTGCGGCCGACGCCGTACTGGACGTGGTCGCTGGTGTCGCGCCGCGACGAGACCCGCACCGCCGTGCTGGCCACCGTCGACGCGCTCACCCGGAACGTCGGCCCACTCGACCTGGCAGGCGCATGGTTGCCCGCTGACGATCCGTACCGGTCAGGTGGCGATTGACGCGACCACAGCGTCAGCGAGTTTGACCAGGTCAGCGGGTGCCAGCTCGATCTCCAGGCCACGCCGGCCACCACTGCAGAACACTGTCTCGAAGGCTTGCGCCGACGTGTCCACCACGACCGGCAGACGCTTGCGCTGGCCGAGTGGCGAGATGCCGCCCGCCACGTAGCCGGTGGCCCGTTCGGCGGCGGCCACGTCGGCCATCCTGGCCTTCTTCCCACCGACCGCGGCCGCCAGTGCCTTCAGGTCCAGTTGCGTGACAACGGGCACAACGCCAACGGTCAACACGCCGTCGACCTCGGCGACAAGAGTCTTGAACACCCGCTCCGGCGGGAGCCCCAACACCTCGCTCGCCTCGGTGCCGAAGGAGGCGTGCCGGGGGTCGTGTTCGTAGCTGTGCAGGGTGTGCGGCACCCGTTGCCTGGTCAGCAATGCTGTCGCCGGTGTGCCTCGTCCCGCCATGCCGGTCAATGTAGTGGGGACGGGTATGGGGAATTACCGAGGAAGTGCGGATGTTTTCACTGGCGTGGTGATCGAGCAGACAAGACCCCAGTGCTCCCGAGCCCCGGGCCGACCAACGGGCAGGCGAGTATCGTCAATGCCGTCGAATACGTCTCCAGCAGTGGGGACGGCGACGGTAGCCGCTGGTCGGGTGGGCCGGCGGGGAGGGAGCCCGGTGCCACGTACTGACGCCACTACCAGTGCTGAGGGCACACCCCGCAAGGATGACGCGGAGGAGCTCGCAGCGCGGTTCGAGCGGGACGCGATGCCCCTGATCGACCAGTTGTACTCGGCGGCCCTGCGGATGACCCGCAACCCGGCCGACGCCGAGGACCTGGTCCAGGAGGCCTACCTGAAGGCGTACGCCGCCTTCAAGTCCTTCGCCGACGGCACGAATCTCAAAGCGTGGCTGTACCGCATTCTCACCAACACGTACATCAACGGATACCGCAAGCGGCAACGCCAGCCGCTGCAGTCACCGACCGACGAGATCACCGACTGGCAGCTTGCCCAGGCGGAGAACCACTCGTCGTCCGGGCTGCGGTCGGCCGAGGTCGAGGCCATGGACCGGCTGCCCGACGACGACGTCAAGGCCGCTCTCCAGCAACTGCCGGAGGAATTCCGCATCGCGGTGTACCTCGCGGACGTGGAGGGCTTCGCGTACAAGGAGATCGCCGACATCATGGGCACGCCCATCGGTACCGTGATGTCCCGGCTGCATCGGGGGCGCCGGCAACTTCGTGAACTGCTCACCGACGTGGCGCGCGATCGCGGTTTCCTCCGCGAGTCGTCGCCGTCGGTACCGGAGGTGGCGGGGTCGTGAGCTGCGGAAAACCGCACGAGACTGACTGTTCGCAGGTGCTCGCCGAGGTCTGGCTGCTGCTGGACGGCGAATGCTCCAGCGACGAGCGGCAGAAACTCGAACAGCATCTGGACGAGTGTGGCCCCTGCCTTGAGCAGTACGGCCTGGAGGAGCATCTGAAGGAGTTGCTGTCCCGCAAGTGCGGCGGCGAGCACGCTCCGGACGGTCTCAAGGCGAAGCTGCGGGCGTCCATCCGGAAGGTGGTCGTCGAGGCGGACGGCGGTGTCGCGGTGGAGATTCAGGAGACCACGGTGCGGTTGACCGAGGAACGCCGCTGATTTCCTTCTGACTCAGACATGAACGACCCCGGGCTTCAGGCCCGGGGTCGTTGTGCGTGTGGTGTGCGATCAGCAGTTCGGCCGCTTGCCGTGGTTCGGCCCGGTCTTCTTGCGGTCGCGGCGCTTGCGGGCGCGCTTCGACATGGGAACTCCTTGATTGCTCTGGGTGTTGCAGCGCTGTTCAGTGTCGCATGTCGCGGTGACACCCCGTTCCTGTGCCCTCGCGGTCGCCCGGTCCGTGGTTGGATCGATACGGATTCGCAGGGTGATTTCGGGGTAGTCAGGGAGGGCGCGGACATGACGGAGACGACCGGCAGGCGCACGGAGTTCGCCGTGTCCACACTTGCCGACCTGCTCGCTGAACACACCAAGCTGTCCGGGGCGGCCGTCGACCACCTCCAGCGAGTAGTCGCGGAGTGGCAGTTGCTGGCCGACCTCTCGTTCGCTGACTTCCTGCTGTGGGTCCCGCTGCCCGAGGAGGGCGCGGAGCGCTTCCTGTGCATCGCCCAGTGCCGCCCGACGACGACGTTGACCTCCCATCCGGACGACATGGTCGGCACGGTGTCCGTCGGCACCGACCACCCGCAGTTGCATCGCGCGCTCGGTGAGGCCCGGATCTGCCGCGAGGAGGACCCGGTGTGGCGGCTCGGCGTGCCGGTGCGCCGAGAGGTCATCCCGGTGCTGTTCGAGCAGCGAGCCGTCGCCGTGCTGTCGCGGGACACGAACCTGGCGGTGCCTCGCGTGCCGAGTTCCTTGGAGATCGCCTACCTCGGCGGTGCCGCGGACCTGTGCCAGATGATCGCGGACGGCACTTTCCCCAGCAACGACCCGTCACCCGACGTGCACACCAGTCCCCGAGTGGGTGACGGCCTGATCCGGCTCGACGCGGCCGGGACCGTGGTGTTCGCCAGCCCGAACGCGCTGTCGGCATATCACCGGATGGGGCACGCGGCCGATCTGATCGGCGGCCGGCTGTCGCCGCTGACCAGGGTGCTGATCGGTGACCCCTTCGATGCGACCGAGGTGGCCCAGCGGATCAAGGCGGCGCTGGACGGGCAGTCCAGCACTCGGTTCGAAGCCGAGACGCGGCAGGGCGCGTCGGTGCTGTTCCGGGCGTTGCCGTTGCGCCCCAAGGGAAAAGCCGCCGGAGCGCTGGTCCTGGTCCGGGACGTCACCGAGGTCAAGAGCAAGGACCGAGCGCTGCTGTCCAAGGACGCCACCATCCGGGAGATCCACCACCGGGTGAAGAACAACCTGCAGACCGTGGCGGCGCTGTTGCGGTTGCAGTCGCGGCGGACGTCGAGCAGCGAGGCCCGGGACGCGCTGACAGAGTCCGTCCGCCGGATCACCTCGATCGCCATGGTGCACGAGACGCTCTCGCTGTCCGTCGATGAGCGGCTGAATTTGGACGAGTTGGTGGACCGGCTGATCCCGATGATGGGCGATCTGGCCGGTACCGACGGCCGGGTTTCGGTCCGCAGGGAAGGCCGGTTCGGGGTGGTGTCGGCGGAACGAGCGACGCCGCTGGTGTTGGTACTCACGGAGTTGCTCCAGAACGCTTTCGAGCACGCGTACCCGGCGCCCGAGAAGGGCGAGGTGGTGGTCCGGGTGGAACGGTCGGCGAAATGGCTGGACGTGGCGATTTCGGACGACGGGGTCGGGCTGCCAAGGGGCTTCTCGTTGGAGCGCACCGAACGGCTGGGCCTACAGATCGTGCGCACGTTGGTGGACAGCGAGATCCGAGGCTCACTGAGTTTGCGGCGCAGGGAACGCAGGGGAACCGAGGCCATCCTGCGGGTCCCACTGCGGCAGCAGCGCTAGATCTGGTTTCGGCCCGAATCCCACGGCACCGCCGCTGACCAACCGGATGGACGACTCGCGCGCCCGTGCGGCCGACTCGCCCCCCGGGGCGGTCGAGTAGTCGGCTCGCCTGCGGGAACGGGCGACTCTCCCACCAAAGCGGTCGACTCGCCCGGGCTCAACGGTGGGCAGGCGGCGAATCCGATGGTCAACTCGCCCGCCTGGGTAGTCGACTCGCCCGCCGGAGCGGTCGACCGGCCGGGCCGAGGCGGCCAGCCGATCCGGTAGGCGACTTGCCCACTCAGGTAGTCGACCCGCCCTCCAGAGCGGTCGACCCGCCTGCTGGTGTGGTCGACTCGCCCGGGCCGGGCCGGGCAGGCAACGTGGACAGCCGACTCGCCTTCCCAGGTGGTCGACTTGCCCGCGCAGGTAGGCGACTCGCCCACCGGAGTAGTCGACTCGCCTGCCAGTGCGGGCGACTCGTCCGGGCCTGGCCGGCGAACCTGATGCTCGACTCGCCCTCCCCAGGCAGTCGACTCGCCCTCCCAGGCAGTCGACTCGCCCTCCAGAGCGGTCGACTCGTCCGCCCCAGTGGTCGACACGCGAACCGCCGCCAAGCCCCAGCGCGGAAGGGCCTAGGCCAGTCGGTCGGCCTGTAGTTCCAGGTAGCGGCGTTCCGGCTCGCTCGTCGTGCGGCGGGCTGCGCGGCGGTAGTGCTCGCGGGCTCCGTCCCGGTCGCCTGCCATTTCCAGCAGGTGTGCCCGGACCGCGTCCACCCGGTGGTTGTCGACCATCCGCTGGTCGTCGTCCAGGGTGGCGATCAGGTCGAGGCCGTCCTGCGGGCCGTGCGCCATGGCCAGCGCAACGGCCTGGTTGAGCGTGACCATCGGGCTGGGCGAGATCGTGGCGAGCAGTCGGTACAGGGCCAGGATCTCGTCCCAGTCGGTGTCCTCCGCCCGCGCGGCCTCGTCGTGCACGGCGGCGATGGCGGCCTGCACCTGGTACGGGCCGACCTGCGCCGTGGACAGTGCCTTCGTGATCAGGCCGACGCCTTCGGCGATCGTGCCGGCCTGCCAGAGCGATCTGTCCTGTTCGGCCAGCGGCACGAGAGTGCCGTCCGTCCGGCTGCGGGCCGGGCTGCGGGCCTCGGTGAGCAGCATCAACGCCAGCAGGCCGGCGATCTCGCCGTCCTCGGGCAACAGTCGGTGCACCTGGCGGGTCAGGCGGATGGCCTCGCCGGTCAGTTCGCTCCGGCCCAGGTCAGGGCCGGACGTTGCCGTGTAGCCCTCGTTGAAGATCAGGTAGAGCACGTGCAGCACGACGCGCAGCCGCTCGGCGCGCTGGTCCGGCGGCGGTGGTTCGAACTTCGCGCCGGTGGCCTTGATGCGCTGCTTCGCCCTGCTGATCCGTTGGCCCATGGTGGATTCGGGGACCAGGAACGCGTGCGCGATCTGTGCCGTGGTCAGGCCGCCGACCGCGCGCAGTGTGAGCGCCACCTGCGACGGCGGGGACAGTTCGGGGTGACAGCACAGCAACAGCAAGGTCAGTGTGTCGTCCGCGGACGAGTCCAGGCCGTCCTCGGGTGCTGGGGCATGGAACTCATCGATCGGGGTGAGTGCGGCCGCGGTGGCCTCTCTTCGTCTGCGGGCCTCGTCACCGCGCCACTGGTCGGTCAGCCGACGCGTGGCGACCGTGACCAGCCAGCCCCTCGGGTTGTCCGGCACGCCCTGCTCAGGCCATTGGGTGGCTGCGGCGAGCAGAGCTTCCTGGACGGCGTCCTCGCAGGTGTCGAACCGGCCGTAGCGGCGCACCAGCGAGGCGAGCACCTGCGGCGTGACTTCCCGCAGCAGGTCCTCGATCCGTACATCGGTGGGCATCTCGGTCACAGTCATCACCGTCTTCACGGGCGCTTCACGAGTGAATGGTGGTCACTTTCAACAGGTGTCCGTTATTAACACTCGTTCACATTCGCGGGCCACCGAACAACGCAATGGACCCGCTACCGGGTGAAAGTAGCGGGTCCTTCGCGGTTCGTACTGTGGTCGTGCTGTGAATGCCTCCGGGGGGCGTTGTCCCCGGCGCGGGGCGTAGAGGCATGCAGAAGAGACGCGGCCTCTCCCTCGTAAATGATCAGACGTTGGTGCGGGCACGGGCCCGGGTGCGGCGCTTGAGCGCGCGCCTCTCGTCCTCGCTCATGCCGCCCCAAACGCCGGCATCCTGGCCGCTTTCCAGTGCCCAGGTCAGGCAGCTGGATGCGACCGGGCAACGTCGGCAAACCGCCTTGGCCTCGCTGATCTGCAGGAGCGCAGGACCGCTGTTCCCTACGGGGAAGAACAGCTCAGGGTCCTCGTCACGGCAGGCCGCGCGGTGGCGCCAGTCCATTGTTCCTTGCTCCTCGCTAGGCGCGCTTCAACGCACCATTCGTCGTTGTTCAGGTCGTCGGGGTGCTTGTGAATGCTTTCACGAACTGCGGCGATGTCAAGGCCTTTGTCGCGAACCGGTGAGAGAACTCACCCGAAAGATCGACCTACTCCTGACATGCGGATTCGCATGCGACCCGGTGACCAGCTGAAGGTCACACGATGGTCGCGGCCAGGTCACGGACGGGTCACACTGCGACCCTGAGTGCGTCTGGCACTGACGTGAAGTTTACACTCCCACGCTCACCTAGCACGTCGCCGTCGACCTGAACACGCACTGGCCTGGCAGAAGTCACCCGGATGTGTGACACGTCGTCGCGCAGGACGAGGTGTTTGCCCTTCGGGTTCCCCTGCCGCAGCAGTTGGCCGAGGTGCCGCAGCACGGTCGGCGTGGCGAGGCTGTCCAGCGCGAACAGGCCAAGCCCTCGGTCGAACGAGCACTTCGGGATCAGGCTCACGGGCCGGGAACCCAGATAGGTCCACGGATTGGCGTTGCACACCATCGCGAGCCGGATGCCCGAAATGGGCTCCTCGCCGGGTAGTTCCACCGTAAGTTCCGGCGCCCGCGCGGCCTGTCGGACGTAGTGGCCGAGCGCGGTGCGGACGTAGAGCGTCGGGCTGGCCTGTTTTCGTCGACGGTTGTCCACGGCGGCCACCACCTCGGCGTCCCAGCCGACGCCCGCGTTGAACGTGAACCACCTGTCGTCCACCTTGCCCAGCCCGATCCGCCTGCTGCGGCCGGTCTCGATGGCCTGCAACAGGTGATGGGTGGCCTCGACGGGGTCGCGGGGCAGGCCGAGCGCGCCTGCGAACACATTGGCCGACCCGCCGGGTACCACCCCCAGCGTCGGCGCCGGAAGGCAGTCGGTCGCCGATGCCCTGGCTCGCATCAGGCCGTTGACGACCTCGTTCACCGTGCCGTCACCGCCGTGCGCCACCACGAGGTCGAAGCCGTCGGCAGCAGCCTGGGCGGCGGCGTCGGCCGCGTGACCCCGGTAGCTGGTCTCCAGCACCTCCAGCTTGACGTCACTGGCCAGCGCATGCGCCAGCACGTCCCGCCCTGCGGCCGTGGTCGCGGTCGCATGCGGGTTCACCACCAAGAGGGCAAGCACTACTGCAGGGTAGGACAAGTCCGCAGGTTCATCCGATCGTGCGGGCCCGTGCTCCCCTCCTGGTGACGCCACGGCTCACGCCGTGTTACTTCTGCTCGCGTCGTGGCGAGTGCACCCAGACGACCGTCTGCTCACCGACGACGAGGTATGACACATGGATCATCGCGCGTCACACGTCAGAAGAATACGGCCGACCGGGTGGCCTACGATCGGGGGTATACACGTTGCGTGACGTAGTTAGTCGCTCACCGGAAAGGTGTACCCCGGTGCCTCTGCCCAACGCCCAGCCAGCACCACGCGCGGTGCGCATCGCAGGCGTCCTCGTCGCCCTACAGGGCCTGACGGCGCTGGCCTTCGCGATCGCCGTGCTCGTGCGTGCGTTCAACGTGGCCACCGGGGCCGGCAACCTGTTCGGCGAGGTCGGCTACTTCACCGTGCTCGCGGTGGCGATCCTGGCCGTCGCAGGCGGGCTGCTGTGGGGCCTGCGCTGGGCGCGTACCCCGGCGGCGCTGCTGCAACTGCTGCTCATCGCGGTCGCCTGGTACGCCATCGGCCCGTCGAGCTTCGTCGGGCTCGCGATAGTAACCGTCATCGTGTGCGCCGCGACGCTGGTGCTGCTGTTCCTGGCGCCGTCGAGGGCATGGGCGATCGCGGACCGGACTTCCTAGCTACCCAGTTCGTCGAGCGCTTCGCCGGCCAGCCGGAACACGGTCCACTCGTCCATCGCGACCGCGCCGAGCTTGCGGTAGAAACCGATGCTCGGCTCGTTCCAGTTCAGCACCCACCACTGGAGCCGGGTGTAGCCGCGGTCGACGCACTCCTGCGCGAGGGCGGTCAGCAGGGCCTTGCCCAGGCCCGAGCCGCGATGGGCCGGGCGGACGAACAGGTCCTCGAGGTAGATGCCGTGCACGCCGTCCCAGGTGGAGAAGTTCAGGAACCACAGCGCGACACCGACCACGTCGCCGTCCAGTTCGGCCACGTGCCCGAACAACGCGGGAGCCGGGCCGAAGAGCGCGGTGTTCAGCTGTTCGGCGGTCAGGTGACACTCGTCCGGCGCCTTCTCGTAAAGCGCCAGCTCGTGCACGAGCTCGACCACACGGTCTACATCGGACGGTCGGATGCGGCGGATCCTGTTGTCGGGCATGCCATCCTCGGTCTACGAATAGCCTTCTACCGGCCACGGCGGGATGTTGGACCGTAGCACCTGGCGTTCGCCGCGCTCCGACCCGAGCACCGTGGTGCCGGCCGGGTCGAGCCCGAAGCGGACGCCGTCGCTGGCCGACATCTCCAGCCAACGCGCGATCAGCACGCGGCTGAAATGGCCGTGGCCGATGAGGATCACGTCACCGAAGGACATCGCCGTGGTCACGCGGTCGAGCAGGTGGCTGGCGCGGGCGCCGACCTGGTCGCTGCTCTCGCCGCGCGGGATCGGGTGCGTCCAGACCGTCCAGTTGGGGACCTTTTCGCGGATCTCGTCGGTGGTCAGGCCCTCGTAGTCGCCGTAGTCCCACTCGGCGAGGTCGTCCGTGACCTCGTCCACGTCCAGGCCTGCGAGTTCCGCGGTCCGCAACGCGCGCTTCCTGGGACTGCACAGGACGAGCGCGGGCGGAAGGTTGGTACCGCGCAACTGGCTGAGCACCAGGCCGGCACGGCGCGCCTGCTGTTCGCCCGCCACCGTGAGGGGGACGTCGGTGGTTCCGGTGTGCCGGCCGGTGGCAGCCCATTCGGTCTCGCCGTGCCGCAGCACGTACACCACCCGCTGGCCGATATCTCCGTTCGCTGGCACTTGGCCATCGTAGGCAGGCTGGGAGGGGTGAGCCGGTCCAATGGGTGTGCGTCCGGTCTCACTGTGTATATGTGTGACGTGCTACCCGCGAGTAACCCCGGGTGGGTCCGCGTCCAGCTGGGCGATGAGCCGGTTGGGCGCGATCACGCGGTAGGCGTCGACGACGAGTTCAGCGATCTCGGTCCAGTCGACCGGCACGTCGAGCCTGACCCCGAGCCAGCCGCGGTGGCCCACGTAGGGCGGGTAGAAGTAGCTGTCCGGCCGGCTGGCGAGCAGCGCCTCCTGGACGCCGGGCGCGGCGGCGCACACGAAGCCCAGCCGGTCATCGTGATGGTGATCGGCGTAGGACGCGAAGGTCTTCTTGTCCCGCACGAACCAGGTCGGCTCCCCGTGACTCAGCCGCTCGGTCGTCTCGGGAAGCGCGAGACACAACTGCCGAAGCTGGTCCAACGGATCATCAGCGCTGGTCAAGACCGTCACTCCCGTCGGTGTCACCGCTAGGACGTCACACGGTAGCGCGAAGCGCACTTCTGGTCAGCCGGCGTACCGACCGAGCAGAGGCCGGACGTGGATGTTCCCGCTCACGGATGGTCCGGAGAACCGCCAGACAAGCGCCCACGCGAGGAGAGCGAGCAGTCCGGCTAGGACGATCAACAAAAACACAACGGCAGGATCAGCCACGAAGGCCCGCACTCGACCAATCCAACTCGCCATGGCACACCTCCCCGTACCTGTCGCTGTCCACATTTTCTCACGGCCCTGGTACGAAGATGGGACTACTTCTGACACTTCGCGCGATGTCAATGGTTACTTCGATCGTCGCCTA
>DASXYT010000264.1:0-13235 GCA_036502345.1 Pseudonocardiaceae bacterium | reverse complement strand
CGCGAGGAGGCCACGGCCGCCAGGGACGCGGCGGTCGTGCTGGCCACCGAACGGCTGGGCGCAGCGCTGCGGGCTTGATTCAACCGGGGTGCGGAGCCAAGTGCTCCGCACCCCGGTTTGAATCAGACCGGCAGGTCCATCGGCTGCGACACGGCGACCGTGTCGGCCGGATCGTGCAACTGGCCGGTGACGCCGACCTGCAGGTGCGCCGGAATCTGCTGCGTGAGCATGGGTTCGCCCGTCACCGCCGCCTGCCGCGCGCCGGACGGCTCGATCAGGGTCACCCGCTCACACCCCACCGTCGGCCACGGCGCGTTGGCCGCCGCCGGATCCGGTTCCATGCCGTCGCAGATCGCGGCGATGCCGTTCACCCGCGTGGTCACGCCGTCCTCCTCGTCCAGCGTCATGCCGCACGAGGTGACCAGGTGCACGTCGACCAGTGGTGCCGGGCCGGTGCAGTGGCTGCCGTAGTTCCGCTCCATCGTGCGAAGCACACCGAATCCGCCGGGCGCGTCGGTGCTCTGCACGTGTTCCAGGCACACCTCCAGCCCGAACACGACCGGTCTGCCGTTCGGACCGGTGACACCCTGCACGGTGAACGCGTGCCAGCGCCACCAGTCCCAGTCGTCCAGGATCGGCTGGAACATCGGGTTCAGCGCCGCGTCCCACTTGCGATGGTCCTTGCCGGACTTGCCGAACGCGTAGTCGATCCGCGACATCAGCCGTTTCTGGTTGGTGGACAGGCCCGCCATCACCGGCACGGTGCACTCCTGCTGGTTGCGCGCGACCTCGTCCGGGGTCAACGGGCCGCCGGGCCCACCGCGGAGCACCAGCACGGTGTTGAAGTAGGTGGGATGCGGCTCGCCGGACTCCTGAGGTGACTTGTGCCAGAACATGGTGCCCGGCACGATCAGCCAGTCGGCGAACTCCGGCGTCGCGAAGAACGGCCGCAGGATCTCCTCGGTGATGTTGGGCAGCAGGATGTCCCCGTTGGGATAGCTGTTGCGCAGTGTCTCCTCGTCCGCGGCCGGGCCGCCGAACCGGAAGTAGAACTCCGGCGCCAGGAAGATCTTCAGCGTGTCCTGGCCTCCGATGTCCGTGCCGAAGGTGTCCCGCGTCCACGCCGCCACGTCGCACAACGTGCGGGCCCGGGTCTCGGCGTCCTTGCGGAACGGGCTGTTCGTGTTCACCTCCAGCACCCGCGTCGGTGTGGACGTGACGGATCCATAGCCGATGACCTGGATTCGCTTGTACTTGGGCATCCCGACTCCCCGTGGGCTCGTGGTGCTGGCTTGGGCGCGGCGGGTGAGGGCGCGGGGCCGCCTGGCTGCTGGCCGGCGACCCCGCGCCCGATCGGGTGGCGACACGGCGCCCACCGCGGCACCGGTCAGAGCGGGGCGTGCGACGGCGGCGGTCAGCACAACCGAAAGGCGCTTCTCGGGGAGGTCGTCCGGGAGGCCGATCGGTGGGTCCGCTGCGCGGTCGCGACGCTCACGTCGCTCGTGGCGTCACCCTCGTACGGTGCGCCTGGCGGGCGGCGCACCGGGGTTTTCGATCAGGAGTTGCCGGAGGTGACGGTCCAGATGTTCGTCGGGCCGAGTTCGGCGACCATGTCGAACGTGCCGCTGAATTCGACCGGCTCCTCGTTGGTGATCTGTTCGATGTCCAGTACCTCGCCGTGCTCGAAGGTGCCGGCCGTCACCCAGTATTCGGGGTGCGGGGTGAACACCAGGTTGATGTTCGGCTCGGCCTGCACCGCGAACACGCCGGCATTCGACATGCCGATGCCGACGGTCGCCGACGCCGTCGGGATGCTGGACAGTTGCCGGATGTACATCGAGCCGAGTTGCGGCGTGCCGGCGGCGGTGCCGTCGATGAAGGTGAAGGCGCCCTCGTTGTACCCGAACAGGATCTGGTTGTCGTTCAGGTTGTCCGGGTCGGCGGACTCGGTCTGCTGGGCCAGGAACGTGACGCCCGGCTTCAGCGTGCCGGTCTGCGACCACACGAAGCAGTAGTCCAGCGACCAGGTGAACTTCACCGTGGTGCCAGGCCAAGCCGGTGCCGTCAGCCACGCCAGCGACATCGCGTTCGGCACGCCGAGGTCGACCGGCTTCTGGTAGACGCACAGATCTTGGAACTGCGTCGAATTATTGGTCACAGTAAGCGAATACTGGGTGGACACAGCGAATACTCCTTAGTCGGAGATTACGTGAACGGGCCGGGGTGCGACGCGTGGGCGTCGTTCCGGATTAGAACACCGTGGAAATGTTTCGACGCTTTCTGCGGCATTTCCAAAGCTCACCCAGTAGACACCAGTGGAATGTGCCGGTCAAGAAGTCCGGATATCACCCGATGGTGCCGTTCGGGTATTCACGGAGCGCTACCATAGGCCTGTGAACTGGGACCTCGCCCATTTGGCCTAATGATCGCCGATTATTCCCAGGTGCTTGGTGGCCTCATGCCGGGAGAGTGGCGACAGGTTCGGATGTGTGCTCACGAACTCCAGTACCCACCCGGGATCGGTCTTCGCGTGCTCGCGCAGCGCCCAGCCGATGGCTTTCCGCAGGAAGAAATCTCGATCGTCCACTGTGGCCTCGATACAGGAGGTCAGCAGGTCGAGGTCGGTGTCGGCCTTCGCTTTGATCTGACAGAGCACGGAGGTGCGCCGCTTCCACAGGTCCTGGTCGGTCGACCAGGCCAGCATCGCAGGGGTCAGTTCGGCCCGATGCTCGGTGAGCAGCGCGCCGACATGGCGGATGGCCAACTGGTCGATGCAACCGGGCTTGGCGGGTCGCTTCGCTCCTGGCCCTAGATCGGCGCTGACGCGCCAGCGCCCATCGAGGACTTCATGTAGGCACGCATCTGCTCGGCCTGCCCGGGATCGGCGAGGTCCGCAAGCCCTGCCCGCACTGCCTTGACCAGTGCGGAAGCCGGCCCGGTGCTGCTCATGGCGGGACGGTACGTGAGGCAGCGGACATCTTCGATTCTTGATTGAACTTGCAGAGCAGTGCATAATCATCCACATGACAGTGCGAGCGGCGGTGGCCGGTGCCAGCGGATACGCGGGTGGCGAACTGCTCCGGCTGCTGCTGGGCCATCCAGAGGTCGAGATCGGCGCGCTCACCGCGGGCGGCAGCGCCGGCACCCTGCTGGCCGCACACCAGCCACACCTGGTGCCGCTGGCCGACCGCGTGCTCGCCGACACCACGCCGGACACGCTCGCAGGGCACGACGTCGTGTTTCTGGCGCTGCCGCACGGCAAATCAGCCGAGATCGCGGCCGCGCTCGGGCCCGACGTGCTGGTCGTGGACTGCGGTGCCGACCACCGACTGGCCAGCGCAGAGGACTGGACCCGCTGGTACGGCGGCACCCACGCCGGCACCTGGCCCTACGGCATGCCCGAACTGCCCGGCGCACGCGAGGCACTCGTCGGCACGAAGCGGGTCGCGGTGCCCGGCTGCTACCCGACGGCCATCAGCCTCGCGTTGGCCCCCGCGCTGGCCGACGGCCTCGTCGAACCGGATGTCCTCGCGGTCGCGGTCAGCGGCACCTCCGGCGCGGGCCGCAGCCTCAAACCCAACCTGCTGGCCTCCGAGGTGCTCGGCTCGGCGTCGGCCTACGGCGTCGGCGGCGGCCACCGGCACACCCCGGAGATCACGCAGAACCTGAGCCGCGTCGCCGGCACCCCGGTCACCGTGTCGTTCACCCCGGTGCTGGCTCCGATGGCCCGCGGCATTCTGGCCACCTGCTCCGCGCCGATCCGCCCCGGTGTGGACACCGACGCCGCATACAAGACGTACCAGGCCGCCTACGCCGACGAGCCGTTCGTACACCTGCTGCCGGAAGGCACCTGGCCGACCACGTCGGCGACGCTCGGCGGCAACGCGGTGCACCTCCAGGTCGTCGTGGACGCCGATGCCGGCCGGCTGGTCGTGGTGTCCGCCGTGGACAACCTGACCAAGGGCACGGCGGGCGCCGCCATCCAGTCGATGAACCTGGCGCTCGGCTTCGCCGAGACGACCGGGCTGTCCACGGTCGGACTGGCGCCATGAGCCTGCTCGACACCGCGCTCCCCGCCGGGTTCCTCGTCGAGCCGGACCTGGTGCTCAACCACGGCCCGCTGGACGCGGCCGTCGGCCAGTTCGGCGGTCCCGACCTGGCAGCGCCCGCGCTGTGGTCCCGGCAGGTGCTCACCGACAGCAGGCTGCGCGCCGTCGCCGTCGTCCCACCGGTGACCGGCACCGACCCCGAGCAGTTCCAGTCCGTGCACGCCACCGCGGAGCAGACGGCGACCCGGCTGGGCATCGGCGCTGTCGAGGTCGCTGTGTGGTGGACGGAGTCCGCCGTCAGCAGGCAGGCGCTCCGGTTGACCGCGCCAGGCTGGTCGGTGGCCGGTTACGTCACCAACAGCGAACTGGTCCTGGTCCTGACCGATGCCGAGATCTCCGCCACGGACCTGGACACCGCTCTCGCCACGGCATGGCCTGCCAGGACGGACGAGACCGTGCTCGTGCTGGCCTCCGGCCGGTCGGGCAGCGTGACGACGGTGGCCGAGTTCGCGGCAACGCTGTCCGCGCTACGGCTGGATCTGGCCTGTCCCAAGGGTGGGGCGGCGTGACCATCGAGCAGGACCGGGTGGACGCCGGTCACAAGGCCGAGGTGCTGATCGAGACACTGCCGTGGCTGCAGGAGTTCCACGACAGCATCGTCGTGGTCAAGTACGGCGGCAACGCCATGGTCGACGAACGCCTCAAGCGGGCGTTCGCGCAGGACATGGTGTTCCTGCGGATGGTCGGTCTACACCCCGTCGTCGTGCACGGCGGCGGCCCGCAGATCACCGCGATGCTGGACCGGCTGGGCATTCCCGGCGAGTTCCAGGGTGGCTTGCGGGTGACCACGCCGGAGACCATGGACATCGTCAGGATGGTGCTGGTCGGGCAGGTCGGGCGGGAACTCGTCGGCCTGATCAACCAGCACGGCCCGTATGCGGTCGGCATCTCCGGCGAGGACGCCCACCTGTTCACCGCCCGCCGTCGACCGGCCCTTGTGGACGGTCAGCCGGTGGACATCGGCCTGGTCGGTGACGTGGTCGCCGTCAACCCGGACGCTGTGCTGGACATCGTGCACGCCGGCCGGATCCCGGTCGTGTCCACGGTGGCTCCGGACATCGACGGCGTCGTGCACAACGTGAACGCGGACACGGCCGCCGGCGCGCTGGCCATCGCGCTGGGCGCCGCGAAGCTGGTCGTGCTGACCGACGTCGAGGGCCTGTACATGAACTGGCCGGACCGGTCGTCGCTGCGGCACGAGATCCAGGCGGCCGAACTGGCCGACGCGCTGCCCGAACTGGCCGCCGGCATGGTGCCCAAGATGGAGGCCTGTCTACGCGCGGTACGCGGCGGGGTCGCCCGGGCACACGTGATCGACGGCAGGCTCGAACACTCACTGCTGTTGGAAGTCTTCACCACCAGGGGCGTCGGCACGATGGTGCTGCCGGATACCGAAGACCCGCTTGCGGGGTCGAGCATCGATCAGGAGCCGAAATGATCAACTCCAATGTGGACGGGCAGGCGCAGTGGCGGGCCTCGTTCATGGACAACTACGGCACCCCGGCGCTCACCCTGGTCCGAGGTGACGGCTCGTGGGTGTGGGACGCCGACGGCAACCGCTACCTCGACCTTGTCGGCGGCATCGCCGTCAACGCGCTGGGCCACGCGCACCCGGCAGTCGTGGCCGCGGTGACCGAGCAGATCGGCGTCCTCGGCCACACCTCCAACCTGTACGTGAACCCGGTCGCCGTCGAACTGGCCGAGGCACTGTTGGACGTGACCGGCTTCGCAGGCCAGGGCAAGGTGCTGTTCTGCAACTCCGGCGCCGAAGCGCTGGAAGCCGCGTTCAAGATGAGCAGGCTGACCGGCCGCACCAACGTGGTCGCATGCGAGGGCGCCTTCCACGGCCGCACCATGGGCGCGCTGACGCTGACCGGCCAACCGCCCAAGCGCACCCCGTTCGAACCGCTGGTCCCCGGCGTGACGCACGTGCCGTTCGGCGATGTCGCCGCGCTGGCCGCGGCCGTCGACGGTGAGACGGCGGCCGTGTTCCTCGAACCGGTGCTCGGCGAGGGCGGTGTCGTACCCGCCCCGGACGGCTACCTGGCGGCGGCCCGCGAGATCACCAGCAAGGCAGGCGCGCTGCTGGTGGTGGACGAGGTGCAGACCGGTCTCGGCAGGCTCGGCACGTGGTTCGCGTTCCAGCAGGCCGGCATCACCCCGGACGTGATCACGCTGGCCAAGGGCTTGGGCGGCGGCCTGCCGCTGGGTGCCGTGATCGGCGTCGGCGCCGCGGCCGACCTGCTGCGACCCGGCCAGCACGGCACCACGTTCGGCGGCAACCCGGTGTGCTGCGCCGCCGGTCTCGCCGTACTGCGCACCATCGCCGCCGACCGGCTGGCCGACAACGCAGCCGTGATCGGCAAGGAGATCGCGCACGGCGTCGAGGAACTGCACCACCCGCTGGTCAGCGGCGTGCGTGGCGCGGGCCTGCTGCTCGGCATCACGCTGCGCGAACCGGTCGCCGCACGGGTGGCGGCCGCCGCCCAGGACGCCGGCTACCTGGTCAACCCCGTGCAACCCGACGTGGTCCGGCTCGCGCCGCCGCTGGTGATCGACCACCAGCAGGCCAAGGACTTCGTCGTGGCGCTGCCCGCCGCGTTGGACGCGGCAGCGGAGGAGAACTGACATGCCCCGGCACTTCCTGCGCGACGACGACCTCGGCCCGGCCGAGCAGGCCGAGGTGCTCGACCTGGCCGCCCGGATGAAGGCCGATCCGTTCGGCCACACCCCGCTGGCCGGCCGCTCGGTGGCCGCCATCTTCGAGAAGAACTCCACCCGCACCCGGCTGTCCTTCGACGTCGGCATCCACCAACTCGGCGGGCACGCCGTGATGATCGACGGCCGCACCATGCAACTGGGCAGGGAGGAGACCATCGAGGACACGTCCCGGGTGCTGTCCCGGTATGTGCACGCGGTGGTCTGGCGGACATTCGCCCAGGCCAGGATCGTCGTCATGGCGTCGGTGTCGGCCGTGCCCGTGGTCAACGCGCTGACCGACGACTTCCACCCGTGCCAGGTGCTCGCCGACCTGCAGACCATCAGGGAACGGCTGGGCGCGCTCGCCGGCGTGACCGTCACGTACCTCGGCGACGGTGCCAACAACATGGCGCACTCGCTGCTGCTCGGCGGCACCACGGCCGGCATGAACGTTCGGATCGCCACGCCGACCGCGTTCCAGCCGCATCCCGACGTGGTGCTGGCCGCCAAGCAGCGGGCAGGCGACACCGGCGGCAGTGTGTCCGTCGTGGACGATCCGCACGCCGCCGTGGACGGCGCCGACGTGCTGGTCACCGACGCGTGGACATCGATGGGCCAGGAGACCGACGGCAAGGACAGGGTCAGCCCGTTCCGGCCGTTCCAGGTGAACGCCGACCTGCTGGCCAGGGCGGCGCCGAACGCGATCGTGCTGCACTGCCTGCCGGCGCACCGCGGCTTCGAGATCACCGACGAGGTGCTGGACGGACCGGCCAGCGCGGTGTGGGACGAGGCGGAGAACCGGCTGCACGCGCAGAAGGCACTGCTGGCCTGGCTGGTGGAGCGGCAATGACCACGTCGACCGCCGCCACCAGGGTGGCCCGCCAGGCCAGGATCGTGGAGCTGGTGTCCTCGATGGCCATCCGCAGCCAGACCGAACTGGCCAAGCTGCTCGCCGCCGAGGGTGTCGACGTCACCCAGGCCACGCTGTCCCGCGACCTGGACGAACTGGGCGCGGTCAAGCTGCGCGGCGCCGACGGCGGTGCTCCGGTGTACGTCATCCCGGAGGACGGCAGCCCGGTGCGTGGCGTCCAGGGCGGCACGTCCCGGCTGGCCAGGCTGCTGTCCGAACTGCTGGTGTCGGCAGACGGCTCGGCCAACCTGATGGTGTTGCGTACCCCGCCCGGTGCCGCGCAGTTCCTGGCCAGCGCGATCGACCGGGCAGCCCTGCACGAGGTCGTCGGCTCCATCGCCGGCGACGACACGGTGATGGTGATCGCCCGCGAGCCGCTGACCGGTCTCGAGCTAGCCACCCGGTTCACCACCATGGCCGGCCGCCCGGCCGGCCCCGACTCGCGTAGTGAGAAACAAGGAGAACAGCAATGACTGAGCGGGTTGTGCTCGCCTACTCCGGTGGTCTGGACACCTCTGTCGCCATCGGCTGGATCGCCGAGGAGACCGGTGCCGAAGTGGTCGCCGTGGCCGTCGACGTCGGCCAGGGCGGCGAGGACATGGACACCATCCGCAAGCGCGCGCTGGAGTGCGGCGCCGTCGAGGCCGTCGTCGCCGACGCGACCGACGAGTTCGCGGAGCAGTACTGTCTGCCCGCACTGCAGGCGAATGCCCTCTACATGGACAGGTACCCGCTGGTGTCGGCGCTGTCCCGGCCGGTGATCGTCAAGCACCTCGTGCAGGCCGCGCTCTACCACGGTGCCACCACCGTGGCGCACGGCTGTACCGGCAAGGGCAACGACCAGGTGCGGTTCGAGGTGGGCATCGGTGCGCTCGCGCCCGATCTCAAGGTCGTCGCGCCGGTCCGGGACTACGCGTGGACCCGGGAGAAGGCGATTCTGTGGGCCGAGGAGCGCAACCTGCCGATCGACGTGAACAAGCGCTCGCCGTACTCGATCGACCAGAACGTCTGGGGCAGGGCCGTGGAGACCGGCTTCCTGGAGGACATCTGGAACGCGCCGATCGAGGACGTGTACGCCTACACGTCCAACCCGGCCGAGCAGCGGGACGCCGACGAACTGGTGATCACGTTCGAGAAGGGCGTTCCGGTCGCCATCGACGGCGAGACCGTATCTGTGCTGCAGGCCATCACCGAGCTCAACCGCAGGGCAGGTGCGCAGGGCGTCGGCAGGCTGGACATGGTCGAGGACCGGCTGGTCGGCATCAAGAGCAGGGAGATCTACGAGGCACCCGGCGCGATCGCGCTGATCACCGCGCACCAGGAACTGGAGAACGTGACGCTGGAGCGCGACCTCGCCCGGTTCAAGCGGACCGTCGAGCAGCGCTGGGGCGAGCTGATCTACGACGGCCTGTGGTTCTCCCCGCTGAAGAACTCGCTGGACACGTTCATCGCGAGCAGCCAGGAGCATGTCACCGGCGAGATCCGGCTGACGCTGCACGGTGGTCGCGCTGTGGTCACCGGCAGGCGCAGCGACCAGTCGCTGTACGACTTCAATCTGGCCACCTACGACGCAGGCGATACCTTTGACCAGTCACTGGCCAAGGGCTTCATCCAGCTGTGGGGCCTGCCGAGCAAGATCGCGGCGAAGCGCGACAAGCAGAACGGACAGTAATGGTCCACGATGGACACTCGGGGAAGCCGGTCGCCCTGTGGGGCGGCCGGTTCACCTCGGGTCCCGCCGACGCGATGGCAGCACTGTCCGCGTCGACCCGGTTCGACTGGCGGCTGGCCCGCTACGACATCGCAGGCTCCAGGGCACACGCGCGCGCCCTGCACCACGCAGGCCTGCTGACCGAGCAGGACCTGAACGGCATGCTGGCCGCGCTGGACGCACTGGACGCCGACGTGGTGTCCGGCGCGTTCACGCCCACCATCGCCGACGAGGACGTGCACACCGCACTGGAACGCGGCCTGCTGGAGCGGGCCGGCGCCGAACTCGGCGGCAGGCTACGGGCCGGCCGGTCGCGCAACGACCAGATCGCCACGCTGTTCCGGATGTGGCTGCGGGACGCCGCCCGCCGGGTCGCCGACGGAGTGCTGGACGTGGTCGACGCGCTGGTCGGACACGCGTCGACACACCCGGACGCCGTGCTGCCCGGCCGGACGCACCTGCAGCACGCGCAGCCGGTGCTGCTCGCGCACCACCTGCTGGCACACGCCCAGGCGCTGCTGCGGGACGTGTCCCGGCTGATCGACTGGGACCACAGGACGGCGCTGTCGCCCTACGGCTCGGGTGCGCTGGCCGGTTCGTCACTCGGGCTCGACGCGTTCGCGGTGGCCAAGGAACTGGGCTTCGACGGGCCGGTGGAGAACTCCATCGACGGCACGGCGTCGCGGGACTTCGCCGCCGAGGCCGCGTTCTGCCTGGCCATGCTCGGCGTGAACCTGTCCAGGATCGCCGAGGAGGTGATCCTGTGGACGACGGCCGAGTTCCACTACGCGGTGCTGGACGACGCGTGGGCCACCGGCAGTTCGATCATGCCGCAGAAGAAGAACCCGGACGTCGCCGAGCTGACCAGGGGCAAGTCCGGTCGGCTGATCGGCAACGTCTCCGGCCTGCTGGCCACGCTGAAGGCCCAGCCGCTGGCGTACAACCGGGACCTGCAGGAGGACAAGGAGCCGCTCTTCGACTCCGTCGAGCAGTTGGAACTGCTGCTGCCCGCGATCGCCGGCATGCTCGCCACCCTGCGCTTCGACATCGACAGGATGGCCGAACTCGCGCCTGCCGGCTTCACGCTGGCGACCGACATCGCGGAATGGCTGGTCAAGCAGGGTGTGCCGTTCCGGGTGGCGCACGAGGCCGCGGGCGAGTGCGTGCGGATCGCCGAGGGCCGTGGCGTCGGCCTCGACGAACTGACCGACGACGAACTGGCCGAAGTGCACCCCGCGCTGACACCGCAGGTGCGTACGGTGCTCACTGTGCGCGGATCGATCGGGTCGAGGGACGGCTACAACGGCACGGCGCCGCACAGCGTCGCCGAACAACTTGTCCGGCTCATCCAGCGGGTCAAGCACGCGAGGGCGTGGGCCGACACCCCGCCCGGCGCATGACAGCGGTCATCGGCCGCCAGCTCACCAGGACCGAGCTGGCGGTCGACCCGTTGGCGGTGGCCAGGCTGCTGCTCGGCGCGTTCGTCGTGGCCGACTTCGGTGAGCCGGTGACGGCGCGGCTGGTCGAGGTCGAGGCCTATCGGGGATTCGATGATCCCGCTGCGCACACCTACCGGGGCAAGACCGATCGCAACGCCGTGATGTTCGGCCCGGCGGGCCACCTCTATGTCTACTTCGTCTACGGTATGCACTTCTGCGCGAACGTCGTGACATCGGCCGACGAAGTGCCTGGTGCCGTACTGCTGCGCGCCGCCGAGGTGGTGGACGGGCTGGCCACGGCCAGGCCACGCAGGCCGTCGGCCCGCAGCGACGCCGAGTTGGCCAGGGGACCCGCCCGGCTGACCGCCGTGCTCGGCCTGGACCGCGGCCACAACGGCATCGACCTGACCGATCCGGCGTCACCCGTGCGGCTGTACGCCGGTGAGCCGGTGCCGGACGAGTCGGTGCGCACGGGGCCGAGGGTCGGCGTGGCCACCGCGATGGAGGTCCCGTGGCGGTGGTGGGTGGCCGGCTCGCCCGCCGTGAGCACGTACCGGCGGGGCGGCAAGCGCAGGATCGTCGTCCGCTAGATAACCGCTGTCCGCGGTCAGGGACAATGTAGGACGTGAGTGAACACATCCTTGACGAGTTGTCCTGGCGCGGCCTGATCGCGCAGTCCACCGATCCTGAAGCGCTGCGCAAGGACCTGGACACCGAACCACTCACGCTGTACTGCGGATTCGATCCGACCGCGCCCAGCCTGCACCTGGGTCACCTCGTGCAGATCCTCACCGTGCGTCGTTTCCAGAAGGCGGGCCACCGGCCGCTGGCCCTGGTCGGCGGCGCGACCGGCCTGATCGGGGATCCCCGGCCGACCGCGGAGCGGACGCTCAACTCGCCTGAGGTGGTCGCCGGGTGGGTGGAGCGCATCCGCAGGCAGATCGAGCCGATGCTGGACTTCACCGGTCCGCAGGCCGCGATCATGGTGAACAACCTGGACTGGACGGCCCAGCTGTCCGCCGTCGACTTCCTGCGCGACATCGGCAAGCACTTCCGGGTGAACCGACTGCTGGCCAAGGAAGCGATCAGTGCCCGCCTGAACTCGGAAGCGGGTATCAGCTTCACCGAGTTCAGTTACCAACTGCTCCAGGCCAACGACTTCCTGGAACTGCACCGCAGGTACGGCTGCACGCTGCAGACCGGCGGCAGTGACCAGTGGGGCAACCTGACCTCCGGCACCGACCTGATCCACCGGGTGCTCGGCAAATCGGTGCACGCCCTGGCCACACCGCTGTTGACCAAGGCCGACGGCACCAAGTTCGGCAAGACCGAGAGCGGCACCATCTGGCTCGACCCGGAGATGACCAGCCCGTACTCGTTCTTCCAGTTCTGGTTGAACAGTGACGACCGGGACGTCGTCAGCTACCTCAAGATCCTCACCGAGCTGCCCCGCGACGAGATCGACGACCTGGCCGAACGCACAGCGCAACAGCCCCAGGCGCGCGCAGCCCAGCGGACGCTGGCCGAACAGGTCACCAGGCTGGCGCACGGCGAGGACGAGACGAAGCGCGTGATCGCGGCCAGCCAGGCCCTGTTCGGCCGGGGTGACCTGCGTGAGCTCAGCGCGTCGACGCTGGCGTCGGTGATGGCCGAGGCGCCGACCGGCGAGGGCCTGCTCGGTGACGGTGCCACCGTGGTCGACCTGCTGGTGTCCAGCGGGCTGGTGGAGAGCAAGAGCGCGGGCCGACGGGCGGTGAAGGAAGGTGGCGCCTACGTGAACAACGTGAAGGTGATCGACGAGGCATGGCAGCCCACCGCCTCCGACCTGCTGGAAGGTGGTTGGCTCGTACTACGTCGTGGCAAGCGTCACACTGCGGGTGTCAGGCTCGTGGGATAGCGTGGTCTCAACCCTGACACGGGGTGGCTGACCTGCGGTTACGCCACGTATCAGGGTTGCTGGGGCGCGATTTGACTTCCCGTTCTCAGCCGCGTAACTTTGCCTTGTCAGCGCGGAACGGCCTCGGAAAATCGAAAGACTACCGGGACCGGGCGCGACACCGGGGTCACGAACCAAGCTCCCACACTTGTGGTAGAGTGGGTGACCTTGGACAGAGCGAAGCCCGCCAGTGGGAAGTCTCATCGAGACCGAACGGCAGCGGCCACTGCTCATCAAAGCTTGAAAACCGAGATGAAGTAAGCCTCGTACTCTTGCTGCTTGCTGCGGCGGGAGACGATGTGCGTGTGTTCTTTGAGAACTCAACAGTGTGCCGATAATGCTAGTAGAGCATTAAGTAGAACCCCTATGGGGTTCCTTTGAGTAGAGTGAATTGCCAGATTTGAGTTTCTGGCGCCTCGATTGAATTCAA
>DASXYT010000263.1:0-6567 GCA_036502345.1 Pseudonocardiaceae bacterium | reverse complement strand
GGCCGGATGGGTCTGGTGTCCAAGTCGGGCACCCTGACCTACCAGATGATGTACGAGCTGCGGGACGTCGGCTTCTCCAGCGCGGTGGGCATCGGTGGCGACCCGATCATCGGCACCACGCACATCGACGCGCTGCAGGCGTTCCAGGACGACCCGGACACCGCGGTCATCGTGATGATCGGTGAGATCGGTGGCGACGCCGAGGAGCGGGCCGCCGACTACATCAAGGCCAACATCACCAAGCCGGTGATCGGCTACGTCGCCGGCTTCACCGCGCCGGAGGGCAAGACGATGGGCCACGCGGGTGCCATCGTGTCCGGCTCGTCCGGCACGGCGCAGGCGAAGAAGGAGGCCCTGGAGGCCGCCGGGGTGCGGGTCGGCAAGACGCCGAGCGAGACCGCGGCCCTGGCCCGCGAGGTCATCAGGGCGCTGGACTGATTCAGCACGCATTAGTCGGTCAAGGGCCGGACGCTACTCAGCGTCCGGCCCTTGTCGTTTTCTGCGGCTTATGTCATTCGCCCGGGAACTCGCTATCACCCCCATGCGTATCACGGTCACGATTCGCTACTGTTCCGCTGCCTTGCCAACCGTGCTGTGCTTGGCCCAGCAGCCGTGAGTCGATGCAGCCGTGATGTCGACCGATCCCAAGGAGTGAGTCCGATGTCCTACCCCAGTGGTCCTCCTGGTGGCTACCAGCAGCAGCCCCAGCAGCAGGGCGGTGCCCCGGTCTTCGGCCAGCCGCCCGCCAGGCCCAACCCGCTGAGCGGCCTCGGTATCCCCGGCCTGCTCACCCTCGCCGTCCTCGTGCTGGCGCTGGCTTCCTATCTCTGCAGCTTCGGCGGCGGCTACGGCCTCGAGGTGCTCGCGCTGCTCGCCGGCGGTCTGCTGGCCGGTCTGGCGCTGCTGCCGAAGGCTCCGAACACGCTCCCGTTCGCCGTCGTGCTCAGCGTCGTCGGCGGCCTCGGCATGCTGGACACCGTGATCAACGCGTCCGGCGGCGGCCTGCCGACCACGGTCATCCTCGTCCTGGTGCTCGGCCTGCTCCAGGCCATCGCCTCGGTCGTGGCACTGCTGCTGGAGTACGGGATGATCAAGCTGGCGCCCCGAGCCGCCGTGCCGCACCCGGCAGGGCCCTCCAGCGCACACCCGGCTGCCTACCCGCCCGGTGGCTACCAGCAGCAACAGCCCCAGCAGCAGCCGCAGCACCCACAGCAGCAGCAACAGGGGCAGCACCAGCAGGCCACCACCTACCTCGGCCAGCAGAACACGCCGCAGTCGACCCAGTTCCTGCAGCACCCCGGCCAGATCAGCCACCCGCAGACACCGCCGGGCGGCAACGAGTAACCACCCTTTCGGGGCGGAACGGGCGCGGCGTGGCTCACCCGAACGGTGCAGTCGTTTTGTCAGAGTGGGTGTATGCCCAGCGTCCGGTCGGCCCCTCGTGGCACCACTGCCCGGCCGGAACAGCGGCGGGGCGCCGGCCAGGTACTGCTGCTGGCGTCGGCAGGACCGCTGATCGCGGGCTATCTGGGCATCGCCGCGCTGCTGGCGCTGGTCACGGCGACCGCGTCCGGCGCGACGCTGTCCACCATCGGCGTGCTGCGGGCGGCCGGCCCCGGCTGGCTGGCCGTGTACCACGTGCCGATCGACATCGTGGGCCACGAACTGGGCATGCTGCCGCTGCTGCCCACGGCGCTGGCGCTGGCGCTGGTGGGTCGTTCGGCCGGTAACGCGGCCCGGCGGCTGGAGTGGGACACACCTCGCCGTGCCGCCAGGGTGATCAGCGCGGTCGGCGCGGCGCACGGCGTGTTCGGCCTGGTCATCGCGCTGCTGTGCGCGGGCGGCACCGTGTCGGCGTCGCCGGTGGCAGCGTTCTTCGGCCCTGGCCTGCTGGCCGCCGCGGCTGCCACCGTGGGCACCGCACGGCAGTGCTGGCTGGTGTCCGCCGCGCTGGCCCGTGCCGACGACGCCACCGAGACCGGGCTGCGCGCCGGCGGGCTCGCGGTGTTCGGCCTCGCCGCGGTCGGCACTGTGGTGTTGGCCGTCGGTCTGCTCGCGTCGTGGTCCACGGCGGCGCGACTGTTCCACGCAGCGGCGCCCGGCTTCGGCCCTGGCCTCGGCATGTTCCTGTTGTCCCTGGCTTACCTGCCGAACGTGTTGATCGGCGCCCTGTCGTTCACCGCAGGGCCCGGTTTCGCCATCGGGCAGGTCCAACTCGCCCAGTGGGCCTTCCACGGTGGCGCGCTGCCCGCCGTGCCGGTGCTGGCGTCGTTGCCGGTGACGCAGGCGCACTGGTGGCCGGTGCTGATGTTGTTGCCGGCCGGGGTCGGTGTGCTCGTCGGCCTGTCCTGTCGGAACTCGTCGGCACGGACGCGGTCGGTGGCCGTCGCCGCGCTGGTGGCCGCCGTGACCTGGCTCGTGTTGGCCGCGCTGGCCGGCGGTGCCATGGCGGGCGGCCCGTTCGATCCGGTGACCGTGCCGTCCGGAGCGCTCGGGGCCGCGGTGTTCCTGCTCGTCGCGGGGCCCGGGATGCTGACCGTGCCGCTGACCGGTCGGGGTGTCGTCACCGAACCTTCCGCCGAACCTGAGGAAGAGCCGGAGCCAGAGCCCGAAGAGGAGTGACCTACGCTGGTCGGGCACCCTGCACCGGCCGTAGGAGATCACGCTGAGCCCGTCCGACTCCACCGACGTCCAACGGCTGAGCTTTGCCCTTCCGGTCCGCGTCGCCGTTCTCGTGTCCGGGTCAGGAACCCTGTTGCAGGCCCTGATCGACGCGTCGGCGACCGCCGGCTACCCGGTCCGGCTGGTCGCCGTCGGCGCCGACCGGCTCGGTATCGAAGGGCTGGCCAGAGCCGAACGCGCCAACATTCCGAACTTCGCGGTCCGGTTGGCCGACCACCCCGACCGGGCAGCGTGGGACACCGCGCTGACCAATGCTGTCGACGCGTACCGGCCGGATCTGGTCGTGTCGGCCGGTTTCATGAAGCTTGTCGGGCCGACGTTCCTCGCCGCCTTCGGTGGTCGGATCCTGAACACCCATCCCGCCCTGCTGCCGTCGTTCCCCGGCCGCTACCCGGTGGCCGACGCGTTGGCCCACGGCGTCAAGGTGACCGGGTGCACCGTGCACCTGATCGACGGCGGCGTGGACACCGGGCCGATCCTCGCGCAGCAGGCGGTGTCGGTCGAATCGGACGACACCGAAGCCGGCCTGCACGAGCGGATCAAGGTGGCGGAGCGACGGATGCTTGTCGACATCGTCGGCAGGCTGGCCAGGGAGGGCTGCACAGTGAACGGACGAAAGGTGAGCATCCCGTGACCGCTACTACACAGTCACAGTCCACTGTGAACGAGCGCAAGCCGGTCCGCCGGGCGCTGATCGGGGTTTCCGACAAGTCGAGCCTGGTGGAGCTCGCCACCGCGCTGCACACGGCCGGGGTGACGATCGTGTCCACCGGCGGTACGGCGAAGGCCCTGGCCGACGCTGGCGTGCCGGTGACTCCGGTCGAGGAGCTCACCGGCTTCCCGGAGAGCCTGGACGGCCGGGTCAAGACGCTGCACCCCAACGTGCACGCGGGCCTGCTCGCCGACATGGCCAACCCGGCGCACGTCGAACAGTTGGGCTCGCTGGACATCGAGCCGTTCGACCTGCTGGTGGTCAACCTGTACCCGTTCGCCGAGACCGTGGCTTCCGGGGCCGGCCCTGAGGAGTGCGTCGAGCAGATCGACATCGGCGGCCCCGCGATGGTCCGTGCCGCGGCGAAGAACCATGCGAGCGTGGCTGTGGTTGTCGACCCGGGCCGCTACGACTGGGTGGTCGAGCAGGTGCGTGGCGGCGGCTTCACGCTGGCCGATCGGCGGTCGCTGGCCGTGGACGCGTACCGGCACACCGCGTCCTACGACGTCGCCGTGGCCTCGTGGATGGGCAGCGTGCTGGCGCCGGACACGACGTCCGTGTTCCCGTCCTGGGTGGGCGCCACGTGGCGGCGCGACGGCGTGCTGCGCTACGGCGAGAACCCGCACCAGGGCGCCGCGCTGTACCTGTCCGACTTCGGCAGGCCCGGCCTGGCCGCCGCGCAGCAGTTGCACGGCAAGGAGATGTCCTACAACAACTACGTCGACGCCGACGCGGCATGGCGTGCCGCGCACGATCACGAAGCGCCGTGTGTCGCGATCATCAAGCACGCCAATCCGTGCGGCATCGCGGTGTCCGCTCTGGACGAACCGTCGGCGATCGCGGACGCGCACCGCAAGGCACACGCGTGCGACCCGGTCAGCGCGTTCGGTGGGGTCATCGCGGCCAACCGTGAGGTCACCGTCGAGCTGGCCGAGCAGATCGCGGACGTGTTCACCGAGGTCGTCGTGGCCCCGTCGTACGCCGACGGCGTGCTGGACGTCCTGACGCGCAGGAAGAACCTGCGGCTGCTGGTCGCCGAGGCGCCGTTCCGGCGCGGTGTCGAGATGCGGGCGGTGTCCGGTGGGCTGCTGATGCAGAACGCCGACGCGGTGGACGCCCCCGGCGACGACCCGGCGAACTGGCAACTGGCCTGCGGCGAACCGGTGGACGAGGCGACAATGGCCGACCTGGTGTTCGTCTGGCGGTCGGTACGCGCTGTGAAGTCCAACGCGATCCTGCTGGCGCACGACGGCGCCACGGTCGGTGCCGGTATGGGCCAAGTGAATCGGGTCGACGCTGCGCGGCTCGCGGTGCAGCGGGCGGGCGGGCGCGCGGCCGGTTCGGTGGCCGCGTCGGATGCCTTCTTCCCGTTCTCCGACGGCCTGGAAGTGCTGCTGGAGGCCGGTGTCCGCGCGGTGGTCCAGCCGGGCGGCTCGGTGCGTGACGCCGAGGTCATCGCGGCTGCCGAGGCCGCCGGTGTGCCGCTGTACCTGACCGGGACGCGCCACTTCGCCCACTGAGGTTGTTCGCCACCGACCCCCGTTGACCTGCCAGGACGCTCCTCACTCAGCTGGGTGATCCAGTTGACAGGACCCCGGCGGGTGCGGTTAAGTTGGCTCCATGGTTCGAACGTATGTTCGAATCATGTGTATGGTCGACATCGGGGTTGGCCAGCCGGTACCGCCGTCTCCCCACGGCGTTCCGTGCGCATGGGGCGTGCGCACGACTGTGTGGTGGAGGTGGCTGGTGTCGGGGTCGTTGGCGTCACTCACGGCTGCTGGGGTCGCTCCAGCGACCGCAGGGCCGTCGTCTCCGGGCGTGGAAGACCCGGAGACCGGTGGTGCCGGGTCGGTGCAGTGGCAGCGGGCTCGGCTGGTCCTGGACCAGCACCAGCGGGGAGTGGACGTCGGCCCGGTGGGGCGGGTGTTGCCGGTTCGCGCGGAGCTGGCGCAGCTGTTGCCCTACCAAGGTCTACGGCGTGGCAGCACGGTGGTGGTACGCGGGTCCACCACCGTGTTGCTCGCCCTGTTGGCCCGGGCCACAGCTGAGGGCTCGTGGGCAGGCGTTGTCGGGATGCCTGATCTCGGGTTGTTGGCGGCGGCCGAGTTGGGCGTGGCCGTGTCCCGGTTGGCGCTGGTACCCAGGCCGGGTGCCGAGTTCGGGGCAGTGGTCGCGGCGCTGTTGGACGGTGTGGATCTGGTCGCGGTAGTCGCTGGTGGGGCGGTTGCCGGGTTGGCGCGGCGGCTGTCGGCGAGGGCGAGGCACCGCGAGTCGGTGCTGGTGTCGTTCGGCGCGTGGCCGGGTGCTGATCTTGAGTTGGACTGTGCCGAGTCGAGCTGGTCGGGGCTGGACGGCGGGCACGGGCACCTGGTCGAGCGCGAGCTCACGGTCACGGTGCGCGGTAGGGGTGCGGCGGCTCGGCCGACCCGGGGCCGGGTCACGCTGCCCGCAGGCCCAGGAGCGCGGCCAGGCACGCAACGCCCAAGGCCGGTAGCGATCCCAGCGGCAGGATCGGCCCCAGCCCGGCCGGCGGCAGCGCCGTACACGCCCAACCGGCAGCCGGCCTGCGGCGCCTCGCACGAGCCCGGATCGGCCTGGCCGACGCGGCTGGGCGCACTACCCGGCCCGCGCGGAACCAACCCGCCACCAACCCCCGAGACCCATCCCACCGCGTCGGCGCCCAACCCGGCCGAGCTGGATCCGGCCGCCCACAACGCAGCCGCCCTGAGCCCGGCCGCCCTCAACCCGGCCAACCACGGCCCGGCCGGTTACAGCCCGGCTGGCTTCGATCCAGCCGACCGCACCCCAGCCGACCGCACCCCAGCCGACCGCAGCTCAGCCGAGCACGGCCCGGCAGATCACAGCCCAGCCGGCTTCGACCCGGCTGAGCTCGACTCCGCCGAGTTCGATCAGCCTCGGCCCGTGCTCCACATCGTGGGGGCGGGATGAACTGGCAACCTGGTCCGCAGAACCCATCCGCCCCCCAGCAACTGGGCCGCCCGCAGCGCGAGGGCGACCCGCAGCGCTCAGCCGGTCCCCACCGCTCAGCCGATCTCCAGAGCCCGACCGGCCCGCAGAGCCCGACCGACCTCCAGAGCCTGGCCGGCCCGCAGGGGCTGGCCGACCTCCAGAGCCCGGCCGTCCCGTCGCGCCCGGCCGGGCGGCGACGCCCA
>DASXYT010000262.1:0-11614 GCA_036502345.1 Pseudonocardiaceae bacterium | reverse complement strand
CTGTGGCTGTCGGAGATCGTGTTCTCGTCGCAGGTCGAGCCGTTCATCGGCATGGCGCACGCGTTGGGTCGGACCAGGAAGCTGAAGGTGGGCACCGGGGTCGCCGTGTTGCCAGGGCGGCATCCGGTGCTGGTCGCCAAGCAGTTGACCTCGTTGGCCGGACTCGCGCCCGGTCGGGTGCTGCCTGCGTTCGGCCTGCAGCCTGCTCGGCGCGGTGAGCGGCAGGTGTTTCCCGTGCCGCCCGGTCGCCGGGCCGCCGCGTTCGACGAGGGGATGCGCCTGCTCCGGCTGCTGCTGACCGAGGACGACGTGACGTTCCACGGCGAGTTCCACACCGTCGAGCACGTCACGATCGGGCCGAAGCCAGCCAAACCACTGGACATCTGGCTCGGCGGCTCCGCCCCGGCCGGCCTGGAGCGGATCGGCAGGCTCGCGGACGGCTGGCTGGGCAGCTTTCTCAGCCCTGACCAGGCCCGACAGGCTCGCGAGGCCATCCAGGCCGCGGCAACAGCCGCCGGCCGGGAGATCGAGCCTGACCATTTCGGGCTGAGCCTCGCCGTGGCCACCGACGGCATCCCGCCCGCCCTGCTCGACTCCGCACGGGAGCGCCGCCCGGACACCGACCCACGCGAACTGATCGCGGACGGCTGGGCACACGCCCGCGACCTGCTCAACCGCTACGTCGACGCCGGCCTGACCAAGTTCGTCGTGCGCCCGGCCGGCCCCGACGTGAAGTACTCCGAGTTCCTGGACCGCTTCGCGACCGAACTCCTGCCCCTCCAGAACTGACTACTTGCCGTGGAACGCCTCGGCCAACCACCATGACCCGCCGTCGTCGGCGATCTTCGCGTCGATCACCAGCGGCGCCGATCGTGGCCCGGCCAGCCAGTTGGTCACCGGGGCGAGATCGGCGACGGTACGCACGGTGATGCCGGTGGCGCCGAAGCCACGCGCGATCGACGCGATGTCGGTGTCCGGGAAACGGACCGTCGACAGGTCCGCGCCGGCGCCGAAATGGTGCACCTCGGCGCCGTAGGCCGCATCGTTGTACACCACGATCACCAGCGGCAGCCCGAGCCGGACCGCCGTCTCCACCTCGGCGATGGCCATGTGGAACCCGCCGTCACCGAGGGCGGCCACCGGCAGCCGGTCCGGCCGCGCCAGCGCCGCGCCGATCGCGGTCGCCAGCCCGAGGCCGATCGACTGGAACGCCTGCGTGAAACAGAAGCCGTACTCGTCCGGCACCGAGAGATACGCACTCGGGTAGCCCATGAAGTTGCCTGAGTCGACCGACACGATCCGCTCGGTCGGCAGCAGCTCGTCCAGTCGCTTGCTCAACGTGCGCGGGTCGATGTGGTCCGCCGTCGACAGGTCATCGTAGTCCACAGTGGACCAGCGGACGCCAGCGGTGATCCGCTCCCGCAACGCAGCCGTCCGGTAGCCAGGTCGGTCATCCAGCAAGCCGAGCACATCGGTCGCCGTCAGGCCCGTGTCGCCGAGCACGCCGAGATCCACCGGCCGGTGCGCACCCAGCGCCGCGGCCTCCGTGTCGACCTGCACGAGCTTGGTGCCGGCGCTGATCAGCTTGCCGCGCCGCATCGTCCAGTTGTTCAGCGCACAGCCCCAGCCGACGATCAGGTCAGCGCCTTTGATCAACTCCTCGGCCAGCGGCGACGCGAACCCACCCGAGATGCCCAGCGACCACGGGTCGTCGTGGAACAGCCCGTTCGCCACCGCCGACGTGGCCAGCAGCGCACCGCAGTGATCGGCCAGCGCCCGGATCGGCTCGCCGGCGTGCCGCGCACCCCGCCCGGCCACGAACACCGGCCGCTGCGCGGCACCCAACAACTCAGCCAGCCGCGCCACGGCATCGGGAGCCGGCCGGACGGCAAGAGCAGCGTCAACCGACAGCATGTCGGTCAGCGGAGCAACCGTCATCGCCTGCACGTCCAGCGGCAGGTTGAGCACCACGGTCCGCCGCTGCTGCAACGCCGTCCGATAGGCCCGCACGGTGTCCGCGACCGCCGTCGACGGCCCGTACACCCGCTCCGACACCGCACCCACCGAACGGACCAGCGCGTCCTGGTCGACCCGGAAGTTGGCCAGCAGGTCGGCACCCGGCGTGTCCGCGGTCAGCACCAGCAGCGGCGTACGGCTCTTGGCCGCCTCCCCGATGCCGGTCATCGCGTTGGTCAGCCCGCAGCCCTGGTGGGTGGAGACCACGGCCACCCGGCCGCTCATCCGCGCGTGCGCGTCGGCGGCCGTCGTGGCGCCTGCCTCGTGCCGGGTGGCCACGAACGTGACCCCGGCGGCGCGCAGCGCGTTGGTCACCTCGAAGTTGCCGCTGCCGATGACGCCGAACGCGGGACCCGCCCCCAACGAGGCGAGCACCCGGCCGACGAGTTCGGCGACGTTCACCGTTCCACGATCGCGTAGACCCTGGCCGGGCTGCCCGACCCGCCGACGATCGGCAGCGGCGACACCACCAGCACCGCGCCGGTCGTCGGCAGCCGCACCAGGTTCTGCAGCTGGGTCAGCCCACACTTGTTGGCACCGAGAACCCTGTTGTGGCAAGGGAAAGCCGGCTCCAGCTCGGCGGCCCGCCCTGCGTCGGTGCCCACCGTCTCCACGCCCAGCCCGACGATCGGGGCCTCCTCGGCCAGCCACGCGGCGCACTCGGGCGAGACGCCGGGGGTGTGCGAGCGGCCGTCGTCGGTGACGTTGAGGAACTGGTCCTGATCGGCCGACCGGGTGTCCCAGCCGGTCCGGTACAGCAGCCAGCCGCCGTCCGGCAGCGGCCCGTTCTCGGCCTCCCACGCCTGCACGTCGGCGATCTGCAGCAGGTAGTCGGGGTCCTCGGCGACCCGCGCCGACATGTCCAGCACCACGGCGGGCGCGACCAGGTTGCGCAGCGGAATGCTCGCCACGTCGTTGCCGTCCTTGCCGGACAGCCAGTGGTTCGGCGCGTCGACGTGGGTGCCGGTGTGCTCGCCGGTGTGGATGTTGTTCCAGTACCACATGGGACCGCGCTCGTCGTAGCGGCTGATCTCCTCCAACTGGAAGTTGATCGTGTTGGCGAACGGCTCCGGCAGTCGCAACACCGGTGTGGTGTCGGACAGCGGGGCCGTCAGGTCCACGATCTCCAGTTGGTCGGCGCGCAGGGCGGTGAGCAGGTCGGCGAGCACTGACATGGCGATCTCCTGGTGGGTCGGTTCGGCCGCGCGGAGATCACCGTATACGCAGGAGACGCTAGGACAGGTCCGCCGCCCAGTTACGGATCCGGTCCAGGTGGCTGGTCAGCAGGCCGTACCGGGGGTCGACGTGGCACAGCAGCGTCGGGGCCTCCGCCCGGTCCCGGTCGAAGGCCGCTCGTGCCAGCGCGTAGTCGGCGTCGTCGTGCTCGTCGTCCAGCCACGCCAGTGGGCGACCGGCGGCGTAGGCCGTGACGCCGGGCCACTTCCAACCGCCGTCCAGCCGCCACCGCAGCCTGCCCCGCTCGTCCCTGGTGATGTCCGGCGCCGGGAACTCGATCACCGGCAGCGGATCCAGCCCGATGGCGGGTGCGATCCGCTTGTTGGCCGCGTGCTCCCACGCCGTCGCCCAGACCAGTTCCAGGCCGGTTTCGTCGGCCAGCGACCGCAGCAGCGCGCCGTGTCCGGGATTCAGCCACACCCGATGGCCCTTCCGCCGACGCACCAACCGACCGCTGACCCAGTCCCCCGCCGCCGTCTCCCGGTACGTGACGTAGCCACCCGGTCGGGCGAACGGCTTCGCCGCGTACGGGTTCAGCGGGCCGTCCACGTCCAGCAACAGCAGTCCCTTGATCGCCACGCCCCAATCCTGGCACGCCGATGAAACTTTCACCCTCAGCTGCCGGTCGCGGCCAACGACCTGCCCAGCTCGTTGACCTGCGCGGTTTCCCGACCTACGGTGCCCGCCGCACCCAAGGAGGAGCCATGTCCGCAAGACGCCTACTCGGCCCACTCTTACTTGCCGCCGGACTCGCGGTACTCACATCGGTGGTCGGCGTGACGCCGGCGGTCGCCGCACCCGGGCACCGGCCGGCCACCAGCGAACGCCTGTTCGTGCCGGCGCCCACCCCGGCTGCCGTCACCCAGATCAAGCAACTCGCGCACGGTCACGACCTCCGGGATGCCGCGCTGCTGGCCAGAATGGCGGCCACGCCCCAGGCGGTCTGGTTCACCAGCGGTACGCCCACCGAGGTGCGGCAGCAGGTGCACAGCACCATGGTCGACGCGAGCCGGCAGCGCGCCGTGCCGGTCCTGGTGGCCTACGACATCCCCGGCCGCGACTGCGCCCAGTTCTCCGCCGGCGGTGCGCTGGACGAGGCCGCCTACGACTCGTGGATCAGCAGCTTCGCGGCCGGCATCGGCCACGGCAAGGCCATGGTCATCCTGGAGCCGGACGCGCTGGGCAACATGCCGGCCGACTGCAATCTGCCGACCTCGGTCTACCCGTTCACCAACGACGAGCGCACCGCGGAGATCAACTTCGCGGTGACCGCGCTGGCGCACGACCGGAACGTCGATGTCTACCTGGACGGCACGCACAGCGCGTGGCAGTCGGTCGGCACGATCACCCAGCGCCTGCTCGCCGCCGGTGTGCAGCGGGCCAAGGGTGTCTACCTGAACGTGTCCAACTACCAGCCGACCGCGGAACTGATCGACTACGGCACCTGGATCTCCGACTGCATCGCCATGGTCACCAACCCGGCGAACCCGCTGTTCAACAACCCGGCGGCCTGCGCGAGCCAGTACTTCCCGGCCACCCAGACCGACTTCAGCACTTGGGGCCTGACCACCGCGTTCTACACCGCGAACATGGGCAACTCCGTCGCCACCGCGCACTTCGTCATCGACACCAGCCGCAACGGCGACGGCCCGAACACCATGACGGAGTTCGCGGCGGCACCGTTCGACCAGCCGGCCTCGGTCATCTCGTCGTTGGCGACCGGCAACTGGTGCAACCCGCCGGACTCCGGTCTCGGCCTACGGCCCACCACCCGCACCGGCACACCACTGCTGGACGCCTACCTGTGGGTGAAGATCCCCGGCCAGTCCGACGGCCAGTGTGACGCGGCCGGTGGCGTGCGCGCGTGGGACTACACGGCGTTCACCCAGCCCGGCTGGCCGACTACGGCCGACGCGCAGCGGGTGTTCGACCCGCTGTGGGGCATCGACGACCCGGCTGCCGGCGCGTGGTTCCCGCAGCAGGCACTGCAACTGGCCAAGGAGGCCAACCCGCGCCTGCACTAGTCAAGAGGTCCGGCCGCATCCGTGAGCAGTTCATGATTTGATGTTCGGCGCTGGGGTGCGGCCGGGCTCGGGCAGTAGCGTGACGCCGTGGCACACATCGACCTCGGCATCGACGAACAACAGTTTCCCGGCATCAGAGGGCCGATGCGGTTTCGGCCGGAGACCTCCAAGCCGCTCAACGACTTGGCTGAAGTGCTGCTGCGGCAGCCGAACTCCCTGTCCCCCGGCGAGCGCGAACTGATCGCCGCCTACGTTTCCGGCCTCAACGAGTGCCAGTTCTGCTGCGGTTCGCACTCCGCGTACGCGGCAGCCCAACTGGACGCCGGCATGCCGCTGGTCGACCAGGTACGAGCCGACCTGGACTCGGCGCCGGTGTCGGAGAAGCTGCGCGCGCTGTTGCGCATCGCGGGCGCGGTGCAGCAGGACGGCCGCAAGGTCACCACCGAACTGGTCACCGCCGCCCGCGACGAGGGCGCGACCGACATCGAGATCCACGACACCGTGCTGATCGCAGCCGCGTTCTGCATGTACAACCGGTACGTCGACGGTCTCGGCACGCTCGCCCCGACCGACCCGGCGGACTACATGAAGGGCGCCAGCCGGATCATCGAGGTCGGGTACCAGGCTTGAGCCCTATTTCGACTGCGGCAGCTTGACCGAGCCCTTCCTCGGCCGGCCTGCGGACGGCGGTGGCACCATCGGTCCGATGTCACCGTCGGGTGCGTCGTCCAGGTCGACGATGACCGGGGCGTGGTCGCTCGGACCGGTGCCCTTGCGGGCCAGCCGGTCCACCCAGGCAGCGCGCACCCGATCGGCCACCGGCTCGGCGGCCAGGACCAGGTCGATCCGCATGCCGAGATCCTGGTGGAACATGCCGGCCCGGTAGTCCCAGTAGGTGAACACGCGTTCGGTCGGCCAGCGGTCCCGCACGACGTCGTGCAGGCCGAGGCCCTGCAACGCGGCCAGGGCCTCCCGTTCCGGTGGGGTGACGTGCGTCTGGCCGACGTAGGCAGCCGGGTCGAACACGTCGGCGTCGGCAGGCGCGATGTTCATGTCACCGCAGAGCACCGTCGCCTCAGGACCGGCGTCCACCAGGTCGCGCAGCGCGGCCAGCCAGGCCAGCTTGTAGTGGTAGTGCTCGGAGTCCGGCTCCCGCCCGTTGGGCACGTACAGCGAGTGCACGCGGACGCCAGCACAGGTCGCGGACACGGCGCGGGCCTCGGGGCCCGGGAAGCCGGGTGCGCCGGGGATGCCGATCTGGACGTCGTCCAGCCCGACCCTGGACAGGATCGCCACCCCGTTCCACCTCGGCTCGCCGTAGATCGCGGCCGTGTAGCCGCGACCCGCGAGTTCACCGTCCAGCAGTTCGTGGAAGGCGTCGTCGGCGAGCTTGGTCTCCTGGAGGCAGACGACGTCGGGTTTCCGCTGGTCCAGCCACGGCAGCAGGCGCGGCATGCGCTGCTTGACCGAGTTCACGTTCCATGTGGCGATTCGCACCCGACCACGGTAGCCGCAGGCCCCGACGGTCGCGCTTCAGCTCACCGGCTGCCGGTGCCGTGGCCACCACGGCAGCACCGCCGAGGTGGTCCGCTGGTAGTCGGCGTACTCGGGATAGCGGGACAGGCTGATGCTCTCGGTGAACCTCGTGGACCCGACGAACAGCAGCGTCAGCAGCACCGCGCCGGCGATCGTCCACCGCACCCCGCCGGACGCGGCGACGCCGAAGGCGAAGATCATCCACCACTGGGCCTGCTCGAAGAAGAAGTTGGGGTGCCGGGAACAGCGGAACAGGCCGGTGGTGAGGAACCGACGGTCCGGCTCGCGCCCGGCGGCCAGCTCAGCGTGCTTCCACTGCTGGAAGTTCCACTGCTGTTGGTCGGCTACGGTCTCGCCGACCAGGAAGACCAGGAACAGCACCGCGATCACGATGTCCCACGGGCCCAGCGACGACCGGTTGGCCAGCGCGGTGTCGGCCGGTGTCGTGATCAGCAGCAGGATCACGTTCTGGTAGATCGTGATGAAGAAGACGTTGAACAGCTGGAACTGCCACGGTGCCATCCGGCCGCGCAGCACCGCCCAGCGGTAGTCCTCACCGCCCCGTGCGTAGCCACCCTTACGGCCGAAGTTGAACGTCAGCCGGGCACCCCACAGCAGGGCGAGACCGGCCATCAGGTCCAACCGGCCGTCCGCGAACCCGGCGGCACCGGCGAAGATGACCAGGTAGACCACCGGGATGATCGACCAGAGCCGGTCCACCCAGGAGTACTCCTTCGTGGTGACCGACAGCACCCACACGCCGACGCACACGGCGGCCCAGACGTAGACACAGACCAGCAGGGCGCTCATGATCGCACTGTAACCGGGGCCGGGATGCCGCCGCTGACCTGCACCGTAAGATCGCCCGCCATGGACCCGGCCGTGACCACCGCAGCCAATCTCCCGCTGCGCAGACGACGGATCGACATCGTCTTCGCGGTCGTCTTCGCGGCGTTCACCATCACATCGGTGATCAGCGACCTGCTGCCGACCGTCGGGGTGGACTTCTCGCATCCGTCGTCGAATTTCTTCGTGAACTCCAACTACTGGTACGCGCACGACGCCGACACGCTGTTCATGCACCCGCCGGACTGGATGCGCATCGTCACGGGTCTCTCGGCGTTCGTCTACATGCCGTTCTACCTGGTGCTCGTGGCGAGTCTGCTGGCTGGTTGGAACTGGATCCAGCTGCCCTCTGTGATCTACGCGACGATGATCGTGTCGCTGACCGGGATCGTCGTGTTCGGCGTCGAGTTCTTCGGTGAACCCGCGCTGCGCACCCAGAACCCGGCCAAGTTCCTGGCGTTCAACCTGCCCTACGTGCTGCTGCCGCTGCTGCTGTTGATCAGGATGCGCAAACCGCTGCCGTTCACCCGGCCCTTCTGAGTCGATTAGGGTCGAGGCCATGCGCTTCGGACTCTTCGTGCCCCAGGGCTGGCGGCTGGACCTGGCAGGCATCGACCCCAAGGACCACTGGACCACGATGCTCGACGTGGCACGTGCCGCTGAGGACGGCCCGTTCGAGTCGATCTGGGTCTACGACCACTTCCACACCGTGCCGATGCCGACCGAGGAGGCGACGCACGAGGCGTGGTCGCTGATGGCGGCGCTGGGTGCGGCCACCAACCGGGTGCGGCTCGGCCAGATGTGCACCTGCATGGGCTACCGCAATCCGGCCTACCTGGCCAAGGTCGCGGCGACCATCGACGTCATCTCCGGCGGCCGGGTCGAGATGGGCATCGGTGGCGGCTGGTACGAGCACGAGTGGAAGGCCTACGGCTACGGGTTCCCGTCGGCCGGCGAGCGGTTGGGCCAACTGGACGAGGGCGTCCAGATCATGCGGCAACTGTGGACCACCGGCACGGCCACGCTCGACGGCAAGCACTACCAGGTGGACGGCGCCATCGCCCGCCCACTGCCGCTGCAGGACGGCGGCATCCCGCTGTGGATCGCGGGCGGCGGCGAGAAGAAGACGCTGCGCATCGCGGCGCAGTACGCGAACTACACCAACTTCGACGGATCGCCGGAAGGTTTCCAGCACAAGTCGGACATTCTCGCCGCACACTGCACCGACGTCGGCACCGACTTCGGCGCGATCACCAGGTCGGCCAACTACAACGTGGTGATCGGCGAGACCGACAAGGAGGTGCAGGACAAGCTGGCCTGGATCAGGTCGCACTACGAGCCGCTGCTGCCGGCGGCCGCGCTGGACGGTGCGATGAAGAACTTCGCCGAGGGCCCGATGGTCGGCACTCCCGAGCAGATCGCCAAGCGGCTGGCCGACATGAACAGCATCGGCATGACCTACGCGATCCTGTACTTCATCGAGGCCGCCTACGACCGTTCCGGCATCGAACTGTTCGCCAGGGAGGTCGCACCCTCGCTGGCCGACTAGCGGGTGCGGACCCTTCGAGGCCGAGATAACGATGGTTGCTGATCGGGCCGCTGCCGGTTCTGCCGGTGGTGGCCCGGTTTGGCTTGGTGGCATGGTTTGGGCTTGGTGTCCCCGCCCCCAGGTGGGCTATCGCTGAAGGCGACGCGCAGCGCCCTTGACTCCGTGACCGAAAGTCACGTAACTCACTCTGACGTTGACGTCAGGGTCGATACGATCGTCGCGAGCGCGGACGGCGGCATGTCGTCGGTGGAAGCCGAGGAGTAGCAATGGCGGTGACACAGTCCCCGACGGCGCAGGATGCCGTTGGGAGACCTGGCCTGCACTACAAGTGGATCGCCCTGTCGAACACGACACTGGGCATCCTGATGGTGACGATCAACCAGTCGATTCTGTTGATCTCATTACCCGCGATTTTCCAGGGCATCAACCTCAATCCACTCGCACCGTCGAACACGTCGTACTTCCTGTGGGTATTCATGGGATTCATACTGGTCACCGCGGTACTGGTGGTCAGTTTGGGCCGAATAGGCGACATGTACGGCCGGGTGAAGATGTACAACCTCGGCTTCGCGATATTCACCTTGTTCTCGATCGCCCTTTCGGTGACGTTCTTCACCGGGGTCACGGCAGCGCTGTGGATCATCATCATGCGGGTGTTCCAGGGCGTCGGCGGCGCATTTCTGTTCGCCAACTCCAGTGCGATCCTGACCGACGCCTTCCCGGAGAACGAGCGCGGCAAGGCGATGGGCATCAACGGCATCGCGGCGGTCAGCGGTTCGTTCATCGGCCTGATCCTCGGTGGCGTGCTCGCGCCGATCGAGTGGCGCCTGGTCTTCCTGGTTTCGGTGCCGTTCGGCCTGTTCGGCACGATCTGGGCCTACCTGAAGCTGAAGGACAACGGGATCCGGATCAAGGCCAAGGTCGACTGGCTGGGTAACGCCACGTTCGCCATCGGCCTGATCGCGGTGCTGTCCGGCATCGTCTACTCGCTGCTGCCCTACGGCGGTCACCCCACCGGCTGGACCAACCCGTGGGTACTGTCGGCCATTTTCGGCGGAATCGCCGTACTGGTCCTGTTCGGCTGGATCGAGACGAAGGTGGAACAGCCGATGTTCCGCCTGAACCTGTTCAAGATCCGGGCGTTCACCGCGGGCAACATCGCGGGCCTGCTCGGTGCGCTTGGTCGAGGCGGCCTGCAGTTCATGCTGATCATCTGGCTGCAGGGCATCTGGTTGCCACAGCACGGCTACAGCTTCACCCAGACACCCCTGTGGGCCGGCATCTACATGATTCCGCTGACCATCGGATTCCTGCTCGTCGGGCCGATCTCCGGCGTGCTCTCCGATCGCTACGGAGCACGGGCATTCGCCACCGGCGGCCTGATCGTGTCCGGCGCGAGCTTCCTGCTGCTGGAACTGCTACCGAGCAACTTCAGCTATTCCTGGTTCGCGCTGCTGATCTTCATGTTCGCGGTGGGCATGGGGTTGTTCTTCTCGCCCAACCAGGCGGCCGTGATGAACAGCCTGCCGCCCGACCAGCGTGGTGCCGGCGCCGGCATGCTGAACACGTTCCAGAACTCGGCGACGGTGCTGTCGATGGGCCTGTTCTTCACCATCGTGACGCTGGGCCTGGCCGCCGACCTGCCCACGCACCTGTTCAGCGGGTTGGTCGCGGCGGGCGTCGATCCGGCAGCGGCCAGAACGGTGGCCGACGAACCGCCGATCGGCAGCCTGTTCTCCGCGTTCCTGGGCTACAACCCGATCCAGGAACTGCTCGGCCCGACCGGGGCGCTGCAACACCTGTCCAGCCAGCAGGCGGCGTTCATCACCGGTCGGTCGTTCTTCCCGAGCCTGATCGCGCAGCCGTTCGCGAAGGGTCTGCACCTGGCGTTCGACTTCGCGGCCGGTGCCACCGTGATCGCGATCATCGCGTCGGCCATGCGCGGCAAGCGTTACCTGCACAACACGACGCCGGAGCCGCTGGCCGACGAACTGGCCGAGGGTGCCGCCGGCACCGCGGAGGGCGTCGTCGGCCTGCCGGAGACCGCCGACGAGGCAAGCAAGTGATCTGCGGTGACCACATCGCCTGACACCCGATCCGCCGCCGCTGACCCGGCGGCGGATCGGCCACTGGTCGGTATCGGGGCCGCGGCGGCACACGCCGGCGTGTCCGAGCGTGCGCTGCGCTACTACCAGCAACTCGGCCTGATCACCCCGGCGTGCACGTCGGGTGGCCTGCGCCGGTACGCCGAGCACGACCTGGCGCGGGTGGCGCGGATCCGCGAGTTACAGACGCTGCTCGGGCTGAACCTGGACGAGATAGCCGCCGTGCTGCGGGACGAGGACCGGGTCGCGCAGATCAAGGTGGCCTACCACGACGAGCGGACCGACGCGGCCCAGCGCAAGGC
>DASXYT010000261.1:0-46554 GCA_036502345.1 Pseudonocardiaceae bacterium | reverse complement strand
CCCTGTCGTTGTGCGGGTGCAGGGACAGGATCACCGAGTCGCGGTTGTCCAGGTTGCGGCTCATCCACTCGATGGAGTCCGCGTAGACGTTGGGCGTGGCCATTTCCACGGTGGCCGGCAGGTTCATGATCACCGGTCGCTCCGGCGTCGGCCGCCAGATCTCGCTGACCGCGTTGCACACCTCGGCCGCGTAGGACAGTTCGGTGCCGGTGTAGGACTCCGGCGAGTACTCGAAGCGGAAGTCGGTGTCCTGCTGCTTCGCCGCGTACTCCACCACCATGTCAGCGGCTGACGTGGCGATCTTCTTGATGCCCTCGCGCTCCTCGCGGAACACCACCCGCCGCTGCAGGATCGACGTGGAGTTGTAGATGTGCATGATCACCTTGGCCGCACCACGGACGGCCTCGAAGGTCCGCTCGATCAGTTCGGGGCGGCACTGGCTCAGCACCTGGATGCGGACGTCGTCCGGGATGGCGCCCTCGGTGATGATCTCGCGGACGAAGTCGAAGTCGGTCTGGCTGGCGGCCGGGAAACCGACCTCGATCTCCTTGTAGCCCATCCGCACCAGCAGGTCGAACATCCGCCGCTTGCGGGCCGGGGACATCGGGTCGATCAGGGCCTGGTTGCCGTCCCGCAGGTCCACTGCGCACCACAGTGGCGCCCTGGTGATCTTGCGCTCCGGCCAGGTGCGGTCGGGCAGCGAGATGGGCTCGACCATCTGCTCGAAGGGCCGGTAGCGGTGTACCGGCATGGCGCTGCCGCGCTGGGCGTTCCACACGGGTTGGTCGGCCGATGCCGGTCCTGCGGGTGTCCGCAGCCTGCTGCTCACGCCGAATTCGCTGGTACTGGATTGCACGCTCATGGGAGAAAACTGCTCCTGCTCGGCCGAGGGGTTCAACCGGCGGCATGCCGAACTCCGCGACGGGGGGCCGGTCTAGGTCAGACCCCGGCGCGGCGGCGAAGCAGGAGGCTACGTGCCACGTGTCCAGCCTAGCCGGGGCGGCACGTACCAGCCAAAAGTTCCGGTCCACATCGTGGACTCGCAGGTGCTCGCGGATTAGGCCATTTGGACGGTTCACGAGCGCTGGGGCAGGGAATCTCCACGCCATGACTACACGACGCACGTACGCCGGGCGCTACAGTGCGGCCCGCGTCATCACTGGTATTGGTGCCCTGTTCGCTGTGATCGAGGTCATCTTCATCTTGCTGAACCTGTTCGGAGCGAACACCGCGAACGCCTTCTACCACTTCATCCGATCCATCGCGGTGCCGCTGGCACTGTTCTTCCCCGGACTGTTCAACGTGCACAACAACACCTGGCAGACGATCCTCACCTACGGTCTGGCAGCCGTGTTCTGGTTGGTCGTCACGGGGATCATCGCGCGGTTCGTCGCCCACTCGTAGCCCACTGACCGTCGCAACCGGATTAGTTGTTACTTGTGCGTAGCGTTCCGGAGATGGGCCGTGCGAGACTCCGGACATGGCCGAGCAAGCAGAGCAGGAGACCCCGACCCGGCGCACCGCTGCCGAGGTCAGGGCGTCGGTCCTCGGCGCCCTGGCCGGGCTGGTGCGCTGGGTCGGTCTCGTTGTGGTGGTGATCCTGGTGGTCCGCGTGATCCTCACCGTGGGCGGCGCCAATCCGCACAACGGCATCACCAGCTTCATCACGACGTGGTCCGACCGGCTGGCGTGGGGCTTCAAGAGCCTGTTCACGCCGACCGACGCCAAGCTGCGGGTACTGGTCAACTACGGCCTCGCCGCTCTCTGCTGGCTCATTGTCAGCTCGATCCTGGCGCGGATCATTCGTCGGTTCGCGTAGTCGAGACACAGAACAGGGCCGGTGGAGAAATCCACCGGCCCTGTTTCGTTACTGCGTGGCTATCAGGCCCTGCGCGCCTTGAAGCGCAGCCAGAACAGGATGCCGCCACCGGCGACCACCAGCAGACCCGCGATGCCCAGCGGGAGAGCCGTGTTCACACCGGTGAAGGGGAGCGAACCGCTACCGGGAGTCGTCGTAGCGGCGGCGACCACAGCGGTCGTCGTGGTGGTGGTCGGCGGAGCCGTCGTGGTGTTCGAGGTCGGCGGGGGAACCGACGAAGGCTGGGACGACGGCGGCTGCGACGGCGGCACGGAGGAGTCCGACGGCGGCGGGGACGAGGAGGAGGACGACGGCGGCGGGCACGGGCTGGCGGTGTCGTACGCCGTGAAGCTGAAGCCCTTCTTGCCCTGGCCGTTCTTGATGTCCTTGTCGTCACCTGCGACCACGACGATGGTGAACTTGTGCTCCACCGTGACATCGCCCGGGACGGGGAGCGTGCTGACGAGCTTCGTGCCGAAGTCGTCGTTGTTCACGATGACGTCGCCGGTCGTGTTGTCCGTGACGTTCACGGTGTTCTTGATCGGCTTGCCGTTGAACGTCGTCTGGTACTGCTCGAGGTCGAGGTTGTACTCGATCTTGTCGGTATTGGTGTTGCACCCTGCCGAGTGGTTGTGGGTGTGGGCGCTGGCGGGGAGCGCCAGTGCCAGCATCGCCCCGATTGCCACTGCGCCGGCACCACCAATGCCGACTGCGCGCCGTGCTGCTTGCCGCATTCCTGCTCCCGTTCTCAAGTTCTGAGTCGTTCTCCGGTCGCGTACGGCGATCCGGCCCTTGCACCCCGCCCCGACCTGAACAGCACAGCCAGGGGTGCAACCACCCACCGTGGCGTTTCGGTTGTAGAAACCCCGCTGTGGGTGACACTGGCGGCTGGTATCCGTCCTACCAAGACAAGACGCGCAGACTCTATGTGGTCGCCCGGCAACAAGTCACGGCGGGGGTCACCTAATTGGGTATCGCTTTGGTGACATCGCTCTACTGGTCCGCTATGTCGATCTTGTGCGGGCCCGTCCGAGTTGGTCAGGTGACCGTAGATCGCCTGGTGAAGCGGCCTGCCAGGTGCTCCTGGGCGCCAAGGACCTGCGAGATCACCTCGACCGCGTCCCACACGTCGACGTGCCGTACATACGCTGGCGCGAAACCGAACCGGGCGATGTCCGGCGCCCGGAAGTCGCCGACCACTCCGCGTTCGACCAGGGCCTGTACCAGGCCGAACGCGTGCTCGAAGCGCAGCGACACCTGGGCTCCGCGCTGCTGCGCGTCCGTAGGGGACACCACGGCCAATTCCGGGCAACGAGTTGTAATCAGATCGATGAACAACGACGTCAACGCCATGCCCTTGGCACGCAGTTCCGTTGTGGACATCCCGGACAGCACCCCGACCGCGTCTTCCAGGGCCAGCAGGGACAGCATCGGCGGCGTACCGCCTGCCAGTTGGCCGATCCCCGGTGCCGGCAGGTAGTCCGGGCTCATCGCGAACGGGTCCGCGTGGCCGTGCCAGCCGGGCAATGGCGTGCGCAGATCGGAGTGGTGCTCCGTGGCGATGAATGCATAAGACGGTGCACCGGGTCCGCCGTTCAAATATTTGTATCCACAACCAACAGCCAGGTCAGCATTCCAATCCCGCAACCGTACGTCGACCGCACCTGTCGAATGGCACAGATCCCACAGCATCAACGCGCCGGAATCCTGCACGGTCGCCGTGGTCGCGACCGCGGGCCACATCTCGCCGGTACGGAAGTCCACGTGGGACAGGCAGACAACGCCGACTTGTTCGTCCAGAACCGAAGTCAGTTCAGTGCGGTCACTGATCAGTCGGAGTTCACCGCCAGTGAGTTCAGTAACCGAACGGGCAATGTAGACATCGGTGGGGAACGCGTCCCGCTCCGCGACCACCACCGGCCTGCCCGGTCGCATGCGCAGCGCGGCGACCAACAGCTTGAAGAGATTCACGCTGGTGGAGTCGGCGACCGCGATCTCGTCGGCGGAAGCACCGAGCAGCGGCGCCAGCAGTTCGGCCACCCGACGCGACGCCGACCACCAACCGGCCTCGTTCCAGGACCGGACCAGCCGTTCGCCCCACTCGTGTCGGACCGCCCTGGCGATCCGGTCCGGAGTGGACCTCGGCAGCGCGCCGAGGCTGTTCCCGTCCAGGTAGATCACGTCAGCCGGCAGCACGAACTCGTCCCGCAGCGCGGCGATCGGATCGGCAGCGTCCAGTGCGACGGCATCGGCCCTAGTTGTTGCCATGCCGGCATCCTCGCAGTCAGAACAGCGGCTTGCCCCACTCGCCGCCGAACGCGATCTCGGCCAGGTCGAGCCTGGTCCGCTCGGCCACCTCCCGCGCCCGCCGCCGCTCGATCAGCAGGCTCGGATCGCCCAGCCCACCGATCGCGATCACGATCATCGGCCGCGCGTTGGCCGGCAGGTCGAACTCGCTGCGCGCCGCTTCCGGCTCGAAACCGGCCATCTGGTGGCCGACCAGGCCCTCAGCCACAGCCTGTAGTACCAGGTTCTGCGTGGCCAGGCCGAGGCCGTACTCGGCGTAGGGCACATCGCCCTTCTCGTTCTGCGTCACCGCGACCCCGAGCATCAGCACGGCCGCCGCGTGCGCCCAGGACTGGTTGCCCGGCACCAGCACGTCGTGGATCCGGCGGAACGTGTCGTCGCCGCGCCGCCCGACCAGATATCTGGCCGGCTGCGTGTCGCCGTACGAAGCAGCCCAGCGGGCCGCCTCCAGCAGGGAACGCAGTTGCCGGTCGGTCACCACGGCGTCCGGATCCAGCGCCCTCGGGCTCCAGCGGTCCGCGATCAGCGGGTGCAGCGGGGCGCTGGATCGGGCTCGCTTGTCCGCCAGCGTCAACTCCTCTTCCGACACCCCACCAGGCTAGTCAGCGCACCGGGCCCTCCCAGCGGCTGAGACTAGATCGCGTACTGCCAGCCGGTCAGCGCGTACGCACCGAACCAGGCGCTGGCCACCACCACCCCGACCAGCACGGTGATCGCGGTGCCTCGTTGTCGTTTGGCCAACCCGATCGCGGCCGGGATCAGCAGGGTGAACGCCGGCAGCAGCAGCCGGGCCTTGGAGTTCATCAGACCGTTCGCGCCAAGGTCCATCGCCAGTACGAGCGTCCCGTAGAGCACCAGCGGCCACGCCACCCGCTGCCGGATGCTGATCACGACCAGCGCGATCGCCACCAGCAGCACGGCGATCGTGCCGACCTCCAGCACCGACCGACCGGTGGCCAGTACGTCGAGACCGAACTTCACGGTGGCGACGCCGCCGTCGAACGTGGAGTCCCAGCCCTGCCGCTGCAACACGAACCAGCCGGTCAACTGCCCGGTCCTGCTGGCCACGTAACCCAGGTAGGCGACCAGACCGGCGGGCGCCAGCACCAGGCCGAGCCACGGGCGAAGGCCGTCCCGCCGCTGCACGATGGCCACGATCGCGGCGATCACCACGGTCACCACGAGTGCCGCCGCCGTCGGCCGGACGAGACCGGTGCCCGCGGCGCACAGGCCGGCCAGCACCCACTTCCGCTCGACGACCCCGACCAGCGACCACGCGGCCAACGCGCAGAACAACGCCTCGGAGTACGCCATGGACAGCGCGATGGCCATCGGCGACGCGGCGAACAGCACGACCAGGATCAGCCCGGTCACCTTCGAGCCGCTGACGTGCCGGCCCAGCCTGGCCAGGCCGTAGGCGCAGATGACGCCGCACACCAGGCTGACCGTGAACGCGCCCGCCACCAGGCCGACACCCGGCAGGTCGCCGACCCATCGGACGAGCGCCGGGTAGCCGGGGAAGAAGGCCAGCGGGGTGTTCGCCGTGCGCCTGCCGAACGCGTCGGTCATCCCGGCCGGCACACCGGTGTAGCCGCCGGACGCGATGCCCAGATACCACTGGCCGTCCCACGACGTGAGCGCCTTGGTGATCGTCGTGCCGTTGCGGGCGGTCATCCAGCCGAGCAGCAGGAGCCCTATCTCGCGGACCGCGAGATAGCTCAGGCCGGGCGCCAGGACCTCCAGCAGGAGACGGGCTGTGCTCCATCGCACACCGAACCACAGCGTCGGGTCGGACGCCGGTTCCGGCGCCATGGCCGTGGCGGAGTGTTCCGGCAGGTCGGCATCGTCGAACTGTTCGGCAGCATGGTTGCCGACCTCGATTGTCGACATGTGCCCACTCCTCCACCCCAGATGTGAACCCACCGGGCAATCAGATTACGGGGTCGCCGTCGCCGGTAGGCTGCTGGCCAGGCAAGCAGTGCTCTTCGACCCGAGGAGGTTGGATCCCGGTGGCGCTCGTCGTCCAGAAGTACGGCGGTTCCTCACTGGAAAGTGCTGACCGGATCAAACGGGTCGCGGAGCGGATAGTCGCCACTCGCAAGGCCGGCAACGACGTAGTGGTGGTCTGCTCCGCGATGGGTGACACCACCGACGAACTCCTCGACCTCGCCAAGCAGGTCAACCCCGTGCCACCGGGCCGGGAGATGGACATGCTGCTGACCGCGGGCGAGCGCATCTCCAACGCCCTGGTCGCGATGGCGATCAGCGCGCTCGGTGCCGACGCCAGGTCGTTCACCGGCTCGCAGGCAGGCGTGATCACCGACTCGACGCACGGCCGGGCCAGGATTATCGACGTCACACCGGGCAGGCTGCGCGAGGCACTGGACGGCGGCCACATCGTGCTGGTGGCCGGGTTCCAGGGCGTCAGCCAGGACACCAAGGACATCACCACCCTGGGCCGCGGCGGCTCGGACACCACGGCGGTCGCGCTGGCCGCCGCGCTGGGCGCCGACGTGTGCGAGATCTACACCGACGTCGAGGGCGTCTACACAGCCGACCCGCGCATCGTCCCGCAGGCACGACGGCTGGACACCGTCACCTACGAGGAGATGCTGGAGATGGCAGCGGCGGGCGCCAAGGTGCTGATGCTGCGCTGCGTCGAGTACGCCAGGCGCTACGGCGTGCCGATCCGAGTCCGATCGTCGTACGGCAACAAGCCGGGCACCCTGGTGTCCGGATCGATGGAGGGCCTACCCGTGGAACAGGCGATGATCACCGGCGTCGCGCACGACCGGTCCGAGGCGAAGGTGACCGTGACCGGGGTGCCTGATCACACCGGTGTCGCGGCCCGCATCTTCCGGGTGATCGCGGACGCCGAGATCGACATCGACATGGTGCTGCAGAACGTCTCCGGAGCCATGTCCGGCCGCACGGACATCACGTTCACGCTGTCCAAGACCAACGGCCCGACGGCCGTGGCCGCGCTGGAGAAGACAAAGGCCGAACTGGGCTTCGAGCAGGTCGTCTACGACGACCACGTGGGCAAGGTGTCGCTGGTCGGCGCCGGCATGCGCAGCCACCCCGGCGTGACGGCCACGTTCTGCGAGGCGCTGGCCAAGGCCGGCGTGAACATCGAGATCATCAACACCTCGGAGATCCGGATCTCGGTGCTGATCCGGGACCTGCAGGTGGACGACGCCGTGCGCGCGATCCACGACGCGTTCGGCCTCGGCGGCGACGAGGAAGCCGTGGTCTACGCGGGAAGCGGGAGGTGAACCATGGCTGAACCGGTACTGGCTCTGGTCGGCGCCACGGGCGCGGTCGGCGGAGTCATGATCGACATCATCAACGCGCGCGAGACCGTGCCGTGGGGCGAGATCCGGCTGATCGCGTCACCGAGGTCGGCCGGCAAGAAGATCGCGGTGCGCGGCCAGGAGTTGACCGTGCTGGCGCTGGCCCCCGAGGTGTTCGACGGGGTCGATGTCGCCATGTTCGACGTGCCCGACGAGTTGTCGGCGCAGTGGGCACCGGTCGCGGCGGCGCGCGGCGCCGTGGCTGTGGACAACTCCGGCGCGTTCCGGATGGACCCGGACGTGCCGCTGGTGGTGCCCGAGGTGAACGCTGCCGACGCTGGCACTCGGCCGAAGGGCATCATCGCCAACCCGAACTGCACGACGCTGTCCATGATGGCGGCCGTCGGTGCGCTGCACCACGAGTTCGGCCTGCGCGAACTGGTCGTCGCGTCCTACCAGGCGGCCTCCGGTGCCGGCCAGGTCGGCATCGACCGGCTCTACGCCGAAGCGGCCGCCGTCGGCGCCAAGCAGGTCGGTGTGCGGGCCGGTGACGTGCGCGAGGCTCTGGTCGCGGCCGGACTGTCCGAAACGGACTCCCCGTTCCCGGCGCCGCTGGCGTTCAACGTGGTGCCGTGGGCCGGTTCGGCGCGGGACGGCGGCTGGTCCAGCGAGGAACTGAAGGTACGCAACGAATCCCGCAAGATCCTCGGCATCCCGGACCTGAAGGTGTCCGCCACCTGCGTGCGGGTTCCTGTCGTGACAACGCATTCGCTGGCCGTGCACGCCACGTTCGACCGGGAGGTCACGGTGGACGACGCCCATCGGATCTTCACCGCGCACCCGACGGTCGAACTGGTCGACGGGCCCGGCGAGTTCCCGACCCCGGCCGACGTCGTCGGCGGCGACCCGACGTACGTGGGTCGGATCCGGCAGGCCCTGGACTTCCCGAACACGCTGGACTTCTTCGTGTGTGGCGACAATCTGCGCAAGGGCGCCGCGCTGAACACGTACCAGATCGCCGAGTCGCTGGTCTGATCCGCGGTGGCCGAAGCGGTGGTGCTCGGCGTCGACCTCGGTACGACGGCAACGAAGGTGGTGGCGGCCGGCCTGGACGGGCGGCTGCACGCGTTGGCGGAACGGAAGTACCCGCTGACCACAGGTCCGCACGGCGAGGCCACGCAGGACGCCGACCAGGTGTTGGCTGCCGCGCGGGAGGCACTGGCCGAGTGCGTGACCGCCTGCGCGGGCCGGACCATCGCGGGCCTGTCGTTCAGCGCCGCCATGCACACACTGCTGCCGCTGGACGGTGCCGGTAAGCCGCTCGGCCCGGCGCTGAGCTGGGCTGATCACCGGGCAGCCGGCGTCGCCAGGTCGCTGCGCGCGCCCGGTGGGCCCGCCGCCGAGTTGCACAGGGCCACCGGCACACCGGTGCATCCGATGAGCCCGCTGGTGAAACTGGCCTGGTTCGCCGAGCACGACCCGGCCCTGTGCGCGGCCGCGCGACACTGGGTCGGCGTGAAGGACTACGTGCTCTACCGGCTGACCGGCAGGCTGGCCACGGAGTACTCGTGCGCGTCGGGCACCGGGTTGCTGGACATCCACCGGTTGGCGTGGCATCCGCCGTCGCTGGCGCTGGCCGGCATCACGGCCGACCAGTTGCCGGAGTTGTTGGCGCCCACCGACGTCGTGCCGTTGGCCGGTGATGCCGGCCTACCGGCCGGGCTACCCGTGGTGGCCGGTGGCGGTGACGGACCACTGGCCAATCTGGGCACCGGAGCCACCCGGCCCGGCATGGCGGCGCTGTCGCTGGGCACCAGCGGAGCGCTGCGTGGTGTCCGGGACGCGCCCGGCGTGGACGATCGCGGGCGGCTGTTCTGCTATGCGCTGGCCGACGGCCTGTGGGTGGTCGGCGGGGCGATCAGCAACGGCGGCGTGGTCGGCGCGTGGGCTTCCGACACGTTCGGCGTCCCGGTGCACGAGTTGCTGGACGAGGCCGACACCGCCGACCCGGCCGGATTGCTGGCACTGCCGTACCTGCTGGGCGAGCGGGCGCCGTGGTGGGACCCGGACCCGAGGGCGCTGCTGCTGGGGTTGCGGCGGGAGCACGGCAGGGCCGAGATCACCAGGGCGATGGTCGAGGGCGTCGGCCAGCAGTTGGCCCTCGTGGCCGAGGCGCTGACCGACCTCACCGAGATCCGGGCCACCGGCGGCGCGTTCAGGTCGACCATCTGGGGCCACGTGATCGCGTCGGCGCTGGGCAGGGACCTGGCGATGACGGCCGACGAGGGCGGCTCCGGCCTCGGCGCGGCGCTGCTCGGCTGGCGGGGCATCGGCGAACTCCCGTCCCTTGCCGATGTCGCCGACCTGATCACCCCGACGCACACCATCCACCCGGACGAGGCCCTGGCCACCCGACTCGCGACAACCAGGGCCCTCATCACCCAGGCGCACGACGCCCTGGCGGCCCTAATGACCGACTGACGTCAACGCGTCGGGCAGTTCCTCGGTCGCCGTCGGCGGCCGCCGACGGCGGGCCAGCGGCCACGCCAGTACGGCGATCAGCACCCCGCCGATCCCGGCCGCCGCGAACCCACCGCTCGGGCCGAGGTGGTCGACCACGGTCCCGATCACCGGTGACCCCAGCGCGGCACCCAGGGTGAGCGCCGAACTCTGCAGGCCCATCGCCTCGCCCCGCACCGACGCGGGCGCCAGCCTGCTCGTGCCGTCCCCGGTGGCCGCCAGCGTCGGCGCGCACATCAGGTTCGTCGGGATCAGCACCAGGCACAGCACCCACCACTGGCCGCCGGCCAGTCCGGCCGGGATGACCAGCAGGCCGAGCAGGCCCATCAGGACCAGGGCGCTGGGCGTGCGGCGCAGGCCGCCGTAGATCACGCCGCCGATCATCGACGCCGCGCACATCGAGATGACGACGATGCCGGTCCAGTTGATCTCGCCGACGCCACGCAGCGCGGCCACCGCGGCGACCTCGGTGCCGGCCAGCACGAACACGGCACCGAAACCCGCCGCCATCATGGCCAGCAGGGGTGGCCGCAGCCACTGCCTGCGCGGCGGCCGAACGCCGTCCGGCTCGACCTCGTCGTGCTCACCGCGGACGGCGGGGTTGATCGCGAAGATCGCGGTACCCGCCGCGATGATCAGGCCGCCGACCGAGATCAGCGCTGCCGGCGTGGACACCTTCGTGGCCACCAGCACGGCCGCCGCGGGGCCGACCATGAACGACATCTCGACCGAGATGGAGTCCAGCGAGAACGCGGCCTTGCGGTGCTCCTCGGGCACCAGCGCCGCCAGCGCCTGCCGCCCGACGGACATCACCGGCAGCGCCACCAGGCCGCCGATGAACGACAGCACCAGCAGCATCCCGTAGGGCAGCATCCACGACGTCAGCCAGTACGCGCCCTCGCCGAGCGTGGTGATCACGACCATGCCGCGCAGGCCCCAGCCGTCCACCAGCCTGCCGGTCAGCGGGGCGCCGATGGCGATGCCGATGGTGCCGGCCGCGCCGACCAGTCCGGCGGACCCGTAACTGCGGTGCAGCGTGAGCACCACGTGCAGGGTGAGCACCATCGACGTGGCGCTCATCGGGATACGCGCTGCGAACATCAGAACGAGCAGCGTGCGTACTCCCGGCAGCGCCAACACCCGTCGGTAGTTGCCCAGTGCCACAGCCACCATCCGATCCTGTCTCACCGGTCCGACGCAATCGGTTTTCCCGATCGGAGGACCGCCCGGTCCAGCGTAACCTTGATTAATTCCAGAAAAGCGACGTGCCGGGGTGGTCATGGATCAGGAGCGACCGGTCGAGACGGCGTCCTTGCGGCGTCGGCTGAAGGAGGCAGGCCTACGGGTCACCGCTCCTCGGATCGCGGTGCTGCACTGGCTGGCCGGGCACCCGCACACCACGGCCGACCAGGTGGCTGCCGCTGTGCGGGGCGACCTCGGCTCGGTGTCCACCCAGGCCGTCTACGACGTGCTCAACGCGTTCACCAGGGTGAAACTGGTGCGCCGGATCGAGCCCGCTGGTCATCCGGCCCGCTTCGAGACCCGTACCGGAGACAATCATCACCACCTGGTCTGCCGGAACTGCGGGCGCACCGAGGACGTCGACTGCGCGGTCGGCCCGGCGCCCTGCCTCGAGCCTGCGGACGCTGCCGGTTACCTGGTGGACGAGGCCGAGGTCGTGTTCTGGGGACTGTGCCCCGACTGTGCTGCGGTGAATGCCCGGTACAGCGAGAACTAGCCATCCCTTCAGGTGATCTTGACCTACAAGTCCGGCGTGTCGGTGGCGCGTAGTCGGACGTGCTTCGTATGAGGTACCCGATTCGCTCCGTGGTGTTCTGTTGCGTACTTTCTCTCACCTTTTTCGACCCTAAAGTGTTCGGCTTCGGCGGCGCCTTACTGGATAGCGTGAATATCGCCAGGCGCGCCGCCACGCTCAACGCGGAGCGCAGCCGATGATCTTGACTGTGGTATAGCCCCTGGTAGCGGACGTGTCGATCAGTGGCCACGATGAGGGCATGGAATGGAAAGGGCGCCAGCCGAACGTGGTCCCCACGCTTTCCGCTCAGCTACCAGGGAATTCATAGCCCGCTAGGAGGGCAACATGCGAAGGACCGTGGTTGGTGTCATCGCGGTGGTCGCCGCGACCAGTGTCTTCGGCCTGACCAGTCTCGGCCTGGCCAGTGCCGCAACGATGATCTCGAACAATCCGCCCGGCGCGACCGCCGGCTCGCCGACCTCCGAGGCAACGGCGCTGCAGTCCCTGCACGACTCCCTCGAGTCGCAGTGGAACGCCAAGGACGCCACCGGCATGCAGGCGACGCAGACGGCGCTGGCCGCCGAACTGCTCAAGCTGCAGACCCCGAAGGGCCACGCCGCCATGTCGCCGCACGAGGTGACCGAGACGAACCAGGCGACGGCCCAGACCAACCAGCTGGGCAAGGAGTTGGCCGCGCTGCAGACGGCGCACGGCAAGTCGGCGACCGACCTGCCGCTGCCCGGCCTCGGCTCGATCACCACGCTGATCAACTCGTTGCTGGCGACGCTGCTGTCGATCATCACCGGCCTGCTCGGCGGCCTGCCGGTGCCCGTGCCTCCGCTGCCGGTGCCGGTGCCGGCGGCGCAATCGGTCGGCACCCCGGCGGCCGGCTGACCGCACCCAGCAGCCAGGGGAGAGGGTGCGGGCAGCCCCGACGGTCGGGACCGTCGGGGCTGCGTCGTGTCCTGGGTCAGCCGGTCGCCCTGCGCGCCTCGCTCCGGGCCGCCATCGCCAGCCCGGTGCGCAGCGCGCCGACCGCGTCGGCCATCGCCTCGCGCGCCCTCGGCGCCACGCCGAGGAAGCCTGCGAAGCCGTGGATCAGATCGGCGTGTTTGCGCACCACGACCGGCACGCCGGCAGCGGCCAGCGCGGCGCCGAACGCCTCGACCTCGTCCACCAGCGGGTCGAAGCCGCCCACCGTCAGATAGGCGGGCGGGAAGTCGGCCAGGTGCTCGGAGAGCAGCACGGAGAATCTCGGGTCGGTGTGGTCCCGCTCGTCGGGCGCGTAGTGGTCGCGGAACCAGTCCATGTCCTTGTCGGTGAGGAAGAAGCCCTCGCCGTACACCTCGCGGGACTTGCGGCGGACGCTCGCGTCGACAGCCGGGTAGAACAGCAGCGCGAACACGGGCCGAGCGGTCCTTTCGTGCGCTGTGACGTGGCAGACGGCCGCGGCCAGGTTGCCGCCGGCACTGTCCCCGGACACGGCGATCGCGGCCGGGTCGGCGCCCAGGTCGTCGGCGTGCGCGATGGCGTAGCGGAACGCGGCCACCGCGTCGTCCGCGGCGGCCGGGAACGTGTGCTCCGGCGCCAGCCGGTAGTCCACCGACAACACCCGGACGCCGCCCTCGGTGGCCAGGAACCGGCAGGTGCTGTCGTGGCTGGCGATGCTGCCGATCACCCAGCCGCCACCGTGGTAGAAGACCACCAGCGGCGAGCCCGCCGGGAGCCCGGCCGGGGTGTAGAGCCGGGCCGGGATCGGGCCGGCCGGGTCGGGAATCCGCAGCTCACGGGTGTCCATGGCGCCGGTCGGTCGGCCGCCTGCCAGCGCGGCGCCGTGCTCCAGCCCGGCCCTGGCCAACTCCGGTGTCTCGGCGGTGAGCGCGATGCCCTGCATCTCACTGAGCCGGAGCAGCAGTTGCACGTCGGGGTCCAGCCGCTGCCCGTCGATCCGGACCGGCTTGCCGGCCAGTGCCCTGCGAGCCGGCGCCGGCAGTCCGAACACCGCTCGGATCACATGTGGCTCCAACGACGCGGTAATCCGATCGACGATGCTGGCCATCGCGCCTCCCTCTATCGTTACCCGTGGGTAACCATAACCGGAACAGTGACGGAGGGCACCATCGCTGGACCTCCAGAATTCTCGAGGTCATACCGTCATACGGACGGCCCGCCCGTTCCGGGCCTTCCGATGGAAGGATCGTGAGAATGACCGTGCACGTGGTGGGCATCGGTGGGTCGATCCGCAGCGACTCGCAGTCCGAGCGTGCCCTGCAGATCGCGCTGGCCGGCGCCGAGTCCGCGGGCGCGAAGACCACCATGATCAGCGGTGCCCAGCTGATGCTGCCGTTCTACGACCCCAGTGAGTCCGAACGGCCGGCAGCGGCGATCCGGCTGATCGAGGAACTGCGCTCCGCCGACGGTGTGCTGCTGGTCTCGCCCGGCTACCACGGCACCATCTCCGGCCTGGTCAAGAACGCCCTGGACTACGTCGAGGACATGCGCGGGGACGAGCCGCCCTACCTGGACGGCAGGGCGGTCGGCTGCGTCGCCGCCGCGTTCGGCTGGCAGGCCGCCGTCACGACGCTGACCGCGCTGCGGTCCATCGTGCACGCCCTGCGCGGCTGGCCGACGCCGCTGGGTGCCGCGGTCAACTCGGCCGAGGTGACGTTCGACGAGTACGGCTGTTCGGACCCCAAGGTCGAGGCCACTCTGCGCACCATCGGCCGCCAGGTGGTGGAGTTCGCACTCCACCAGAACAATGACATGACACCGTGAGGTTTGGTTGTTGGTGTAGGTAGCAGTACAGCCAATGACAAAGGAGTTCGGCATGGTCGACGCGGTCTACACAGCGCACGCCACAGCGATCGGCGACGGACGCAACGGTGAGGTCCACTCGTCCGACGGGGTGATCGACGAGAAGCTGACCATCCCGAAGGAGATGGGTGGCCCAGGCGGTCTGTTCACCAACCCCGAGCAGCTGTTCGCGGCCGGCTACGCGGCCTGTTTCCACAGCGCGCTGCGACTGGTCGCCTCGGCGGACAAGGTCACCCTGCACGACGACACGTCCATCGACGCCGAGGTCGGCATCGGCCCGAACGGCCAGGGTGGCTTCGGACTGGCCGTCAAGCTGGTCGCGCACCTGCCCGGCGTCGACCAGGCCAAGGCCGACGAGCTGGTGCAGAAGGCCCACCAGGTGTGCCCCTACTCGAACGCGACCAGGGGAAACATCGACGTGGACGTGACCGCCACCTCCTGAACCATGACATCGGGACCGGGTCCTGACCTGACAATCGTCATGCCCAGTTCCGGACGTTCGACACCCGTACAGCCGCCTCCTCCTCCGTAACGTCGTCCTTGTCGAAGCGACCAGGACGAGGAGGCGGCGGTCATGGGGGTTGTCACCACAGGTGGACGCCACAGGACAACCGGAGACCACGGTGTAGCCGGCGACCACGGTGTAGCCGGCAACCGCAGGGCGCCGGCGAAGGGCAATCCGTTCCTGCCGCTGGTGCTGGACGTGGCCGTGCCGCTGGGCTCGTACTACCTGATGCGGCACTTCGGGGTACCGCTGATCACCGCACTCGTGATCTCCGGGTTGGTGCCGGCCGTTCGGGTGGTGCTGAGCATGATCCGCGAGCGCACCGCTGACGGCCTCGCCGTCGCGGTGGTGGCGCTGACGGTGGTCAGCATCCCGGTCGCGTTCATCACAGGCTCGGCGAAGTTGTTGCTGGCCAAGGAATCGCTGGGCACCGGCACGTTAGGCGTCTGGCTGATCATCTCGGCGATGCTGGCCAGGCCCGCGATGTCCAACGGTATCCGCGCGTTCCTGGCCAGGACCGAGGGCAGCTCGGCGGCCTGGGACGAGCTGGCGAGCGGCTCCGCCGAGTTCCGTGCCTGCCTGAAGGCGGCCACGTTGGTGTGGGGCGTCGGCTTCATCGCCGAGTGCGTCGGCCGGATCGCGCTGGTCGTCGTGCTGCCGGTGAACACGGCGGTGTGGGCGGTCAACATCCCGGTCGCGATCGCCATCACCGCCTGCATCCTCGTGCAGGGCAGGTGGGTGGTGCGGATGGCGCGGATGATCGGTCAGCGGGTCGCCGAGAACGACCAGGCCGCTGCCGAGCGGCCGCTGGTCCTGGCTGCCTGACGGCAGCCCACGAACAGACCGACCCGGAGCAGGGGGAGCTCCGGGTCGGTCGTCTCGTTGCCGTTCGGCGTGGTCAGGCGCCGACGGCGCGCCGGGCGTAGTCGATGGCCATCGCGGTCTGCTTGATCGTCTCGGCCACCACCAGCGAGCCGTGCCCTGCGTCGTACCGGTAGACCGAGTGCTCGGCCTTCCGCTCCGCCAACTTGGCCAGGTAGTTGTCGATCTGCCGGATCGGGCAGCGCGGGTCGTTCTCGCCGGCCACCACCAGCACCGGCACGCGGACCTGGTCGACGTAGGTGATGGGCGAGCACTCGCGATACAACTCGGGCAGGTCGTCCGGCGAGCCGCCGAACAGTGCCCGGTCGAAGTCGCGCAGCGGCTCCATCTCGTCGGCGTAGGCGGCCACGTAGTCGGCCACCGGCACCACGGCGACTCCGGCCGCCCAGCGTTCCGGCTGGGTGCCCAGCGCCAGCAGCGTCAGGTAGCCGCCCCAGGACCCGCCTTCCACGACGATCCGCGCGGGATCGGCGAGGCCGTCCATCACGGCCCAGTCGTGCACCGCGGCCACGTCCTCCAACTCGGTCAGCCCAGGCCTGCCCTCGATGGCGTCCCGCCATGCCGAGCCGTAGCCGGTGGACCCCCGGTAGTTGACCTCGACGACGGCGAAACCGGCGTCCAGCCACGCCGCCCGGTAGGCCGAGAACCGGTCCTCGTCGGCAGCGTGCGGGCCGCCGTGGATGCTGAACACGGTGGGCAGCGGACCGTCCGGCGCGTCCTCCGGCCTGGCCACCAGCGCGTGCACCCGGCCGCCCGGGCCGTCCACGAACACGTCCGTGACCGGCGTCGCGGCGGGCGCTGTGGGACCGGGTGGGGTGAGCAGTACCCGGTCCACGTTGTCGGTGCCCAGCGCCCGCACCTTCGCAGGCGAGGCGGCCGACGACCACGCGTACTCGACCGTGCCGTCGTCGCGCACCCCGGCATCGCTGATCGTGCCGGGTGCACTGTCCAGAGCGGACAGTGCACCGGTGGCGAGATCCAAGCGGTGCAAGGTGTTGCGTGACCGGTAGGTGTGTACCACGAGCAGTGCGGTGCCGTCGGGGTACCAGTCGGCCGTGATCTCACCGGGCAGGTCGATCTCCAGCATGGTCTCGGCGTCCGTCGCGACGTCCCAGACCAGCAGCTCCTCCTTGCCCCGGCGCTCGTGCGCGACCAGCAGCCTGGTGTCACCCGTGACCGGCGCGAAGCTCAGCGCCTCAAGGCCCTTGCCGGCGCCGTCCCACTTCTCCGCAACCGCGTGACCGTCCGAAGTGGCCAGTACACGCAGCGCGGGGTGCCTGCTGTCGCCGTGCTCGGAGTGGCCGATCGCCAGCAACTGCTCGTCCCGGGACAGCCCGGCGACACCCGCGGTGTGCTCGCTGGTGTAGGTCACCTCGGCGGCCCCGCCGTCCTTGGCCAACCAGATGGTGGAGCCGTCGTCGGTGTCCGTGCCGACGGCGACGACCTGCCGCCCGACCGCGAGCCCGGACGGATAACCGGCGTGCGTGCCGGCCACGGCGGGTCGCACGGGCTCCCCGTCGGCCTTGCCGGCGAACGGCTCGCTCACCCACACGCCGAACTCGTCACCGGCGGTGTCGTCGAACCACCAGATCAGCTTGCCGTCCGGGCTGACAGTGGCGTGCGAGGTGCCCTGCGGCCGGTCGGTCACCTGCCGGTGGGTGTCGGTGGCCCGGTCCCAGGCGTAGACCTCCCACACGCCGCTGGTGTTGGAGATGTAGACGTTGCGATCCGGGGCGTCGCGCGCCCACTCCGGCAGCGAGACCCGGGCCGCGGTGAACCTGGCCCGCCACCGGGCCTCCCGTTCCGGATCGTCGAACAGTTTCGAGGGCGCTTCGACGTCAGTCACACCCGAAATCCTGCCACCCGACAGCCCAGATGCCCATGTACCCGCCGCATCGATCCCCCGAGCACCGTCATGGCCAGGGCCTCGACGTCACCCGCTGAACGGATCCGTGTCATCTCGGGGCGTCCGACTCCTGAGCACCGCCTGGCGGATCGACGTCAGGGCGGGCCGGGCGACATAGTGCCTGCCCCGCCGTTCACCCATCGGGGCAAGCAGGTCGGCCTGCACCAGCTTCTGCAGATCTCGACTCGCTGTGGCCTCGGTGATCTCCTCTGGTGAGTCCTCGAAGTACGCGCGGTAGGTGGCGTTGCGGACCCGGAGCCCGATCATCGCGTCGAACAATGCCATCACACTTCGATCGGGAAGCTTGAGTCCCTTGATCAGTGCCTCCAGTTCGCTCCACATCCGTTCGCTTTCCTTGACCCGCTGCAGCATGGTCCGCGCCTGCCGTAGGTGGGCGGTCAACGTGAACCGAAGCCACGGGCGCGCGTCACGGGTCGGCTGCCACGATCCACCACCGGTGACCCCGAGTACGTCGTAGTACGCCTGGGTGTTTCGGCCAAGGTATTCCTCGATGCTCATGAACACCGGGCTCAGCACGCCGCTCCGGGCGAGCACCAGGCTCTGCAGACATCGCGCCATGCGGCCGTTTCCGTCTCGGAACGGATGGATCATGGCCAGGTTGAGGTGTGCCATGGCAGCTCTGATGAGATCGGGCCGACCGTTCGGAGCGTTCAACTCGGAGCCGAGTTGCCGCATGAGCTCCGGAACGAGCTCCAGGTCGGCGCCTTCATGGACGATCTGACCGGTCTCGTCGTTTCGAACGTAGATGCTGCCCGCCCGCCATCGACCGGGCCTGTTCTTCAGGGCGTAGTTGGTCATCATGTAGTGCAGGCTCTTCATGAGCTGGTCGTTGTACTGAAAGTCGGGATCCTCGGCCATCTGCAGCACATAGGTCATCGCGTTGCGGTAGCCGAGCAGGGCGAGCCGGGTCTCGTCGTTGGCGTCCAGCGGCTCCTCGCCGGCCGCCACGTCGACAGCGTCGTCGATCCCCGCGTCGTAGCCTTCGATGCTGTTCGAGCCTTGGATCGCACGTGCCAGTGACAACCGCCGCAGCGAGCCGACCCACCGACGAGGTTCGGTCAACTGCCAGCGGAGGCTGCTCTTGAGGTCCTCCACCTGCTGGAGGACCTCCGACTCGGCCGCATCAAGGTCCGGCGCTTCGAACAACATGTTGGTAACTCGATTACAACCCAACACGGTGATGGATGGTAACCGCCTCCATGTTGGATTCTATACCAACATTGCGACACGTCCGGCCACCGCGCTCAGGATTTCCGCCACAGGCTCGCCATGACCTTTCCGACGCGAAAAAGGGCCGCCTACGCGAACGTAGACGGCCCCTCAGCCGGTCGGGGTGACAGGATTTGAACCTGCGACCTCTTCGACCCGAACGAAGCGCGCTCCCAAGCTGCGCCACACCCCGGCTGTCGTGCCCGGCAAAGTCTAGCGGACGTCCGCTCCGGCTCCGAATCGGGCCGACGCTGCTGCCTGCTCGTCCGGGGCCGCGACCGTGGCGGGCCTCGGGACCAGCGTCAACAGGCTGGCTTCGGGCGGGCACGCGAACCTGACCGGGGCGTACGGCGACGTGCCCAGGCCTGCCGACACGTGTAGCCACGTGTGGACGCCCCACCGCGACACTCCGCGGGCTCGCGACCTGTCCAGCTCACAGTTGGTGACGATCGCGCCGTAGCCGGGCAGCCGCAACTGGCCGCCGTGGGTGTGGCCCGCCATCACCAGGTCGTAGCCGTCGTGCGCGAACGCGTCCAGCACCCTGGGCTCCGGCGAGTGGGTGATGCCCAGCCGCAGGGCGGCGCTGGGGTCGGGCTGGCCCGCGATCTCGGCGTACCGGTCCCGGCGCAGGTGCGGGTCGTCCACGCCTGCCGCGACGACGGACTGGCCGCCGACCATGAAGCCGCGCCGGACGTGCGTGAGGTCCAGCCAGCCGTGCTCGACGAACGCGGCGCGCAGGTCCTTCCACGGCAGCGGGATGCCCCGGATCCGCTTGCGGCTCTTGGTCAGGTACCGCACCGGGTTCTTGGGCTTCGGCGCGTAGTAGTCGTTGCTCCCGAAGATGAACACGCCCGGCTTGTCCAGCAGGGTGCCCAACGCCCGCAGCACCGAGGGCACGGCCTGCTGGTGCGCCAGGTTGTCGCCGGTGTTCACCACCAGGTCCGGGTCGAGGTCGGCCAGCCCCTTCACCCAGCGCTGCTTGGCGCCCTGGCCGGGGAGCATGTGCAGGTCGGAGATGTGCAACACGCGCAGTGGCCGCGCGCTGGGTGCCAGTACCGGCAGGGTCGCGGTGCGCAGCGTCCAGTGGCGCCGTTCGATCACCGCCGCGTAGGCGACGGTGGCCGCACCTGCGGCCGCTGTCCCGGCAGCGACCCGAGCAATCGTGTTCACGCCTTCGAGCCTACGGCGGCCGGTCCACGCGCCGCAGGCCCCCGCCGCCGTGCACCACACCGGTAACCTTTGTCCACATGGCGGAACTTAAGGCGCGGTTGCGCGCCGACCTGACCACGGCGATGAAGGCTCGGGACACCCTGACCACCGGCGTGCTCCGGATGGCGCTGGCCGCGGTGGGCACGGAGGAGGTCGCCGGCAAGGTGGCTCGCGAACTGTCCGACGAAGAGGTGCTGCGCGTGCTGACCCGCGAGGTCCGTAAGCGCAAGGAGGCCGCCGATGCGTTCGGGGGCGCCGGTCGCGCCGAGCAGGCCGCTGGCGAACTGCGCGAGGCCGACGTGCTGAACACCTACCTGCCCAGTCAGCTGACCGACGAGGAACTCGCCGACATCGTGGACCGGGCCATGGCGTCGGTCACCGAGCAGCTGGGCTCACCGCCGGGGCAGCGCCAGATGGGCCAGGTGATGAAGGCCGTCGGCGCCGAGGTGGCCGGCCGGGCCGAGGGCGCCAAGGTCGCCGCGCTGGTGAAGTCGAAACTCCAGAGCTGAACGAACAGTGCCCCCGGCCGGAGCCGGGGGCACTGTGATCAACTTCCGCTGGTCGAGCCGGGCGCGATCGACGGCGGCGCCGCCGAACCTTGCGGCGGCGGCAGCGAGCCGGTGCTCACGTACAGGGTGATCGCCTGGCTGGTGGGCACCTGGTTGCCTTGCGGCGTCTGGCCGATCACCAGGCCCTTGGGCTGCGTGGAGTTGTACGGCACGATCGTCGCGTGGTAGCCGGCGGCCTGCAGCGCGTGCACCGCGGCGCTGCTCTGCTGCAGCATCACGAACGGCACTGTCGGGCCGCGGTTGCCCTGCGCCATGTACGCCGGGTCCGGGCCGGGGATCGGGATGTCCGGCTGGCCGGCGAGGATCTGGTTGAACGCGTTGAAGTACGTCGGTGCGGCGACCGGACCACCGAAGCCACCGGGACAACCGGCGGCGAGTCGGGGCGGGTTGTTGCAGATCTTCTCCGGGTGTGACCCGTCGGCGAAGAAGATCGACGATGCCGCGTAGCCGTCGCTCAGTGCGACGAACGCCAGCGCCTTGTTCAGCTGCGTGGTACCGGTCTTGGCGGCCAGCGGGCGCGTCCAGTGCGCTGCCTGCCCCGGCACGAACGACGTGCCGATCGGGGTGATGTCGTGGCTCAGTCCGTTCAGCAGCGTGTTCGCCAGGGACGTCGGCACGACCCGCTCGCACGGCTGCTGCTGCACCGGCACCGGCTTCCCGTAGCGGTCGGTGACCGACAGGATCGGCGTCGCCGGGCACCAGACGCCGCCGCTGCCCAGCGTCGCCATCACGTTGGCCAGTTCCAGCGGGGACAGCGCCGCGGTGCCCAGGGTGAACGACGCCTGGGTGCGGAACGACTGGATCTGCGGCTGGTTGATGGAACTGAGGTGGGACGCCTTGCTCTGCGGGGTGTCCGGACTGGCACCGAGGGTGTTGGCGAGCATCGTGTTGCGCAGGCCCAGCCGGTACGCCATGTTCAGCACGTTCGGGATGCCGGTGGCCAGCTCGAGCCCGACGAACGCGGTGTTCGGCGAGATGGCCAGCGCGTCGGCCAACGGCAGCTTGTCGGTGTTGTGCGTCTCCGCGTTGCTCACCGGGTAGCACTGGTTGTACCGGGGATCCAGGTACGAGAAGCACGTCGACGCCGGGTTGTTCAGCACGGTGTTCAGCCCGACCGTGCCCTTCTCCAGCGCGGCGGCCGTGGTGGTGATCTTGAAGGTCGACCCGGCGCCGAACGTGTCACTGACGTCGGCTGGCTCGTTGGTCAGCGTCTGGCCCTTGCTGGCGTCGTCGCCGTAGGTCTTGTTGGCCACCAGGGCGAGCAACTGGTGCGACGTGGTGCCGGGTTTGACGATGTCGAACGTGTTGGTCAGGCCGTCCGCGGTCGGTGAGACGCGGTCGTTCACGGTCTGCTTGGCGACCCTGCTGATGTTCGGGTCCATCGTGGTCTTGATCGTGTAGCCGCCGCTGTTGATCTGGTCGGCCGTGAAGCCTGCCTGCTCCAGGTAGGTGACTGCGTAGTCGCAGAAGAACCCGGCGTCGGCCGGCGCGCCGATGCACGTGCTGGACGGGATGACCGGGCCGCCCTGCAGCACGCCGAGCGGCGCCTTCTTGTCCTTCGTGGCGTCGGCCTTGGTCAGCGCGCCGTTCTCGACCATCTTGTCGATGACCAGGTTGCGCCGGGCCAGTGCCTGCTGCGGGTGCTTGTACGGGTCGTAGAACACCGGGTTGTTCACCATGCCGGCGAGCAGTGCCCCCTGCGGCACGGTCAGCTTGTCCGGCGTGGTGCCGAAGAATGCGGCCGCCGCGGCGCCGACTCCGTACGGGCCGATACCGGTGTGACCGAACTGAACGACATTCAGGTATCCGGTCAGAATGTTGTTCTTCGACCACTCCTGGTCCAGCGTCATCGCCATCTTCGCTTCGCGAAGCTTGCGGACCACGGTTTGCGCCTGGTCTTCCGCCTGGAGAGTCTTGTTGTTTCTGTCGACGACGTTGATCAGAAAGTTTTTCACGTATTGCTGGGTGATCGTCGACGCACCCTGCGTGCTGCCGCCGGAGCTGTTGCTCAGCGCGGCACGCAGCGCGCCCTTCAGGTCGACGCCCGCGTGCTGGTAGAACCGCTTGTCCTCGATCGCGATGATCGCGTTGGTCATGTTCGCCGAGATCTGGTTGAACGAGACCGGCAGGCGGTACTGGTCGAACAGGTACGCGATGGGGTTGCCGGCCCGGTCGGTCACGGTGGTGACCAGCGGGAACTCGGCGCTCGCCAGGTCGGACGAGATGCTGTCCACCGAGTCGCTCAACTGGTTGGAAGCCTCGCCGAGGCCGATGGCGACGGGTGCCATCACCCCGGCGAACAGGACGCCAGCGAGAGCACACAGAACGAGGAACCTGAGCAGACCACCGGGAACGCGCACGAGGACCAGCGTACCGATCACCCGGTGTGCCCGGTGTTGTCAAGGTCTGTGACAGCGGTTCAGGTAACGGGTCGATATCACGGTGTTGGCAGTGGAACCGACTGCCTCTATCGTCCGTCAACGTCCTACGACAGGTAACTGGATAGGCCAGTGAAGGTTGGCCCGTCCATACCGTTCGCCGCTAGGGGGCGGCGAATCGGAGTCGGACGACGCTAGGAGCTGGGGGAAGATGATTTTCGACCAGTCGGACTGGCGGGTGAGCGCGTCCTGCCGCGACGAGGACCCGGACGGCCTTTTCGTCCGTGGTGCCGAGCAGCGGCGCGCCAAGCTGGTCTGCCTCAACTGTCCGGTACGTACCGAATGCCTCGCCGAAGCGCTGGACAATCGAATCGAGTTCGGCGTGTGGGGCGGCATGACCGAGCGTGAGCGCAGGGCACTCCTGCGGCGCAGGCCAGACGTCGAGTCCTGGGAGGAGCTGCTGGCGAAGGCCCGCAGCAAATACCAGATGGACCCGATCGAGTTCGCCGAGGACTACGCCGTCGGTTAACGAACCAACCAAAAACTAGGCGCCGGCCAGTCGCAGCGCTATCTCCCGCAGCCCGTCGAGATCGTGAACGTCGGCGGGCAGTGCGGGCACGCCCACGACAGCCACCGACGGGTGGGCCTTGGTGAACCGCGCCAGCAGCCGCTTCTCCCTGGCCGCCACGGCCACCCGGTCCGCGTGCACCCGCAGCACCGCCGAGGCCAGCGCTGCCGTGCCGGTGCGGTCCAGCTCGTCGGCTGTGGCCGATGCCCTGCCCGCCGCCAGTTCGGCCAGCACCGGGTGGGTCCGGTTCACCACCAGCCCGGCCAGTGGCATCCCGTCGGTGGCCAGCCGCTCGACGAAGTAGGACGCCTCGCGCAGCGCGTCCGACTCCGGCGTTGCCACCACCAGGAACGCGGTGCCCGGCGAACGCAGCAGCGTGTAGGTCGCCGAGGCGCGTTCCCGGAAGCCGCCGAACATGCTGTCGAAGGCCTGCACGAACGCGGACGCGTCCTGCAGCAACTGGCCGCCGATGATCGTGGACACGGCCTTGGCGAACAGCCCGAACCCGGCCCCGACCAGCTTGCGGATGCCGATCCCGCTGGCCCTGGCCGGCGCGGACAGCATCCGGATGATCCGGCCGTCCAGCACCGTGGACAGCCGCTGCGGCGCGTCCAGGAAGTCCAGTGCCGACCGGCTCGGCGGGGTGTCCACCACGATCAGGTCCCACTCGCCGGTGGCCGCCAACTGGCCCAGCTTCTCCATCGCCATGTACTCCTGGGTGCCGGAGAACGACGTGGAAATGGTGCGGTAGAAGGGATTCGCCAGGATCTGCTCGGCTCGCTCCGGCCCTGCGGTGTTCAGCACCATGTCGTCGAACGTGCGACGCATGTCCAGCATCATCGCGGACAGCTCACCCTTGGGCTCGAACCCGGCGACCTTCACCGGCTTGGGCTGGTTGCCCAGCTCCCGCAGGCCGAGCGACTGGGCCAGCCTGCGCGCCGGGTCGATGGTCAGCACTACGGTCCGCCTGCCCCGCTCGGCGGCGCGGACGGCGAGCGCGGCAGCCGTTGTGGTCTTGCCGACACCGCCGGAGCCGCAGCACACGATCACGCTGGTTGCCGGGTTGTCCAGCAGCGCGTCGACATCCACCGCCGGCGGCCGGTACGGCCCGGTCACCGGACGCCCTGCTCGGCCATTGCCTCAGCGAGCTCGTACAGCCCGGCCACGTCGACCCCTTCGGTGAGCTCCGGCAGGTCCAGCGTTGGCAGGTCGGCCTCGGCCAGGTGGGAACGGGACCGCGACTCGGCCCGCACCCTGGTCGCGTGCTCCACGGTCTCGGCGACGAGGTCGCCGAGCGTGTCCTCGGCCAGCGCGAGGCCTGCCCGCTTCAGGTCGGCGCCGATCTCCGCCTCGTCGATCCGGTCGGCGGCGGCAGCGTCCACTGTGTCCAGTGGCAGCCTGGCGGGCCGGATCCGGTTCACGAACACGGCGCCCGGCCGCAGGTCGGCGGTGTCCAGCTCGGCGACGGCGTCCAGCGTCTCCCGGACCGGCATCTCCTCCAGCAGGGTGACCAGGTGGATCGCGGTGTCACCGGAGTGCAGCAGCCGGGCCACGCCCTCGCTCTGGCCCTTGATCGGCCCCACCTTCGCCAGGTCGACCATGGCCTTGGTCACGTCGAGGAACTTCACGATCCGGCCGGTCGGCGGCGCGTCCAGCACGACGGCGTCGTAGCGGTGCCGCCCGCCCGCCTCGGTCCGCCCGACGGTCTCCTTGATCTTGCCGGTGAACAGCACGTCCCGCAGGCCTGGCGCGAGCGTGGTGGCGAACTCGATGGCACCCATCCTGCGCAGCGTGCGGCCGGCGAAGCCCAGGTTGTAGAACATCGCCAGGTACTCCAGCAGTGCCGCCTCGGCGTCCACCGCGAGCGCGTAGACCTCACCGCCACCAGGGGCGGACGCGATGCGCTGCTCGGCGTAGGGGAGCGGCGCGCTGTCGAACAGCTGGGCGATGCCCTGCCTGCCCTCGACCTCGATCAGCAGCACCCGGTGACCGGGCCGTGCGGTGGCCAGCGTGATCGCCAGTGCCGCGGCCGCCGTCGTCTTGCCGGTGCCACCCTTGCCGGTCACGACGTGCAGTCGGGCACGGGCGAGCTGGTCGGTCCAGCCGAGTGCCACGGGCGCCGTCGATGTCACTTCGTCAGCGTAAACGCTAGTTCGCGTGCAGCATTGCCAACAGGGTCATGGCCAGCACGAAGGCGAGAGCCCAGCCGACCAGGGCGGGGAACAGGCCGACGATGGCCAGGGTGAGCCCCGCGGTGACGATCAGCACAGCGAGGCCGGTGCCGATCACCGTGAGGTGGGTCGCGTGCTTGCGGTCCCGCGCCTGGGCCATCGCCACCAGGACGAGCACCAGCCCCTCGGCGCCGAACACGGCACCCGGGATCACCCGCCAGACCTCCACCTGGCCACGGTAGCGCCGTTCAGGCCCCCGACTAGGCTGCCGGCCATGACGAAGTGGGAGTACGCCACGATTCCCCTGCTGATCCACGCCACCAAGGCGATCCTCGACCAGTGGGGCGAGGACGGCTGGGAGCTCGTCACGGTGCTGCCCGGCCCGTCAGGTGACCAGCTGGTCGCGTACCTGAAGCGGCCGAAGCAGTGACGACGTGGAGCGAGAAGCTGGCCGAGTTGGGCATCGAGCTGCCGGCGGTCGCCAAGCCGGTGGCCGCGTACGTGCCGGCGGTGCGCTCGGGCTCGTTCGTCTACACGTCCGGCCAGCTGCCGTTCGTGGAGGGCACGCTCGCGGCGACCGGCAAGGTCGGGGGTGAGCTGAGCCCCGAGGAGGCCAAGCGGCACGCCCGAACGTGTGCACTCAACGCGTTGGCCGCGGTGCACGGTCTGGTCGGTATCGACGCTGTCGTCCGGGTCGTGAAGGTGGTCGGGTTCGTCGCTTCGGCCGAGGGTTTCACCGGTCAGCCCGCCGTGATCAACGGGGCATCCGAGCTGTTCGGCGAGGTGTTCGGTGACGCCGGGCAGCACGCCAGGTCCGCTGTGGGCGTTGCCGAACTGCCGCTCGGCGCGCCCGTCGAGGTCGAACTGATCGTGGAGATCGCCTAGTTGGGCGGACCAGCTCGCTCACTCTTGGTGAGCGTGGCAGACTCTGGTCACCCATCTGAGGGACGGTGATCACCTATGGGTGAGGCTGCCGAGTCGGCCTGTCACGAGTTGCTGCTCCGCCTTGCCGGTCGACTGCCGGATCGCCAGTTGTGGCGGTTCCGGGACTGGCTCGCCGTCGGAGCGCTGCCCGAGCTGAGCCACGTGCTGCCGCTGACCCTGCTGCGCGAACGGGTCGGGCTGATGGACGACGAGTTCCGCCTGATCGACATCGCGCTGCGGGCGCACGGGGTGGACCTCGGCCTGCTCAGCTCCGTCCGGGAGCTCTACGAGCTGCCCGACCTGGACTACTCCTTCTCCGAGCACGACCCGGAGGCACCCACCCGCAACACCATGGGTGACCAGCTGGCCGTGCTGCTCGCCGCGCTGCTGCGCGGCAGGACGTCGGTCGGCGAGGTGCGGGCCACCTGGCGTCGGCCACGGCACCCCGCGGCGCACTCCGGCCCGATCGAGATCCGTCGCGTACTGCTGGTCACCGCTTCGTCGGACCACGCCGCACTGGCAGGCGAACTCCAGCGGGTGCAGCGTGCGGTCGGCGAGCCCGACCCGTGTGTCGAGGTGCTGCCCGAGGGCATCGCGACGCCGCTCTACCACCGGGCCGCGCTCGCGGCCAGTGAACTGCTGTGCGTGGGTGCGGACGATCCGTACGGCCAACTGGTGCACAGCTCGCGGTAGCCAACCAGCCAACCGGAAGGAGACCTGGCGTGGCTGACTCGCCCGACCGAATCGCCCTACCGATCCGGGTGCACGACTTCCTGCTCACCTGCGCGGGCCGAATCGACGACGACGCCCTGACCGACGCGAGGGAACTGCTCGCCATGGCCGAGCTGGACCGGGCCGTCGAGCTGGTCACGGCCAGCCTCGTCGCGGGCCGCATCCGACTCAACGCCGACGAGCGGGACGAACTGCTCGACCTGGTGGACGCCGTGCGCAGCTCGCCGGCGCTGGTCGACCGGGTCGTCGTCGACGACTCGGCCGCGCTGCCCCGCCACCGGTTCACCACCGGCGCGATGGACGACCCGTCGCCGGAGACCGGTGTGCTGGAAGCGGCCGGCAGGGTGATCGAGGTGCTGCCGGACATCCGCTCACTGTCCTGCGTGTGGCGGACGACGCCCGCCGGCTCGCCTGCCGGGCCGATCCCGCAGCGGCTGGTGCTCGTCGAGACAGGGCCTGAGGGCTTCGCTCCGTCCACGGCCTACCGGGTGGAGCAGTCGCTGCGCAGGGCAGGCATCCGGGCGGCCGTCGAGGTCGTGCAGGCCGGTGAGGAGCTGTCCGACTACCACGGTGACGCACTCGCGGTGGCGCGCAGGCTCTCGTTACGGGGCATGCGGACCCACGAGACCCATGAGACCAACGGCGACTCGAACGGGATGTTCGCCGACCCGCCGTCGCCCCGGCCGGTGACGACCACCCGCCGTAGGTCCACCGCAGGCGCGCACGCCGAGAAGCGCCCGACACCGGACCACTCGGCGGCCCGCTGGCAGCCCAGGATCGCGGCAACGGACGAGCCGTCCGCCGCTGATGCGGAGCCCGATCCGGTTCCCGTCGACGTGCCGACGGCGTCGTTCGAGGACGGCGTCCGACCGATCCACCCCGAGGTGCCCGCCGTCGAACCGGCACCGCCGGAACACGAGCCGGTGCCGGAACCGGTGCTGCACGAGCAGGCCGTTCACGAGCAGGCCATGCACGAGCCTGCCATCCACGAACCGGCTCCCGTCCAGCACGAACACGTCCTGCACGAGCCGATGCAGCAACTGCAGCACGAGCCGATGCCCGTGCCGGTCGAGCAGGAGCCGTCGCCGACCATGTCCGGCCAGGCGCCGCTGACCGCTGGCGACCCCGCCGCCGAGGCCGACCTGAGCAACCGGGAACGCGAACTGCTGCGCCAGTTGCACGAGGAACTGGCCAAGCGGGAACAGTCCGAACCGGAGCCGACCGGCTGGCAGGACCGCTCCGGCCACCGGCGACCGGTGAACCCTCCTGGCGCCGAGTTCAACCCGGCCGACTTCCGCCAACCGGAGTTCAACCCGAACGAGTTCGGCGGACCGGCGTGGCACCAGTCGTCGCCGATGCTGGACGCGGGTGCCGCCGACCAGACAGCGGTGAACGGCATCCCGCCCTACGGCAGCGTGCAGTAACTAGTGGTGTGTCCAGTAACCATGGACACACCACTAGCGCAGCGCCAGCCGCTCCACCCTGTCGATCACACGTTGCAGGTGCAGGCCGCGTCGGACATCCAGTGGGTGTTCGACGCGGCCTGTGCTGATCATGGCGACCAGTTCGTTCAGCATGTTCGCGTAGCAGTCGGCGGTGGACGTCGTCCGCTGCAGCGACAGGCTGCCGGCCTGGCCGTACAGCGTGAAGTCGACGACGTTCGGCTCGACCGGCACCGCCAGCGACAGCGATGCCGTGCTGCGGGCGCCGCTCTCGTGGGCGAACAGCACCTGCCACACGTCGTGCTCGCCGTGCGTCGCTCCGAGCACGTCCGTGATCGGCCCCAGCCCGGCTTCCAGCAGGTCGAACGTGTGCGGGCCGACGTCGACGAGGCCGCCGCGCTCGTGCCGCCACGGCGAGTTCGAGTAGGGCCCGGACAGCAGCGCGTCGCCGATCCAGGTACCGGCGCCCGCTGCCCAACCGCCTGCCGTCTGGGCCGTCGTCACCCACTCGGTGACCTCGGGCGCGTACCGGAACGTGAGCAGTACCAGCGATGCCACGCCCGCCGTGCCGACAGCGTCGGCCAGCCGTTCGGCCTCGGCCACCGTGGCGCCGATCGGCTTCTCCAGCACCAGGTGCCGGCCCGCCGCCGCGGCCCGCACCGCGAGTTCGGCCTGCACACCGGGTGGCACCGCGAACGCCACGGCGTCCACGTCCGCGATCAACGCGTCCACGTCGTCGGCCACGGCGGCGCCGTGCGCCGTGGCCAGCCGCTGCGCCTCCTCGGGCCTGCGTGCCCAGACGGCGACGAGTTCGGTGTCCGGGTGCGCAGCGATCGCGGGTGCGTGCACATTGGTCGCCCACGGGCCGGCGCCGACGAGGCCGAAGCGCAGGGGAGTGTGATCCATGGCGTTCATCCTGCCCGGTTCGCGACGTAGGCTCGCCAGCGTGCGCGAACTGCCCAAGGAACTGGTCCTACCCGAGGCAATGGCACCGCTGGCCCCGAGCGACCGGCCGCCCGTCGTGCCACGGCACGCGGCCACGGTGATCCTGACCAGGGACGGCGCCGATGGCATCGAGGTCTTCCTGCTGCGCCGGGTGACCGCCATGGCGTTCGCGGGCGGCATGACGGTGTTCCCCGGCGGTGGTGTCGACCAGCGGGACGCCGACGCGTCGGTGGCCTGGACCGGCCCTTCGCCGGACTGGTGGGCCGAGCGGTTCGGCTGCGATCCCGGCCTGGCCGTGGCACTGGTCTGCGCGGCTGTCCGGGAGACGTTCGAGGAGTCCGGCGTGCTGCTCGCCGGCCCCGACCCGGCCACGGTGGTCGCCGACACGTCCGCCTTCGCCGAGGCCCGCCAGGCCCTGGTGGACCGGGACCTGTCGCTGGCCGAGTTCCTGACCGCGAACGGTCTCGTGCTGCGGGCCGACCTGCTGCGGCCGTGGTCGAACTGGCTCACCCCGGAGGAGGAGCCGCGCCGCTACGACACCCGGTTCTTCCTCGCCGAACTGCCGACCGGCCAGCGCGCCGACGGCTTCACCACCGAGGCGGACCACGCGGCATGGCAGCGGCCCGCCGACGCCATCGAGGACTGGCGAGCGGGCCGCTGCGGCCTGCTGCCGCCGACCTGGGTGACGCTGGCCGACATGGCCGAACTGGGCACCGTGGCCGCCGCGATGGCGGCGACGAGGTCGATCGAGAAGGTGATGCCGAAGGTGCTGCGGGAGCGCGGTGTGCTGCGGGTGGTGCTGCCCGGTGACCCGCGCTACGCGACCGCCGACGCCCACCTGAACGCCGGCCCGGACGACCGGCTGGCGTCCTCGTGACCGGCCATCCCGCGTACGGCGTGCTCCGGCCGGTCACCACGACGGCATCTGTCCTGCTGGCCGAGAACCCGTCGGTGATGACGCTGGAGGGCACCAACACGTGGGTGCTGCGCGCGCCGGACGCCACCGGCTGTGTCGTGGTCGACCCGGGGCCGGACGACGAGACCCACCTGCGGCGGGTGCTGGAGTGCGGCCCGGTGACCGAGGTGCTGCTCACCCATGGGCACCTCGACCACTCCGAGGGCGCCCGCAGGTTCGCCGAGTGGGCAGGTGGTGTGTCGGTGCGCGCACTGGACCCGGCCCTGCGGCTCGGCTCGGAGGGCCTGGCCGGGGGAGACGTGGTGCGGGCCGCCGGCCTGGACATCCAGGTGCTCGCCACACCCGGCCACACCGCCGACTCGCTGAGCTTCCTGATCGAGGCCGACGACGGCACCGCCGTGCTCACCGGGGACACCGTCCTGGGCAGGGGCACCACCGTGGTCGCCCACCCGGACGGTCGACTCGCCGACTATCTCGACTCACTGCACGGCCTGGCCGAACTCGCACCGGGCACCGTCGTGCTGCCCGGCCACGGCCCGGAACTGCCCGACGCGGGCGACATCGCCAGGGCCTACCTCGCGCACCGCGAACAGCGACTGGACCAGGTCAGGACGGCACTGGACAAGCTCGGCCCGGACGCCACGGCACGGCAGGTGGTGGAAGTGGTCTACGTGGACGTGGACCAGGTGCTGTGGCCTGCCGCCGAACTGTCCGTCCTCGCCCAACTGGAATATCTGCGTTAGTTCGGCAGGATCGGCATGACCACATAGGACAGTGCGAGACCGTCGTCGTCCGGCTCGGCGGCCGTCAGCACCGTGGACTTCAGGCCTGCCTTGATGTCCAGGTGGACGGCCCGGTCGCCGAACACGCGCAGCGCGTCGACCAGGTAGCGCACCCGGTAGTGCTGGGTCAGCCTGCCGGTCACGGTCGCCTTCACCGACTCGTCGGCCTCACCGAGATCGGCGCCACCGGCCCGCACCCGCACCTCGCCGTCGCCGAGGTTCAGCGCGACCGCACCCCTGCCGTCCGCGTACAGCCCGACCCGGCGCACGGCGGCCAGCAGCGCGTCGGCGGTCAGCGTCAGCCGGGCATCGCCGGTGGTGCCGAGGTGCCGGTGCTCGTCCGGGAACGGCGTGGCCAGCAGGGCGGTGCCCAGTTCGGCGTCCGGCCAGAGCACCACCGCCCGGTCCGGGCCGGCGTGCAGGGCCAGTTCGGTCGTGCCGGCGGCCTGCCTGGCGATCTCGGTGGCGAGCGTGCCGGGGATCAGCACGTCCAGGTCGGTCACCGCCTGCCACGGCAGTTCGGCCACCGCCAGCCGGTACCTGTCGGTGGCGACCAGCCGCAGCGAATCGCCGATCGACCGCACCCGCACGCCGCTGAACAGCGGCAACGCGTCGTCCTTCGACGCGGCACCGGCCACGGCGGCCAGCGCGCGCAGCAGCGGACGACCCGCGGCCCGCCCGGCCAGCGCCGGTGCCGCGGGCACGCCGGGGTACAGGTCGGCGTCCAGCACCGGCAACGCGAACCTGGCCCGAGGGGTGTGCACGGCCAGCCGGGAGCCCTCGACGGTCAGCCGCACCTCGGGCACGTCCAGCGCGCGCAGCGTCTCGGCCAGCGGCCTGCCGGGCACCAGCACGCTGCCGTCGGTGTGCACGAGAGCGGGCCTGCGCAGCCGGACCGTCCGCTCCCGGTCGGTGCCGGCCAGCACCACGCCGTCCTGGTCGGCGGTCAGCAGCACGCCGGACAGCAGTGGGTCGAACGTGCGAGCCGGCAGCAGCCGCGCGACGTCAGCGACGGCACCGGCCAGATCCGAGGTGGCGGCGGTGAGATCCATGCGGCGACGGTAGCTGCGGTACCCGACAGTCGACCCGCACAGACCACATCGGACGCTGCGCGTCTCGGTTGGGTAACAAGACGGCTATCGAGCGGTGAAAATCGGCGGCGCCGCCGGTACTTCGTACGCGTCTGGGTGAAAAGCCTTGAGCCAACCATGCCCCGGCATGTCATCGTGTTCCCAGCACATCCACGAAACTCCCTCCGGCATCTGGGTCGGGGCCTTCAGCCGGAGGGGTGGGGGCGCGGTCTCATCGGGGTTTTGAGCCGCGCGAAACAGCAAGGACCGGTGCGCCACGTCGGGGGTGGCGCCCGGTCCTTGTCTCGTGTCGCCCCCGGTTGGCCGGGATTCTGCGCCTGGGCTCCACAGCTGGGGCGGGTCGTGGCGTTTGGTGGGTGTCCGCTACTGATGGGGGGCTCATGCCACCGACGTTTTCGGAGTTCGCCGCGCAGCGGCTGTCCGCGCTCTTACGTTCCGCCACCGCGCTGACCTGTGATCCGCATCTGGCTCAGGACGTGGTGCAGGAGGTGCTGATCCGGGCCCAGCGGGACTGGGAGCGGATCGGCGTGATGGACAGTCCGCTCGCCTACGTGCGAAAGATGATCTTCAACGAGTACCTGTCCTGGCGGCGGCGTCGGGCCAATCGGGATCTTGCCGTTTCGCATCCGTTGTTGGTGCAGCTTGGTGGCGCAGGTCTGGATGATCATGCCGCCCTGCTCGCCGAGCGGGATGCCATGCGGGTGCGGATCGCCCGGCTGTCCCGGCGGCAGCGGGCCGTGATCGTCCTGCGGTACTACGAGAATCTTTCCGATTCGGAGATCGCCGGGGTCCTGGGGTGTTCTGCCGCGACGGTGCGTAGCCACGTGTCGCATGCGTTGGCCGCGTTGCGTGCCCAGGACGCCGGTGAAGCTCGTGTCGTTGCTCTGCGCCCGTCTTCCGACCTGGGGGTCGACCATGCAGTCTGATGAACTGATCCGTGCCGCTCTGCTCGCCGAGGCCGATCGTGCGCCTTCGGATCTGGAGCCGTCCGACCTGCTGGGCGAGGTCGGTCCTCGTCGTGGCGTCGGCCGCAGGCTGGGGGTGATGATTCCGGCGGCGGCGGCCGTCGTGGTCGTCGCTGCCGGGATCCCGGTGGCGGTCAGTCACCTTGCCGGGGATCGGCAGGTGCGGACGGCGGCGTCGGTGCCTGCCGGGTGTGCTCAGCAGGCACTCCCGGCGCCTGTTGCTGGTTCGGCACTGTCGTTCCCGGTGTGCTACCTGCCGACGAAGTTGCCGGCGGGGTGGGTCGGCCTGTCGCGCCAGGTGACCCAGGGTGGCATCAACAAGCCGAAGCACTCGCCGATGACGATCCTGTCCTGGGAGAAGCCCGGTCACGGGTCGCAGGTCGCCCAGGACATGTGGCTCTCCGTCGGGACGGCCCCGGACCTGGAGCCGGAGTACTTCGGGGCCGACGGTGAGATCGGCATCGTCGGAGACCCGACCCCGGCCCAGCCGGGCTTCGCCACGACGAAGCAGGTCGGGCCGGACCACCCGGTCGACATCAACGGCGTCGCCGGCACTCGGCGGGTGCTCCAGACAACCGTGAACCTCAACCACCGGTTGACCGGGACCCTGGACACGGTCGCCTGGTCGCCCGCACCGGGTGTGGTGTTGACCCTGCACATGGGCGGCGCGACCAGTGATCGGGTCGACACCCTGCTCGCGGTCGCGCGTTCGGTGGCGCCCAGCCAGGAAGCTGTCACGCTGCCCTTCCAGGTTCCCGCCATGCCGGACGGAGCGACGTTCGCCGACTTGAACGTCCTCGGTACCTCACCGCGGAACTGGGAGGCCGTCGCGGATTTCAACACGCCGGAGTCGGGATCGACGTTCACCATGTCCTGGGGGCCCGCCTACCGCGGCGATCAGATGCCGGTCAACGCCACGGCGCGCGGTGCGGGGGCCTTCTACGAGCACATCAGCACGGGCGAGGGCGATATCGAACTGACGGCCGACGGCAACTCGCTCGTGGTCCAGGGCAAACCGGAGGCAGAGTTGGTGCGGATCGCCGACGGCATGACGTTCCAGCCGGCCAGCCAGTTCCCCTGGCTGGGTCGGTAGCGACCCACGACAGCGGCACCGACGCACCCGGGCGTCGGTGCCGCTGTCGTGTGGTCAGCGAGCCCTTCTGGCCAGACGTTCCGGGTCCAGGATGAGGACGCTCTTGCCCTCCAGGCGGAGCCAGCCGCGGTGCGCGAAGTCGGCCAGCGCCTTGTTCACGGTCTCCCGGGAGGCACCCACGAACTGGGCGATCTCCTCCTGGGTCAGGTCGTGGGTGACCCGCAGCAGGCCGGCTTCCTGACTGCCGAACCGCTGGGCGAACTGCAGCAGTGCCCTGGCCACCCGGCCGGGCACGTCGGTGAAGATCAGTTCGGCGAGCATGTTGTTCGTCCGACGCAGTCGCCTGGCCAGCACCCGCAGCAACTGCTCCGCGATCTCGGGGCGCTTGCTGATCCACTCCCGCAGCGCACCGCGGTCCATCGCCAGCGCACGGACCTCGGTGACCGTGGTGGCACTGGACGTGCGTGGGCCGGGGTCGAAGATGGACAGTTCACCGAACATGTCGGCGGGTCCCATGATGGCCAGCAGGTTCTCCCTGCCGTCCGGTGACTTGCGGCCCAGCTTCACCTTGCCGGACTGGATGATGTAGAGCCGGTCGCCCGGTTCTCCCTCGGCGAAGATCACGTGGCCGCGCGGGAATTCGACCGGTTCCAGCGACTGGGCGAGTGCCTCCGCTGCCGCGGGCTCAACTCCCTGGAAAATGCCGGCTCGCGCCAGGGTCTCGTCCACGTCGTCCCTCCTGTCTACATGCGGCGGGCAGGACACCTCCGCCATGCGCGGGACTCAGGGGTGCCCTGCCGCCGATCACTGCCGTGCAGTTTAGATCGTGTTACACCTGAGTACGCACGTGCGGCGTCCGAAACGCCGGAAGCGCTCGGTCGGGGGTAGTGGATCAGACCCTGGTGCGTTGCCTGCGGGCCTTCGGCTTCGGTTGCCGGCCGCCGAGCCTGCGCAGGCGGAACAGCTCCAACGCACGGCCGATCCCATGGCCGTACAGCGCCTCGACCTCGTCCGGTTGGGCCTGCTCGAGGAATTCCTCGACCTCGTTCTCCCGGATCGTCAGGTTCTTCAGGCGCGCTTCCACCCGCTCCATGAACAACGCGAACAGCATGATCACCAGCGGGATGATCAACACGAACCAGTAAGTCATGGTGACTCGATTCTGGCGTACGTCGTCGGAAGAGGCTCGTCCGGGGTACCCGCTCACGCACCATCCCATCGACCACACCGTCGTGTGATGCGCCACGCCCGTACGCTGGACGCGTGTCACCCGGCCCAGGTTCCACTGCAACCACGTCCGCGCCAGCGTCGGAGAGCCGACTCGCCCTGGTCCGCAGAGCCCGGCGGATGTACAAGGTGCTCGGCGAGGAGTTCCCCGACGCGCGCTGTGAGCTCGACTTCACCACGCCGCTGGAACTGCTGGTGGCCGTCGTGCTGTCCGCCCAGAGCACGGACGTCGGGGTCAACAAGGTCACTCCGGCGCTGTTCGCCCGGTACCGCACCGCTGCCGACTACGCGGGCGCGAACCGGGTCGAGCTGGAGGAGATGATCCGGCCGACCGGCTTCTACCGGAACAAGGCCACATCGCTGATCGGTCTCGGCGCGGCGCTGGTCGAGCGCTTCGACGGCGAGGCCCCCGGCAACCTGACCGACCTGGTCACGCTGCCCGGCGTGGGCCGCAAGACGGCGAACGTGGTGCTCGGCGACGCGTTCGGCGTGCCCGGCATCACCGTGGACACCCACTTCGGCAGGCTGGTCCGGCGCTGGGGCTGGACCGAGGAGGACGACCCGGTCAAGGTCGAGCACATCATCGGTGAGCTCGTGCCGCGCAAGGAGTGGACCCACCTGTCGCACCGGGTGATCTACCACGGCCGACGGGTCTGCCACGCCAAGAAGCCGGCCTGCGGTGTGTGCATGCTGGCCGACCAGTGCCCGTCCTTCGGCACCGGTCCCACCGAGCCGGAGAAGGCAGCGCCGCTGGTCAAGGGCCCCGAGACCGATCATCTGCTGGCGATGGCCGAGAGCGGCCGCAAGGCACCCCGGCGGCCGCGCAGGACAGCGGAGGCCACGTGAGGGGCCGGATCGCCCGCCTGGTGCTGGCCGCCGTCGTCGTGGTGGTCGCGGTCGGGATCGCGGTGTGGCCGCGAGGGCACAGTGCTGCCTCGACCGCCGCTCCTCGCCCGGCCGTCAACCTGACCGCCGCGAGGTCCAGGGCCGACCTGGCCCCGTGTAGGTCCGCCGGTCCGGCGAAAGCCCTGGCCGGGGTGCACGTGACGTGCCTGGCCAGCGGCGCAGGCGTGGATCTCGGCAGCCTGTTGGCAGGGCAGCCCGCGCTGGTCAACGTGTGGGCCAGTTGGTGCCAGCCCTGCCAGCAGGAACTGCCGGCACTGGACGCCTACGCGGCCCTGCCCGGCTCGATCCGGGTGATCGGCGTACAGGTGCAGAGCGACCAGCAGGACGGCCTGCACCTGCTGACCAGCATCGGGGTGCACCACCTGCCGATGGTGTTCGACACCGGCGCCGCCGCCAAGGCACTGCACCTGCCGGTCGGTCTCCCGGTGTCCTACCTGGTGCAGCCGGACGGCACGGCGACGGTGATCACCAGCCCGAGTCGGGTGCTGGACACGGTCGCCCAGGTCAAGCAGGCCGTCGCCACGTACCTGGGGGCCGGATGACGGATTCGCCTGGGCCGCTCGTCGACCCGAGCACGGTGCCGGACTGGCTGGCGCCCCTGGTCGCCGGCACCGAGGGCCTGGACTCCTCGATCTTCCCGCACCGGGACTGGCCGCAGGTGGCGACGCGGCAGGCCGCCGTGCTGATGCTGCTCGGCACCGACGGCCCCGATGGCGGCCCTGACGTGCTGCTGCTGCGCAGGGCGGACACCCTCGGCTCGCATCCCGGCCAGGTGGCGTTCCCCGGCGGCGGTGCCGAGCCTGCCGACGACGGCCCGGTGGCCACGGCGTTGCGCGAGGCCGTCGAGGAGGTCGGCGTCGACCCGGCAGGTGTCCGGCCGGTGGCGCTGCTGCCCAGGCTGATCGTGCCGGTGTCCGGTTTCGAGGTGACGCCGGTGCTGGCGCACTGGGTCCAGCCGTCCTCGGTGCGGGCCGTCGACCCTGCCGAGACGGCTGCCGTGGCCAGGGTGCCCGTCGCGCACCTCGTCGACCCGGCGAACCGGCTGCTGGTGCACGGACCTGCCGGTTTCGTGTCGCCGGCGTTCCTCGCTCCCGGCATGCTGATCTGGGGATTCACCGCGGGCGTGCTGACCGTCCTGCTCGGCATCGCAGGCTGGGACGGCCCGTGGGACGGCGTCCCGGAGTACGAACTGGACGCAGCATGGCGCGTCGCGATGGGTTTGGCCCAGCCGGCCACCGGTAGCCTCCCGGCTGCGGACGCGGAGGTGCAGCGGTGAACTGGATCGACATACTCGTGCTGATCATCGCCGTGGTGGCTGCCGCGTCCGGTGCCCGGCAGGGCCTGGTGATCGCGCTGCCGGCGTTCCTGGGCGTGCTGATCGGCGCCGTCGTCGGCGTCCGGCTGGCCCCGCTGCTGATCCAGAACTTCACCGACCCGGCCACCAGGGTGGCCTTCGCCGTGGCGATCCTCGTGCTGCTGGTCGCGCTCGGCGAGACGTTCGGCGTGTGGTGCGGCCGGCTGCTGAAGGTGCGTATCCACAACCCGAAACTCGCGGGTGTGGACAACGTGCTCGGCGCGATCCTGCAGGGCGTCGTGGTGTTCGTGGTGGCCTGGATGATCGCGCTACCGCTCACGTCGTTCTCCGGCCTGCCGGCGCTGACCTCCGCGCTGCAGCGGTCCACGGTGCTCGGTGCCGTCAACACGATCATGCCGAACGCGGCCCGCCAACTACCCGCCGACCTGCGGAAACTGTTCGACGTACCGGACCTGCCGGACGTCACCAACCCGTTCTCGCAGACGCCGATACAGAGTGTCGGCCCGCCGGACACCGCGCTGCAGAACAGCCAGATCGTGCAGGACGTGCGGGGCAGCGTTGTGAAGATCCACGCCGAGGCGCCGTCCTGCTCGCGGGCGCTGGAGGGCAGCGGGTTCGTCATCGCGCCGCAGCGGGTGCTGACCAACGCGCACGTGGTCGCCGGCACCGACCAGGCGGTCGTCGAGGTCAAGGACGGCCAACTGGACGCGCACGTCGTGTACTACAACTCCGACGTCGACCTCGCCATCCTCGCGGTGCCCGATCTGACGGCGCCGCCGCTGCGGTTCGACCAGTCGCCTGCGGCGACCGGAACCAACTCGATCGTGTTGGGTTATCCGCTGGACGGCGACTACACCGCCTCCGCGTCCCGCATCCGGAGCAGGATCAACCTGCCAGGACCCAACATCTACGACGACAGGACTGAGAACCGGGACGTCTACACCGTCTATGCCCAGGTGCGCAGTGGCAACTCGGGCGGTCCGCTGATCGACACGAACGGTGGTGTGCTCGGCGTGGTGTTCGGTGCCGCCGTCGACGACCCGAACACCGGCTTCGCGCTGACAGCGCAGCAGGTGACGAGCGTGCTGCCGGCGGATCCCGGGGCGCTGTACAGATCGGTGTCCACCGACCAGTGCGCGTCGTGAGCAACCAGGACGGGTGACCACACGTCCTACACGGTGTCGGAGCTGGCGGGCTGAACTGGAGCGACACGCGTTCGAGACGTTCGGGAGAGTGCGACGTGGACGACTGGCCACCGCGATCATCAGGCGAACTCGGTGGTTCGCAGGTGCCGCGCGGCCAACGGCCGACCGGTGGTGCACCACGAAGGGGCGTTCCGCCACGCGGCCAGCCGCCGCGTCGGCCCCGGCCGCCGGACCAGCCGGCCAGGTCGGCGGCCCAGTCCCGGCAGCCCGGCTCCGGCCGCCGCACGCCACCACCGCCGCCGACCCGCGCCACCAGGGCCGTGCCTTCGGCCCGACCGGCACCGCGTCGCAGGTCGAGCCTGACCGCCCGGCGCACCGCGAGGACCGCGCTGGCCGTCGTGTCCGCGTTGATCCTGGCCGGCACCTGGTACGGCTGGACCACCGTGTCGAAGGTGACGAACGGCCTGACCACGGCGGACGTCATCGACCCGGCCGCCGAGGGCACCAGCGGCCCGCAGAACATCCTGCTGGTCGGCATCGACACCAGGACCGACGCGCAGGGCAACAAGCTGCCGCAGAGCGTGCTGGACGCGCTGCACGCCGGTGACGCGAGCGACGGCGCCGACGCCACCGACACGATGATCCTGATCCACATCCCGGCGGGTGGCGGCCGGGCGATCGGTTTCTCGATCCCCAGGGACTCCTATGTGGAGCTGGCCGGCGGCTACGGCCAACACAAGATCAACTCTGCGTACACCTACGCCGAGGTGGCCGCGGCCAAGCAGTTGCGCGCCAAGGGCGTGACCGGCCCGCAACTGGCGCTGCAGTCGGCCCAGGCGGGCGCGAAGAACTCCATCCAGACCATCGAGCAGTTCACCGGCCTGCAGATCAACCACTACGCGTCGGTCAATCTGGTCGGCTTCTACGACATCAGCCAGGCCATCGGCGGTGTCCAGGTGTGCCTCAAACAGAGCACCCACGACCCGGACTCCGGCGCCAACTTCAAGGCGGGCGTGCAGACCATCTCCGGCGCCAAGGCGCTGGCGTTCGTCCGGCAGCGGCACGGCCTGCTGCTCGGCGACCTGGACCGGATCAAGCGGCAACAGGTGTTCATGGCCGCGATGGCGCACAGCATCCTGTCCGCAGGTGTGCTGACCAGTCCGTCCAAGCTGAACCACCTGATCGGCGCGATCCAGAAGTCGATCACCCTGGACAAGGGCTGGAACGTGCTCAGCTTCGCCCAGCAGTTGCAGGGCCTGAGCGCGGGCGCCATCCAGTTCCTCACCATCCCGATCGTCAACATCACGTACCCGACGGAGAGCGACGGGGACGCCGTCGAGGTCGACCCGCAGCAGGTGCAGTCGTTCGTGCAGGCAGAGGTGGGCAAGGCGGACAACCCGCAGCCGGCAGGCTCGTCGTCCAAGCCTGCGCCGCCGCCGCCGACCAACGCGCCGAGCAACGCCGACATCACCACCGAGGTCTACAACGCCACCGGCATCCACAATCTCGCGTCCGACGTGCTGAAAGCGTTGACCAGCAAGGGTTTCACGTCCGGTGGCACCGGCAACTCGTCGGCGCGGACGTCTACCGTGATCGACTACGCGCCCGGCGACGAGGCCAAGGCGGAGCAGGTGGCCACCGCGCTGGGCGGCGGCATCCGGACGGTGTCGGCCACGTTCATGTCCACCGGCACGGTCCGGGTGTACCTGGGCACCAGCTACTCCGGCCCGAAGGGCGCGACGACCAACGCGGCCAGCGTGCCGACGAAGGCGGCGGCAGCCCCGCCGCCCATCACGGCAGGCGCGGCGAACTGCGTCGACTAGAGACCGGCCAGGAACTCCAACAGCAGATCGTTGACCGTGTCCGGCGCTTCGTGGTGCGGGAAGTGCCCGATGTCGGCCAGCGAGCGGTAGGCCACCTTGGGCAGCAGCCACTCGCGCGATGCCCGTGCCGTGGACTCCAACAGGTACGGGTCGACCGAGCCGTGCACCTGGATGGCCGGCACGGTCAGCCTGCGGTCCAGTTCCTCGGCGAACCGGTGGCCGTCACCGCGTAGCTGGGACCGCAGTGCCCACCGGAAGTACTCCAGCGAACTGTGTGCCACGCCGGGTACCCGCATGGCAGCGCGATCGGCGTCGGCCACCTCGGCAAACTCCGGGCTGACCGTCCACCGTGGACCACTCCACTGCCGCAACAGCCGTTCCACCACGGCGGCGTCGTCGGCGACCAGGCGGCGCTCGGGTGCGATCGGCAACTGGGCGCGGAACACCTGGGCGATCGCGGCGGCCTGGTTGTCGCTGCGCCGGAGCATCCCCCTGCGCACGCTCGCGCGCAGCGCCAGCGGATGCGGCGCGGACAGCGCGGTCACCGACGCGACCAGTCGGGGATGCAGCGCGGCGGCCGTCCACGCGATCATGCCGCCCCACGCGTGGCCGACCAGGTGGGCCCGTGTCTCGCCGAGCGCCTTGATCAGGCCCGCGACGTCACCGGCCAGCGTCCAGCCGTCGTAGCCGCGCGGAGGCTTGTCGGAGTCACCGTAGCCGCGCAGGTCGACGGCGACGGCCCGGTAGCCGGCGTCGCGCAACGCGGGCAACTGCCGGCGCCACGCCCACCAGAACTCGGGGAAACCGTGCAGCAGCAACACCAGAGGCCCGCTGCCCGCCTCGGCGATGTGGATCCGGATGCCGTTGGCCGACACGTCCCTGTGCGTCCACGGTCCTGGGATGCGGACCGTGGACGGGTCGGGTGCGGGCCGCACGACCCGCAGGTCAGTGCTGGCGCGGCTGGTCAGGCTCACCATGGCGCTTCAGGGCGGCGGCGGTGTCGCGGACCGAGCTGATCGTCTTGCGCGGTCCCTTGATGCGGCGCACCCTGCGCCAGCCGAGCAGCGCGGCGATGGCGGCGACCAGCACCATCAGGCCGGTCACGATGCCGAAGCCCGCCGAGATCGGCAGCCAGATCGCGATGACCAGTGCGATCGTGGTCAGCAGGAACGGTGTGAGCAGCACCGCGAGCGTGAGCGCGACGATGAAGAACAGGCTGCCCCGTACACCCTGCTTGACCTCGGCGGTGATCTCCGAGCGGGCCAGCTCGACCTCGGCCCTGATCAGTGTGGACAGATGTGTCGTCGCATCCCGCACCAGCGCACCGAGGGACTGGCCGTTGGTGGTGCGCGTCGGATCGTCCTCGGTCAGCGGGATGGACGTGACGGGTGGCGTCCCGTCCCCGGACCCGGAGCCTGTGGTGTGGTGCTGGGCGCTGGTCACGGAGGTCATCGTGCCACGCGAGGCGCCGCGCGGCTCGCGTGGCGGTCAATCCTGGGTTTTGTGTCGACGACCTCGTCGGATCAGCATGGCCCCTGCCGCGAGCGCACTGGCCGCGGATGCCAGCAGCACAGCGGTTTTCGCCTGCGCGGCCTCGCCTGCGGGCAGCGCGAGGTCGGCCAGCAGCAGACTCACCGTGAAACCGACACCACCGAGCGTCGCCACGGCGGCGAGATCCCGCCAGGACAACCCGGCAGGGCGGACCGCGACACCGGACACGACCGCGAGCGCGGCGCCGCCGAGGATGCCCACCAGCTTGCCGATCACCAGCCCGGCCATGATCGCGATGGCGATCCGGTCGTGCACCAGCGCCTTGAGTGATTCACCGGTGACCGGCACGCCGGCCGCGAACAGCGCGAAGATCGGCACGGCCAGGCTCGCCGACCACGGTTGCAGCCGGTGCTCCAGCCGTTCGGCAGGTGATTCGAGTTCGTGCGGATCGGGTTTCACTCGGGTCAGCAGCCCGAGCGCGACACCGGCCACCGTGGCGTGCACGCCAGCGTCGTGCACGGCGACCCAGGTGGCCAGCGCGATGGGAACGTAGAGGAACGGCGACGTGATCCTGCGGTGCTGGAGATAGGCGTAGAGCGCCAGAAGTGCTACGGCAACCAGCGCGGCCACGATCTTGAAGGTGTCGGTGAACACGACGGCGATCACGGTGATGGCGCCGAGATCGTCGACAACGGCGAGGCTGAGCAGGAACACCCTGGCGCTGGCCGGCATCGCCGAACCGGTGAGCGCCAGGACGCCGAGCGCGAACGCGATGTCGGTGGCCAGCGGAATGGTCCAGGCCTGCCCGAAGCCGGTCGTGCCGCCGCCGATGGCGAGCGCCACCCCGGCCGGCACGAGCATCCCGGCCAGCGCTGCGACGACCGGCAGCGTCGCGGCCTTCCGGTTGGACAACTCGCCGACCACGAGCTCCCGCTTGAGCTCCAGGCCGGCGACGAAGAAGAAGATGGCGAGCAGGCCGTCGCCGGACCAGCTGTCCACTGCCAGGTTCAGATGCATCAGGTGCGGGCCGAGCCGGAAGTCGCGCACGGAGCGGTAGAAGTCAGAGGCGGGCGAGTTCTCCAGCACGAGCGCGACGACGGCGGCACCGAGCAGGATCATGCCGCCGACGGTCTCCGCGCGCAGGAACCGGGTGAGCGAGAAATCGGGCCTGCTGCTGGTCACCGCACCATCATCAAGGCGCCGACCCGATCCGGCCGCCCGACAGCGGGCGGCAACCCATCCGCCCGCCGGAACCGCCGACTCGCCCGCCAGGACCGCCGACTCGCCCACCGGAGCGGGCGACTCGCCCGCCCAGCAGTCAACTCGCCGATGAGCCGCCAACTCGCCGGCCGCAACAGTCAACTCGCCGCCGATCGGTCGACTGGCCCGCCGCGATAGTCGACTCGCCGCCCCCAGCAGCCAACTCACCCGCGAGCAGTCGACTCGCCCGGCGAAGCAGCCACTCGTGGATCGGCGGTCAACTCGTCCACCGGGACAGCCGACTCGCCCCGCAACAGGCGACTCGCCCACCAGGGCGGTCGACTCGCCTCACCCAGCGGCCAACTCGCGCGCCCCAGCAGTCAACTCGCCCGGCGCCAGCCAACCCATCAGCAGCCACTCGCCTCGCCCGCCGGAGCATGCGACTCGGCTGCGGGGGTGGTCGACTCGCCCGCTCGCGCAGCCGACTCGCCCCCCGGCGCGGTCGACTTGGCCACCTGGGTAGGCGACTCGCACGCCCCAGCGGCCGACTCGCCCGCTCGCACAGCCGACTGGCCGCCCGGCGCGGTCGACTCGCCCGCCCAGCGGTCGACTCGCCCCTCGGTGCGGTCGATTCGCGCGTCCGGACAGACGACTCGCGCGCCGGGGCAGTCGACTCGCATCGGCCCAGCCGCCCAGCCATCAGCCGCCCCCGACACAGCGGAGCCCCGCACCGACGATCCGGTGCGGGGCTCCGTGGCGCGCTGGTTCTCGCGTCAGTCCTCGAGCTCGGCGAGGGCCTGCTTGACCTTGTCCAACTCGGCCTGCAGCTCCTCCATCCGCGCCTGGTGCTGCTCGCGGGCGGCGTTGATCACCGTCTCGATGCCACCGGAAATATCCGGGTGCAGCTCCTTGGCGGCCCGGGAGACCGCCGCGGCGGCGACGGGCAGGCCCTGCACGACGCGCTTGCCACTGTGCGTCAGCTCGGCCTGCCACTCACCGTCCGCGGTGCCGGTGACGGTGAGGATGAGCTCCACCGTCCTGGTCTTGCGCGCGGTGCTCTGCTTACGAGGTCGCCCCCGCTTGGGCGTATCGACCTCAACGCTGCTCGGCGTCTCGTCCTCGGTCGCCGAGTCGATCACGGTGTCCGTAGCGGTATCCACTGCACTCCCTGCCAGTTCGGAAAGAGTCGGTGGGATCGTACTAGTGTTCGATACCTCCGCCGACGGTCACTCCTCCGAGCCGCCTTTCTGCAGGCCCTCGGAGATCAGATCCATGACGGACGAGTCGGCCAGCGTGGTGACGTCGCCGACCTCCCTGTGCTCCGCCACGTCACGCAGCAAACGTCGCATGATCTTGCCGGACCTGGTCTTGGGCAGTTCGGCGACCACCATGATCTGCCTCGGCTTGGCGATCGGGCCGATCTCGTGTGCCACGTGGTCACGCAGCGCCTGGATGGCCTGGTGCCCCTTGGCCTCGTCCACGGCCACGCCGCCACGCAGGATCACGAACGCGACGATGCCCTGGCCGGTGGTGGCGTCGGTGGCGCCTACGACGGCGGCCTCGGCCACGGTCGGGTGACTGACCAGTGCCGACTCCACCTCGGTGGTGGAGATCCGGTGGCCGGACACGTTCATCACGTCGTCCACCCGGCCCAGCAGCCACATGTCGCCGTCGGCGTCGTATTTGGCGCCGTCGCCCGCGAAGTAGTAGCCACGGTCGGCGAAGCGCGACCAGTAGGTCTCGCGGTACCGGTCGTCGTCACCCCAGATGGTGCGCAGCATGCCCGGCCACGGTGCGTCGAGCACCAGGTAGCCACCACCGCCGTGCGGCACGTCCTCGCCCGCGTCGTCCACGATCTTCGCCGAGATGCCGGGCAGCGGGCGCTGCGCGGAACCGGGCTTGGTGGACGTGACGCCGGGCAGCGGGGAGATCATGATGCCGCCGGTCTCGGTCTGCCACCAGGTGTCCACGACCGGGGTCTTGTTGCCGCCGATGTGTTCGCGGTACCACATCCACGCCTCGGGGTTGATCGGCTCGCCGACGCTGCCCAGCAGGCGCAGCGTGGACAGGTCGTGCTGCGCGGGGATCTCGGTGCCCCACTTCATGAACGTGCGGATCGTGGTCGGCGCGGTGTACAGGATGGACACCTTGTACTTCTCCACGATGTCCCACCAGCGGCCCTGGTGCGGGGTGTCCGGGGTGCCCTCGTACATCACGGAAGTGGCGCCGTTGCTCAGCGGCCCGTACACGATGTAGCTGTGCCCGGTGACCCAGCCGACGTCCGCCGCACACCAGTACACGTCGGTCTCCGGCTTGATGTCGAAGACGTTGCGGTGTGTGTAGGACGCCTGCGTCAGGTAGCCGCCGGTGGTGTGCAGGATGCCCTTGGGCTTACCGGTGGTGCCCGACGTGTAGAGGATGAACAGCGGGTGCTCGGCGTCGAACGACTCCGGGGTGTGCTCCTCGGACTGCCCGTCGACCAGTTCGTGCCACCACAGGTCGCGGTCGCCGTCCCAGGCCACGTCGCCACCGGTCCGCTTGACCACCAGCACGTGCTGCACGCTCGGCGTCTTCACCACGGCCTCGTCCAC
>DASXYT010000260.1:0-4828 GCA_036502345.1 Pseudonocardiaceae bacterium | reverse complement strand
CCCCGCGGGCGCCAAGGCCACCGCCGACACCGCGACGAACAAGGTCACCATCACGCTGCCCGCGCCGGCACCGTTCATCCTCAACGGGCTCGCGGGCGTGCCGATGGTGTGTGCGAAGGGGCTGACCGACCGGAAGGTCCTCGCGGCGGGCACCGACGGCACCGGCCCGTACCAGCTCTCCCAGGCCGTCCCCAGCGACCACTACACGTTCACCAAGCGCGCCGGCTACGCCTGGGGTCCCGGCGACACCACGACGTCGGCGCCGGGCCTGCCGGCCCAGATCGTCGTCAAGATCGTGCAGAACGAGACCACGTCGGCCAATCTGCTGCTGTCCGGCCAGATCAACGCGGTGCCCGTCCTCGGCCCCGACGCGAAGCGCCTGGCCGCCGCCCATCTGTTCGCGGCCAAGGTGCCCGCGCTCAACGGCGAGATGTGGTTCAACCAGGCGCCCGGCCGGACCGGTGCCGACCCGCAGGTGCGGCTGGCGCTGACCGAGGCCGTCGATCTCGGTCAGCTCGCGAAGGTCCTGACGTCCGGGGAGGGCCAGCCGGGCACGACCTTCGCCGCCAACGCGCCGGTCGCGTGTCCCGGCAACTCGGTGGCGAAGGCACTGCCGCCGCACGACCTTGCCAAGGCGAAGGCGACGCTGGACGCGGACGGCTGGACCGTCGGCTCCGGCGGTATCCGCAGCAAGGACGGCAAGCAGCTCGCGCTGACGTTCCTGTACGACACGTTGGGTGGCTCGGCGACGTCGGCGGCGGCCGATCTCGCGTCCCAGCAGTGGGCCCAGCTCGGCGTCAAGATCACCCCGACGGCGCAGGACGACACGCAGGCCACCAACACGCTGTTCTCCACCGGCAACTGGGACATCGGCTGGATACCGGTGAACGTCAGTTCGCCGGACCAGGTCGTGCCGTTCCTGTCCGGTCCCGCTCCCGCGAAGGGTGACAACTTCGCCCACATCGACAACGCGGCCTACGACAGCGCGATCGCGGCCGCCACGAAGACGCAGGGGTCAGCGGGCTGCTCGCAGTGGCTGGCCGCCGAGTCGAACATCGTCTCGGCCGCCGACGCCATCCCGTTCGCCAACCAGGTCGAGCAGGTCTTCGGCAAGGGGGCCACGTTCGCCGTCGTCGGCGTGCTGCTGCCCACCAGCATCCACATGACGGGCAGCTGACCGACGACCACGACGGGGAGTCACCAGTGACCAGCATGACCGCCGCCGGACCGACCACCGGCATCGGCAGCATCACCGACAACGTCGCACTGCGATTCCTGGCCCGCCGCCTCACCCGGTTCGTGGTGTCGCTGTGGGTGCTGCTGACCGCCGCGTTCCTGATGATCCACCTGATCCCCGGCGACCCGGTGCGGGCGGCGCTGGGCATCAGCGCGCCACAGGCACTGGTCGCGCAGCGCAAGCAGGCTCTCGGCCTCGACCTGCCGCTACCCGTGCAGTACTGGCACTACCTGCGCGGCGTGTTCACCGGTGACTTCGGCACGTCGCTGACATCCCAGCTGCCGGTCTCCCGGGTCGTCGCCGACCGGCTGCCCGCCACGCTGCAACTCGCCGTCGCCGCGTTCGTGCTGGCGATCGTGATCGCGGTCCCGCTGGGCACGCTGATGGGTGTGCTGACCCGGGGCGGCCGGGCCAGGCGGACCGAACTGGCTTTCACGACGACCAGCGTGCTGCTCGGCGCCATCCCGGACTTCCTGGTCGGGGTCGTGCTGGTGTGGATCGTCGGGGTGCACCTGCACTGGCTGCCGGTGGCCGGCAGGTCCGGTGTGGACTCGTACGTGTTGCCGGTGATCGCGCTGGCCATCGGGCCGGCCGCCATTCTGGCGCGGATCCTGCGGGTGGAGATGATCGCCGTTCTGCAGGCCGACTTCGTGCGTACCGCCCGCGCGAAACGGCTGCCACCGATGGCGGTCTACGTCCGGCACGCGCTGCCCAACGCGCTGACGGCCACCATCACGCTGGGCGGGCTGCTGCTCAGCACCATGGTCGCGGGCACCGTGCTGGTGGAGAACGTCTTCGCATGGCCGGGGCTTGGCAGCACGATCGTCTCGTCGATCCTGGCCAAGGACTATCCCGTCGTGCAGGGCGTGGTCCTCGTCTACGGGATAGGCGTGCTTGCGGTCAACCTCATCGTCGACGTGGCACTGGCGCTGCTCGATCCGCGTTCGACGATCCGGGAGAGCTGAGCCGTGATCGGACTCCGAGCAGGGACCGCACGTGCCCGCTCCGGCGGCCGCTGGCTGGCCGTGCTGCGCACACCGGTCGGCGCCTGCGCGAGCCTCGGCCTGCTCGCCGTCCTGGTGCTCGCCGTCGTGGCGCCGATGCTGTGGTCGCGGCAGGCGACCCGGACCGACGTCGCCGCGATGCTGCAGGGACCGTCGGCCCAGCACTGGGCAGGCACCGACAACCTCGGCAGGGACATCTTCTTCCGGGTGCTGGTGGCGACCCGGCTCTCCATCGAACTGGCGTTGTTGGCCACCGTGATCACGGTGGTGGCCGGGCTGATCCTGGGTACGGCGGGTGTGGTGCTGGGTCGTCGTGCGTCCCGGTTGGTGGCGGCCGTGGTCAACATCGCGGTGGCGTTCCCCGGCATCCTGCTTGCGCTGTTCTTCGCCGTCGTGTTCGGGGTGGGAGCGAAGGGTGCCGTGCTCGCGATCGGCTTCGCGGGTGCCCCCACGTTCGCCCGGTTGGCACAGACCCTGGTCGCCGGCATCGAGCAGCGGGACTACGTCGAGGCGGCGCGCGTCGCCGGGGTCAGCCGGGTGCGGGTGCTGCTGCGGCACGTGCTGCCCAACATCGCGGAACCGCTGGTCGTGAACGCCGCGATCGGCGCTGGCGGCACACTGCTGGCGTTCGCCGGCCTGTCCTTCCTCGGGATCGGTGTGCAGCCACCGGCCTACGACTGGGGCCAACTGCTCGGCGCCGGCCTGACCAGCATCTACGAACAGCCGGTCGCCGCGCTCGCACCTGGCATCGCGGTGATCGTCGCCGGGCTGGCGTTCAACCTGTTCGGCGAGGCACTGGCCAAGGGCATCGGCCTGACCACGACGCTGGGCCGCATGCCGCTGGTCCGGATCAGGAATCGCCCTGCCACCACCGCCGTGGTGGCCGACGGTGAGCCGGTGCTGGACGTCGCCGACGTCGTCGTGACGCTGCCGGGGCACGGCGGCCCGATCAGCCCGGTCCGAGGTGTCGGGTTCCGCATCGAGCGGGGTGAGGCCGTCGGTGTCGTCGGCGAGTCGGGTTCGGGCAAGTCCCTGACCGCCCTCGCCGTCACCCGCCTGATCGAGGAGCCCGGCCAGGTCACCGCCGGCAGGCTGCGCTTCCTGGGCACCGACCTGCTCAGCGGCACCGCCCGAGCCCACCGGCACCTGCTCGGCACCGGGCTGGCGATGGTGTTCCAGGACCCGATGACGTCGTTGAACCCGACCCAGCGGATCGGGCGCCAGTTGGCCGAGGTCGGGCAGCGGCACGACGGGCTGTCCCGGCAGGCGGCCCTCGCGCTGGCCGTCGACCGGCTGAAGGCGGTGCGGGTGCCGGCGGCGCACCGGCGGGCCCGGCAGTACCCGCACGAGTTCTCCGGTGGGATGCGGCAGCGGGCGATGATCGGCATGGGCCTGATGGGCAGGCCCGCGCTGATCGTCGCCGACGAGCCGACGACCGCGCTCGACGTCACCGTGCAACGGCAGGTGCTCGACCTGCTGCGCTCCATCCGGCGCGACGACACCGTGGCGCTGCTGCTGATCAGCCACGACGTCGCGGTCGTCCGGCAGGTCTGCGACCGGGTGCTGGTGATGTACGCGGGCCGGATCGTCGAGGACCTGCCGGCGGCGCAACTGGACCGGTCGGCCCGGCATCCCTACACGCGGGCCCTGGTCGCCGCCGTGCCGGACATGCGCACCGACCTCGACCGGCCGATGGCCGTCATCCCGGGCAGGGCACCCGACCCGACCCGGTTCCCGCCGGGCTGCGCGTTCGCGCCGCGCTGTCCACTCGCGACGGACAGGTGCCGTGCCGAGGAGCCGCCGCTGGAGACCGACGCCATGGGCAGGCGAGTGGCATGCTGGCACGCAGGCGAGGACAGTCGGCCGACCACGGCCGCGGTGGGGCGTGGCAATGAGTGAGCTGCGGTTCGATGGCGTCTCGGTCCGGTACGGCACCCGGCGGCGTGGACTGACGGCCGTCGACGACGTGCACCTTGCCGTGCCGGACGGCGAGATCGTCGGCCTGGTCGGCGAGTCCGGCTCCGGCAAGTCCACGCTGGCCCGCGCGGCAGTCGGCCTGGCCCCGGTGACGGCAGGCCGGATCCTGCTGGACGGGCGCCCGGTGCCGCTGCGCGGCAGCCGCCGTCCCGTCCAGATGGTGTTCCAGGACCCGTACTCGTCACTGGACCCCCGGATGACCGTCAGCGCCAGCATCAGCGAGACGATCCCCCGGCGTGACCCGGTCACCGGAGTGCCGGTCGACCGACGGGCCGAGGTCACCAGGCTGCTCGGGCTCGTCGAACTCGACGCCGACCTGGCCCGCTCGTTCCCCGGCCAGCTGTCCGGCGGGCAGCGGCAGCGGGTCGCGCTGGCCAGGGCGCTGGCCGCCCGGCCCGACGTGGTGATCGCCGACGAGATCACCTCGGCGCTGGACGTCTCGATCCAGGGCACCGTGCTGAACCTGCTCCGCGACGTGCTGCGCGAGATGGGCACGTCCATGCTGTTCATCTCGCACAACCTGGCCGTCGTGCGGTACGTCGCGACGAGCATCGCCGTCATGTACCTCGGCCGGATCGTCGAGCACGGGCCGACCGCCGACGTGCTCGCC
>DASXYT010000259.1:0-15475 GCA_036502345.1 Pseudonocardiaceae bacterium | reverse complement strand
GACCGCCGGTTCGGTGGCGGTGTTGCCACTGCTGGAAAGTGCAGTCGGAATACAACGAGTGGCTGAGGTCGCCGCAGCGCCCCGAGTGTTGCGACTGGGCCTCGGTGAGGTGGACCTGGCCGCCGACCTGGGGGTCGGTCTCGACGAGGAGCGCACCATCCTGAACCCGTTGCGGCTACAGGTAGTCGTGGCGTCGGCAGCGGCAGGCATCAGTCGCCCGGTCGCTCCCACATCAACAGCGTTCCGCGACCTGGACGGGTTCCGGCGGAGCGCGGAAAGGCTGCGGCAGCAGGGCTTCCGGGGCCGAACCGCGATCCACCCCGGTCAGATAGCCGTCATCCACGAGGTGTTCACGCCGAGCGCAGACGAGGTCACCGCAGCACACGATCTGCTGGCTCGCTTCGAGGGAGCACAGGAAGGCGGCCACGTCGGGAACGACGGCACGTTCGTCGACCTGGCCGTGGTCCGCAACGCCCGCGAAGTCCTGGCCCTAGCAGGCGAGTGACGCTCAGGTAGTCGCGGCGCGGAACAGGCCACCGACCTCACGCACACCAGCACCCGCGTCCGGCGCGCTCAGCCACGCGATCAACGGCCGCGCGCCATCGGCGCCGAACCGCGCGATGAGCAGGCGATCGCGTTTGGCGGCGAGTTCCTCCGGCACAGGCCACCGATCCGCATCCCACCGAGGACGGCCAACCGCAGCACCGCGCCGGGAACCGTCGGTCAGGATGAGGCTCACCCGCGCAGGCCGGCCGTGCGGATAGCCGGCGTCCAGGTCCGGATCGTGACTGACCCGCACCCGCCCGGCCAACTCCCGGACTGCCGGGTCGGCCACCTGCCGCGCGGTCAGCGTGGCTTCATCCAGGCGACCACAACACAGGGCGATCGCCACGCTGGTCGGAATGCTGAACCGGGCGGCCAACTCCGAGCCGGCCACATCACCGAAACCCGCGGCTCCCGCGAAGACCGCCACATCGACGGCGGCGATCCGCTCGACGTCAACGCCCTCGGCCAGCAACGTGTCGACGGCCTCGTTGACCCCGTGCAGGTGCGCACACGTCGGGTACGCCTTGACGTAGCCGGCCAGCACCTCAAACCGCGTCCATTCGCCAGAGCCGAAGCCGGGGTCGATGCGGGTTGGAGCACGTCCGGCAACGGCCATGAAGTGCCGCGACAGCACACCCGACGCGGGTCTCAGCCCGGCCGCCGCCGCGAGACCGGCCGTCAGGCCGTGCTGTACCGAGAACCCGAGGAACGCATGCGAACCTGTATGTCCTGTGAAGACAGTCCCGGCATCGGTGAGCAACGCGGCGGCGGCCGAGAGTTCGATCGCACCAAGCATGACGTCGGCGTCGCCGGGCGCCACCAGCCGCGCCGCCGCGACGGACGCAGCAACCTGACCCCAGGTGCCGATGTCGTGGACACCATCCGGCGTACCGCCCATGGCCTGGCCGAGCCGGGTCCCGACCTCGTAGCCGGCCAGCACCGCGCTGAGGAACTCGCCAACGGACAGCGCATGCTCCTCGGCGACGGCCAACGCGGCCGGCACGGTGTGCGATGCCGGGTGGCCTCGGGCAGGCCGGTGTCCGTCCTGCAACTGGTCCGCCGCAACCGCACAGCCGTTGAGGAAGGCCGCCGTGGCAGCGGGCCAGCCGCGCGCCGAGCCGACGGCGGTGGCCGCGCCAACTGGTGTCGATGCGGCGAAGGACGCGGTCAAGTCCACGAGTTCGGCCCTGGCGGAGCCAAACGCCGTGACCGCCAGGACGTCCCCGACGAGTTCCACAACGCGCGCCCGCACTTCGGCAGGCGCCTGCGCCCACGACGTCGCCGCGGCCGCCTCCGCCAGTCCCACGACATCCAGGATCATGAGAGCCCCGCCCACAGCGTCCGCGAGATCCGTCCCAGCAGGCCGGTCTCCCCCGGTTCGGCGCCCAGCCAGCCCGCCAACTCGTCCACCAGGTCGGCCGGCAGCAGATCGCCGACGTTGTGCCGCAGCTTCGCGGCGACCTCCTCGACCGGGAGCGGATCGGCCGGATTGCCTCGGGCGTTGCGGACCGCCACCTCGCGCTCGGCACCGTCGGCGAACCGCACCAGCACCGAAGTCGGTCGCTCCGTCGGCAGAGCAGCGGTGAAGGCGGGATCTTCGCTGACGGTCACCCGCTCGGCCAGGTCGATCACCGAAGACCGGACCAGCCGGTCGGGCAGGAAACCGTCCGCTGCAAGGCGACCGTCCACTGCGAACGTCGCCAGGCTGAACGGCAGCGAGAACCGCGCCGCCATGTCGGTGCGCGGCCGACTGCCGGTCAACGACGCGGCGAAGGCGAACGTCGTCACCTCGATCCCGCTCACCGGCACGCCGGGGTGGTCGTGCAGCGCCTGCCGCAGCGCGTCCAGTGCCGGGTGGATCCAGCGGGCGCACGCGTACGGCTTGAGGTAGCTGTGCAACAGCCGCCACGGCTCGGTCGTGCCCATGAGCACGTCCGAGTCGAGTTCGTCGCAGACGGCGTAGTCGAACAACTGCGTGATCACCTCGACGTACCCGCCGTCGGGGTCCGTCGCCGCGCGAGCTCCGTAGTAGGTGCCCAGCCCGGTCCAGGCATTGCGAACCGTGCCACCTGCCATCGGCACGGCGAGCAGCGCCGCCATCGGCAGCGCGGCACCCCTGGCGAACGCCCGGCCGACCGCTTCAGCGTCGGCGTCCGCCAGCACCGCACGAGCGACGGCGGCACCGGCCGGTCCGTGCACGCCGTGCGGGTGCAGCCCGGGACGCAGGCTGCTGCCGGCGCCCAGCCGCATGCCCAGTTCGACACCGGCGGCGAAGGCCCGCAGCGCGCGGCTGTCGTCCACACCGGACCGCGCGGCTTCGAGCACGACCGGCAGCACGTGCGGTGCCGGGTGCGCGGTCGGCACCGGTGGCAGCCGGTCGCCGTGCGGATGGATCGAACCGCCGGAGTCGGCATCCAACCAGGTCGCCGCGCTGCCCAAGGTCACGAGCCGGGCGAACAGGTCGGCCGACCCCAGTTCGCGGGCCAGCGCACGCACCTCCGGGTAGCGCAGGCCGCCGATCAACGCGCCGAGCGTGTCGACCAGCAGCGTGCGGCTCATTGCTGACGCGTCGGGCGGCAACGGCGCCGCGAGGATCGCCGTCGCGCGTGCGCCCAACTTGGTGAGATCGATGGTTGCCGCGCTCATACCTGCTGCTTCCCCTTCAATCCGGCCAGCACAGCCAGTCCGGCGCGCACCGCACCGACGGTGGCGCCCAGCCGTTCCACCACGCCACCGACCGCGCCGGACAGCACGACTCCGTCGATGCCGGATGCGGCGAGGGCGCCGATCCGCGCGCGGACGGCCGTGACGTCACCGAGGGCGAAGAACCGGTCGGCGACGAACTCGGCAGCCCGGGACCCGGAACCGGAGCCGGCCGCCGCCGTGCCGTGCTTCAGGTAGTCGTGCGCGGCGGCCACCTCGGCGACCTCGGCACGGAGCCGGCCGGGCACCTGGTACCAGTCCGGCGCCGCCACCAGCCGTGCCGCGCAGGAGCCGAGCAGCGGCGCCACCGCCGCTTCGCGCTCGGCGCTGTCGTCCGAGGCGAGCACTCGCAGGAACAGCCATGCCTGTGCGGCCGGGTTGGCCTCGCGGACACGGGCGACAGCCGTCGCCACGACGTCCGGTGCGGTGCCGACGTCGATCAGCACACCGTCGACCCGGCTCGCCGTCTCGGTCAGAGTACGAGGGCCGGAGGCCGAACCGAGCAGTGTCATGCCATGTCGCCGCTCGGCCAGCCCGGCCACCACCGTGTCCAGTGCGGCGAGGTAGCCGCGCAGGGAGGGCACGGGCAGCGCCTCGTTGCGCACCGCGCTCTCACCTCGGGCGAGCACCGCGACCAGCCGTGGTCCGTGCCGTTCGGCGAGCGTCCCGAGACCGCCGACCACGGTGGCCGGATGCCGCAGGCCGAGCGCGAGCACGCACGGACCGGCCATCGCAACGTCGGTCTCGGCGAGCACCCGGTCGGTGGCCAGCAGTGGATCATCGAACAGCCGAGGACTGTCCGGCAGGCCGACGCCGTCACCGCCGGCGGCCCGGATCACCGCCAGGTCCGGTGCGGTCCCTCGTGGCCACGCGGCATTGACCAGCAACCGGGTCATCGGACGGCGTCGAGCAGGCCGGACACCGTCGCGGCCACCGGTGCTGTGGACTGGCCGCCGGCTGCGGCGAGCGTGGCGGCCAGCCCGCCGGCCATCGGGGCGAACTCCGCAGCGAGCAGCCGGGTGGCGAGCCAGCCGGACGCCACCGGGTGCCCGGCGCGCACCAGGTCGGTGCGCGAGCCGCCGGTCGGCACCGCCGAGCCGAACACCATCAGGCTGGCCGCCAGGTCGATGATCGTGTCCGCCGACGCCGACGACGCACCAGCGGTCACGGCGCAGCCGATCGTCGCCAGTGACAACCGCGCCGGTCCTGGCGGCGCGAGCAACCGCAGCGCCTCGTTCACCCGGACCCCGGCGGCCACGGCGGCGGCCAGGTCTGCCGTGGTGGTCTCGGGCGGGGCGGTCAGCAGGCCGGTGATCAGGACGGCGGCCTCCGGACAGCGTGCGCCGTTCCACAGCAACGCCTCGTACTGCGGCCCGCGCAAGCTCAAGCCCAGCAGCGGCAGTGCGTCGCCCTGGTCGGCGAGTTCCGTCGCCCAGGTGTGCATCGCCGCCGGCAGCGGGCCTGCCAGGGCAGCCAGCAGCACACCCCACTGCCGGTCGAACGTGGCCCGATCGCCCACCGGATCGACCGCGCGGACCGCGGCGACGAGTGCGTCGTTCATCGTCAACGCGACGGACGCCGGATGAACTGGCCGCGCGGCGCACCGGTGATCTTGCCGTCGCTCAGGATCGCCTCGCCACGCAGGAACGTGTCGGTCACCTTCGCTGTGAGCTCGAAGCCCTCGAACGGCGAGTACTCCTGCGTGGACTCGGAGTCGGCGGCGTGGATCGTCCAGCTCGCGGTGTCGTCCACCAGGGCGATGTCGGCGTCCAGGCCCTCGGCGATCGCGCCCTTCGTCGGCAGGCCGAAGCGGGCGGCGGGCGTGGTGCTGGTCAGGTCGGCGATCCGCTGCCACGGCAGGCCACGGCGGCGCCCCTCGCTGACCAGCGCGGGCAGCAGGTACTCCGTGCCACCGAAACCCGACTTGGCTGCGAAGACGTCCTCGCGCGGGTCGCCGAACTTCATCTCGTCGCGGCAGCAGGCGTGGTCACTGGTGACCCAGGAGAAGTGGCCCGCGAGCAGGTGCTCCCACAGCGCCTCGACGTCCTCCTTCGGCCGCAACGGTGGGTTCACCTTGCCGCCGAGCCCGCTGGCCGTGGTGATGTCGGCGACCAGGTGGCCGATCGTGACCTCGCGGCGGAAGTCGATGTGCGGGAAGGTCGCCTGCATCATCATCGCCGCCTCGATGGCCTTGCGCGAGGACAGGTGCAGGAGGTTGATGTTGGGCAGTGTCGTCTCGTGCGCGAGGTACGAGGCGATGGTGATCGCGAGGCCCTCCGAGTGCGGCGGCCGGGACGCGCTGTACGCGGCGAGGTCGCGCTTGACACCGGATTCCTCGACGATCTTCGTGTAGGCGCGCATGATCTCGGCGGTCTCACAGTGCAACGAGAGCGAGATCGAGTCGGCGATCTCGGGCATCGCCTCGCGGGCCTGCTGGATGCCGCGCATCACGAACTCGAAGTGCGCGTAGTCGTACGACTCGTCCTCGGGCAGCATCAGGAACGAGTTCTGCGCGGAGGAGCGGCCGTGCAGGCCGTGCGTGCCGTAGAACATGAAGATCTTGAACGACGGGATACCGAACTCGCTGATGATCTCGGGGATCTCGTCGATGTGCTGCTTCAGGATCGGCGCTACGTGGAACGAGTAGTCGATCATCGAGTGGCCGTCGGAGGCCTTGAGCACGTCCGGCAGCACCTCGCGGTACGGGCCGGTGCGGTTCATGTAGTACTGGCCGGTGCGCATGTAGGTGATGCCCGTGGTGACACCGCCCTGCGCGGATGCCTTGCTCTCGCTGACCGTGTCCTCGGTGAGGTCGTTGTAGATGCCCCAGTGCTGGTGCACGTCGATCACTCCGGGGAAGGCCAGCTTCCCGGCCGCGTCGACGACCTCGGCAGCCTCGTTGACGTCGATGCCGGGTGCGACGCGCGCGAACCGGCCGTCCTTGATGGCGATGTCCACCGTGGGCACGTCGGCGGCGTCCGCGTTCACCACGCGGGCGTTGCGGATCACCAGGTCGAACGCTGTCATGAGACCTCCTGTGTCGTCACTATCGTGCGCAGCGGGACCAGCACGGGGTCCACGTCGTCGAGTTCGTCCAGTCCCGCCACCGCCGTCCGCAGCGCGCCGAGGGCTTCGTCGTCCAGGAACCGGGACGCGTTGTCGCGGAACTTCGTGGCCAGCTCGTCGAACGACAACGGGTTGTCCGGGCCGCCACGGTTGACCAGCACCTCCGCCACGTGCTCCTGCCCGTCACGGGTACGGATTCGCAGTACGGCGGGGAACTGTGCCGGGAAGATCGCGCTGCACTTCTCGTCGGCCACCACGCTGACCTTCGCCATCAGCTCGCGACGGCGAGGGTCACGGGCCAGTTCGTCGGTGAAATCGTCCAGCCCGACACCGAGACCGCCGCCGCCCAGCAACCCGGCCACCACCGTGTAGGGGCCGCTGAACTGCGCCATGTACCCGGTCTCGGGGGCTCGTTTGATCTCGATCGGCTCCCCCACCGTCGGCTTGTTCTGCCGGGGGACGCCCAGTTCGATCGACTCGATGGCGTCGATGTCCAGGCCCTGGGCACGGAGCTGCCGGGCAGCGTCGATGCCGGCGTGGGTGAAGTGGTTGGCCGGATACGGCTTGAAGAAGATGCCCGGCACCGACCACCGGTGGCCCAGCCCGTCGGTGATCTCCTCCGGGAAGAACGTCCCGTGCAGCCAGGCACGGAAGAACCCGAACCGTCCCTCCAGGACGGTCGGCGGGCCGGTGAAACCGTGCTGGACCAGCTGCGCCGCCGCGATGGCCGAGTGAGCTGCCCAGCCGCAGTGCATGCGCTTGACGGTCCCGCCGGTGCGGTTGGCCTCGATCACGCCGGACGCCATCGACGCGACCACCCCGATGGTGTCGGTGATCGCGTTCTCGTCCAGCCCGTAGAGCATCGCCGCCGCCACCGCGCCACCGATCGCACCACAGATGGACGTCGCGTGCTGGCCGTGCTCGAAGAAGATCGAGTTCTGCGCCTCGCGGTCGTAGCCGGCCATACCGATCCGGACGGCCACCTCCAGGCCGACAGCGACCGCCGCCGTGACCTGCCGGCCGGACGCGCCGACCGCCTCGCCCGCGGCCAGCGCCGCCGGCACGACGGACGCGCTGGGGTGCAGCACGGAGGGCAGGTGCGTGTCGTCGTAGTCCAGCGAATGCGCCAGGACACCGTTGACGAAGGCCGCCTGCGCCGCGGGCAGTTTGACCGGGATCCCCACCGCGCTGGCTTCGGGTACGCCACCGGAGGCGAGCACGAACTCGCGCGCCGCCCGGCTAGTCGGCAGCCCTGAGGCCGCCACCGCGATGCCGAGGATGTCGAGGATCCGTTTGCGCACACTGTCGGCGACGTCGTCGGGCAGGATCCGCGAGTCACCAGCGCCGTCCCGCACCCGCGCGGCGAACCCCGCGAGCAGTTGGGCCAGAGTCATCTCACGCTCTGTCGATGGTTCGCTCGCAAGCTCGCTCACGCGGCCACCACCGCGAGCGGCCGCACCGGAGAACCGGTGGCGCCGATCAGGTTCAACGGCACCAGCACGAACGTGAACACACGGATGCCCGAAGCCGCCAGATCCTCCAGCGCGAGCGCTTCGATGATGTAGATGCCGGCTTCGACCAACAGCACCCGGTGTGCGGGAAGCAGTGAGTGACCACCGCCGGGCGGCAGCCGTTCGAACGCGATCGTGTCGGCGCCCGCCGCATGCACCTGACGATCGGCCAGCCACTGGGCGCCCGCCTCGGAGACACCGGGCACACCGGACTCCCGGCCGATGTACGCGGCTCCCTCCTCGAAGTGCCGCCCCCAACCACTGCGCACCAGGACGACATCGCCCGCGTCGACCGTCGTCGCCGCCAAGGTCTCGGCCGCTTCGAGATCGGCCACGGTGATCTCGTACCCGGGCTCGCACGCTTCGAGGCCGAGCGCCGCGGGCACGTCCAGCAGCAGGCCACGCCGGATCATCGGCTCGATCGTGTGCACGCCGTGCTCCATGAACCTGCCGCCCACGGCGGCCTCGCCCGCGTCCGCGCCGCCGTGCAGGCAGCCCTGGAAGGACACGTGCGCCAGCGCGTCGATGTGGGTGCCGACGTGCGTACCCATCACGATCATGTCGTTGGCGGCTGACGACCCGTCGGAACGCACCATGTCGCCGTGGCGGCGCGGCAGCGTGTGCCAGAACGCAGGGTGGTTGGGCGACTGCGGCATGCCGATGAACAGCGGTCTGCCCAGGTCGATCGTCCGGACACCGCCTGCCACGACGTCCAGCAGCCGGTCGCTGGTCACAGGAAGGGAGTTGGTCACGCCACGACCCCGTTCTCGCGCAACTCTGCCAGCCTCTCCGCTGATATGCCTGCCTCGGTCAGCACGGCGTCCGTGTCCGCACCGAGCGCGCGCCCGGTGAACCGGATCTCGCCCGGTGTCTCGGACATCCGCCACATCAGGTTGTGCATGAGCACCTTGCCGAAGTCCGCATCGTCCACTTCGGTCAGCATCTCGGTCTTCCGCACGTGCGGGTCCTCGACGATGTCGCGGGCGTCGTAGACCGGCGCGATCGCGGCGCCCGCCTCCTCGAAGGCGGCCATCACGTCGGTGCGGTCACGTTCGGCGATCCACCCGCCGACGTACCCGTCCAGCTCGTCGACGTGCTGGACGCGCTGCCCGCCGGTGGCGAACCACGGCTCGTCGATCACCTCGGGATGGCCGACCAGCCGCATGACCCGCTCGGCGATCGACTGCGCGCTGGTGGACACGGCGACCCACTTGTCGTCCCGGGTCCGGTAGGTGTTGCGCGGCGCGTTGTTCGTCGACCGGTTGCCGTGCCGCGCTTCGACCACGCCGAGTTGCTGGTAGATCGTCGGCGAGGGTCCGACCGCGGTCATGATCGGCTCCAGCAGGCTCAGGTCGACCACCTGGCCGCTACCGCCTTGCACCTCGCGGTGCCGCAGCGCCATCACAGCCGCGGCAGCACCGGCGATACCGGCGATGCTGTCGGCAAGACCGAACGACGGCAGCGTCGGCGGCCCGTCCTGCTCACCGGTGAGTGCGGCGAAGCCGCTCATCGCCTCGGCCAGGGTGCCGAAACCGGCGCGCGCCGAGTACGGCCCTGTCTGCCCGAACCCGCTCACCCGCACGATCACCAGATCCGGGTTCGCCTCGTGCAGCACGTCCGGCCCGATACCCCAGCGTTCCAGCGTGCCCGGCCGGAAGTTCTCGACCAGGATGTCGGCGGTCGCCGCCAGCGTCCGCAGGACCTCGGCACCGTCCGGTTGCCCGAGGTTCACGGCCACCGTCCGCTTGTTGCGGCTGATCTCCTTCCACCACAGTGGAATTCCATCCTTCTGCGTGCCGTGCCCGCGCATGTTGTCGCCGTTGCGCGGATGTTCGATCTTGATCACCTCGGCGCCGAAGTCGCCGAGGATCTGACAGCAGAGCGGACCGGCCAGGATCGTGGACACGTCCAGAACGCGGACGCCCGAGAGCGGCATCACCACAGGAACTCACCAATCGAAGTCGGGACGAATTCGTGCGTCGCTAGGACGGAGCAGGTGTCGACGCGTCCTCGGGCACCGCTCCGGACGCGGCCGGTGGGGGCTGTTGCGTCTGCTCCGGCTTCTTGCGCAGGCTCGGCCTGCCGGCCAGGCGGGACAACAAGACCGCGACGATCAGCGCGCCACCGTAGAACAACTGCTGGACGAACGTGCCGACGTTGAGCTGGCTCAGGCCGTTGATGCCGGTGGTCAGGAAGTAGACCGCGACCAGCGTGCCCCAGGGGTTGAAGCGGCCCGGCTGCAGCACGGTGGCACCGAGGAAGGCGGCCGCGAACGCCGGCAGCAGGTAGGAGGTCCCGGCCGACGGGTCGGCGGTACCGCTCGTGCCGACGTAGACGACACCGGCCAGCCCGGACAGACCGCCGCAGGCCATGAACGAGAGAATCCGGATCCGGTTGACCTTCAGGCCGGACAGGCGAGCCACCTCACGGCCCCGGCCGACGATCAGCAGCCTGCGGCCGACGGGCGTGAACGTGAAGATGTAGAAGACGACCAGCGCCACGAACAGCAGGAACCAGAACTCCAGCGACAGCCCGAGGAACCGGTCCACCACGACCAGGTTGACCAGACCGGGCGACAGGCCGCTGACCGGTGACGAGTTCGAGATCCACAGTGTCAGGCCGTCGAGCAGGGTGCCCATGCCCAGCGTGACGATGAACGGGTCGATACCGAACGGCACACACAGGGCGCCGTTGACGACACCGATCACGATGCCGGCGACGATGCCGATCACGCACGCCTCGCCGATCGGCATGTGGTGCTGGATCTGCAGCACCGCGATGATCATCGATGCGAAGTTCATCGTGCTGGCCGCCGACAGGTCGTAGTCCCCCGCGGTCAACGGCACGGTCAGCGCGATCGCCAGGACGCCGAGCGGCGCCTGGGACGCGAACAGCGTCGCGAAGTTGGTGGCGGTCGGGAACGTGTCCGGCCTGGCCACCGCGAAGACGACCACGACAGCGGCCCAGACGATGACAACGCCGAAGCGCCCCACGAGGCTGCCGGCGCCGCCGAAGCGCCTGGTGCTTGCTGAGGTCATGATCGACACTCGCCCTTTCTGTTTGAGGTTGTGTCGGCGTGTTCAGGTTCCGTCGGCTGCCGAGGCCCACTCGGACGACGCGGCGGCGAGGTCGGCGCTGCGCCGGGTGCCGCGGTAGGCCTCGGCCGCGATCCGGTCGACACTCACGTCGGCGCCGCTCAAGGTGGCGGTGACCGCACCGTCCGCGATCACCACGACCCGGTCGGCAAGGCGGGCGATCTCCTCCCAGTCAGCCGAGGCGTAGAGGACGATCGCGTCGCTGGCCGCGGCGTCGCGGATGATGCGGAAGATCAGTTGCCGGGCGCCGATGTCCACGCCCTGGGTCGGCTCGTTGAGCAGCACCAGCCGGGGCGCGAGTTGCAGCCACTTGCCGAGCACCGCCTTCTGCTGGTTGCCGCCGGACAGCGTGCCGAACGGACGGTGCGGGTCCGGTGGCTGCACGGCCTGGTTGTGCAGCAGGCGGGCGCACCGCCGGACGAGTTCACCGTGCCGCAGGAAGCCACCTCGGAACAGCGACGGCAGGACCGGGAGCATCACGTTCTGCTCGATCGGCAACTCGGGGATCGCGCCCTGGGCAAGCCGGTCCGACGGCACGAACACCATGCCCGTGGCCAGCGCCTTGCTCGGCGACATCCTGGCAAGGTCGACCCGTTCGCCGTCGATGACCAGCGTGCCGGCGTCGGCTGGCCGGGCGCCGTAGACGTGCTCGAGCACGGCCTCCCAGCCGGAGCCGACGATGCCGGTGATACCGAGGATCTCCCCGCCTGCCGCGGAGAATCCGATGTCGCTGACCGAGGGGCCGTCCAGTCCGGTGACGTCGAGCCTGCCGATCCGGCGTTCGGCGTGCGGCACCTCGACCACGGCGGCCACCCGCCCGACGCCGTCGGCCTGGTTGGCGATCTTCTCGGCCTCGACGTCGTCGGCCAGTTGTTCCAGGCGTACCGAGCGGTCACCACCGACGATCAGGCCGACGACGTCCTCGGGGGTGAGCGTGTCGGCCGGTGCGGAATCCACGACGCGGCCGTCCCGCAGCACCGTGACCCGGTCGGCCAGGGCGAGGACCTCCTGCACGTCGTGCGACACGAACAGGATTCCGGCTCCCGTAGCCGCGATCGAGCGCAGCAGCGTGTGCAGACTGTCCCGGCCGGTGCGGTCGAGGAATGTGGTCGCCTCGTCGAGGACCAGCACACCGGCGCCCGCGTCGTTGCCGCGTTCGCGCAGTTGCATGAGCGCCCGGATGATCGCCACCTGGGCCTGCTCGACGGGCCGGAGGCTGGAGAGCAGGGCGCGCGGATCCAGGTCGAGATCGAACGACCTGAGCAGTTCGCGGGCCTGCGCGCGCTCCCGCCGCCACGAGATGTACGCGCGGTGGTCGGCGGCGAACCGGTTGAACAACAGGTTCTCCAGCACGCTCAGGTCACCGAGCACACCGAGGTCCTGGTGGACGAAGCTGATGCCGAGTTCGGCGCCCTCGCCGGGGTGCAGGCCACGGGTGAAGGAACGCCCGCCGATCTCCATGCTCCAGCCGTCCGGCGTGTGATAGCCGGACAGGCACTTGATCACGGTGGACTTGCCAGAGCCGTTCTGGCCGACCAGGCCGAGGATCTCACCGGCGCCGAGGGCCACCTCGACGTCGTCGAGCACCGTCTGCCCGCCGAAGCTCTTCGTCAGGTGCGACACGTGCAAGATCGGATTGGTCATCGCGCTACTCCACATCCCCGTGGTGGCTTGGTTGCGCCGAAGGCCCGGTCCGCGGCGGGTTGGCGGAACCCGCCGCGGACCGGGCGAGCCTCGTCAGCCGCCCAGCGTGCTGGCGGGGACGCCCCAGGTCTTGGCGTAGCCCTGGATCGACGCCGATCCGAAGCCGACACCGGACGCGGCCGGCACGCCTGCCTCCTGGATGTTGCTCTTGTCGAACACCCGGAGCTGGATCTGCTGCTTGCCTGCTGGCATGTTCAGCATCAGACGCATGTCCGCGTCCAGGCCGGCGAGCGCGACGTCGGTGGTGTTGTCCGCGACGTCCATCGTCACGACGCTGCCGGTGCGCACCAGGTCGAGGATGGCCGGTGTGCCGTTGAAGGTGGCGATGAAGGTCTTGCCCGTCTTGCCGGCGGCCTGGATCGCAGGCGCGGCGAACTGTGCCATCGAGTCGTAGACGGGCAGCACGTAGTTGATGTTCGGGTCGGCCGAGAGTGCGGCCTCGACAGTGGACTGGAGCTTGGTGGCCCAGTCGGTCGGGTTGACGTTGACGGTCCTGGACTTGCAGCCGGGGCAGTCCTTCGTGAGCTCGCTGGTGATGCCGTCGACCTCCGGCTGCGAGCTGATGTCGGCGTTCGAGGAGATGATCAGCACGTCGGCCTTGCCGCCGGTCGCCTTGGTCGCGTAGGCGGCCATCAGCTGACCGGCCGTGTTGAACGGCGCGAAGACATAGGAGTTCACGTAGCTCGGGGTCGCCTGGCCGGTGTTGCGCTCGGCGACGTCGGCGATCTTGAGGCCGGCCTGCTGGGCCTGCTGCAGCTGCGGGGCGATCTGCTCCGGCAGAAGGCCGGCGAGCAGCGTCAGCACGTCGGCCTTGGTGCTCACCGCCTGCGAGACGCCCTGCACCCACTGCGACTGCTGCTGCTGGTTCGTGTAGTCGGAGTACTTGATGCCCAGCGCGTCCGCGTACTTCTTGGTCTCCTTGTCGACCGTGTTGACGTAGGCGACGCTGGAGTTGGCCGGGATCGAGAACAGCGACTTGCCCTTGACCTTCGAGGCGTCGATGGTCGGGCCGGGGGACACAAAGGCCGGCTGCCCCATGTACTTCGCCAAGAGGGCCCCGGCCGAGGTCACACCGGCACTGTTCGAGGCGGAGCCACCGCCGGAAGCGGGGGCCGACGAGGTAGTGCTCCCGCCCGCGGTGCTGCAGGCGGTGACGGCGATCGCCACCGAGGCCAGCAGCGCTATGCCTCCCGTGAGGCGCCGTGCCTTTCGTTCCATTCGTCTCTCCTTGGCTGGGCCGCCTGAGCATCCCGACTGCGGAACGTGCCAGGCCGGCGTCAGGTCTGCCCCCCTCGGGCGTTCAGCGATCCGACAACCCCGACTGCGTACCGTTAGTCGGAACGACTGATTTCTCGCCGATGAGTGAAGCATGTCCACATGAGAAACGACAAGGGTCTGGCTGCATGTTTCTGTAGCGTTGCCAGATCTCAACGACGTTCCTGTCAGCGGAACGCCTGTCCAGTGAGCGGGCATTGAGGGCCGGATCGCTCGTTTCTCGACCGATCAAGCTGACGTATGGTGCTGCCGTGCGGGCCAGCCACCGGGTTTCATGCCATGACAACTGATCCTGACGGGGTAGCGCCGCCGAGTCTGCGGACGGTGCTGCGGGAGTGGGGCCGCATCGGCTGCATCGGCTTCGGCGGGCCGCCCACTCACATCGCGCTGTTGCGGGAACTGTGCGTGCGACGCCGGAAGTGGCTGCCCGAGCGCGAGTTCGAGGACGCCATCGCGACGTGCAACCTGTTGCCCGGCCCAGCATCCACCCAACTGGCGATCTTCTGTGCCTGGCGGCTCCGCGGCCGAGCCGGCGCGCTGGTCGGTGGCCTGGCGTTCATCGTGCCCGGCCTGATCGTCATCCTGGCCCTCGCCGCGCTGTTCCTGACCGGGACGCCACCGGTCTGGGTGCGCGGCGCGGGAGCCGGTGCCGGCGCCGCCGTGGCGGCGGTGGCCGTGCACGCGGGCGTCGGCCTCGTGCCTGCCAGTTGGCAGCGGGCGGCCGGCACCAGCCGGCTGCGCTGGGTGCTCTACCTCGTCGCGGCAGGCGCTGCCGCCGCCACCGTCGGCCCGTGGCTGGTGCTGGTGCTGCTGGCCTGTGGCGGAATCGAACTGCTCGTCCGCCATCGTGGCACCGCTCTGGTCGCACTCCTGCCCGGCAAGGCTCTGGCCGCAGGTGTCGGAACCCTGTCGTCGGTGGCGTGGGTGGCGTTCAAGGTCGGTGCGCTGTCCTACGGCGGCGGGTTCGTGATCATCCCGTTGATGCGGGCCGACGCGGTCGACCACTACCACTGGATGACCGGCGACCAGTTCCTCAACGCCGTCGCCCTCGGCCAGATCACGCCCGGCCCGGTCGTCCAGACCGTCGCCGTGGTCGGCTATTCGGCAGCCGGTCTGGTCGGTGGCGTGATCGCGTCGGTCATCGCGTTCACCCCGTCATTCGCGTTCGTACTGCTGGGCGCACGTCATTTCGACCGGCTGCGCGGCAACGACCACGTCCGGGCGTTCCTGGACGGAGCGGGACCGGCCGCGATCGGCGCGATCTTCGGCTCAGCCGTCCCGCTGGCCATCACCCTGACCCAGCCGTGGCAGTTCGCCGTGCTGGGTGGCGCCGCGATCCTGCTGCTGGCCCTGCGACGGGGGGTGGTGGCCACCCTGTTGATCGCCGCGCTGGCGGGAGTCGTACTGGCCGTCGTCGGCGCCGGGATCCCGCGCTAATTAGTCCAGCAGGTCCTCCAGCACGATCGGGATGCGCCGGACGCGGATGCCGGTGGCGTTGTGGACGGCGTTCGCGACCGCCGCGGCCATCCCGACGGTGCCGATCTCGCCGAGGCCACGCGCCCCCACCGCGTTGTG
>DASXYT010000258.1:0-9373 GCA_036502345.1 Pseudonocardiaceae bacterium | reverse complement strand
TCCCTGGCCCGTGTCTCCGCCTCCTCGCGGGGCGTGCCCAGCACCCGGATCGGCGCCTCGGTGATGTTGCGTAGCACCCGCATGTTCGGGAACAGGTTGAACTGCTGGAACACCATGCCGACCCGCTGCCGCACGTGCCGCAGGTGCTTCTCGTCGGCCGGCACCAGTTCGTCGCCGCGCCGCATGTGGCTCAGATAGTCGTCGCCGACCTGGATGGTGCCGCCGTCCACCCGTTCCAGCGTCATCAGCAGCCGCAGGATGGTGGTCTTGCCGGATCCGCTCGGCCCGATCAGCGTGACGTGCTCGCCTGGTGCGACCTGGAAGTCCAGCTCGCGCAACACTTCCTGCTCGCCGAAGCGTTTCACCACGCCGTCGAACCGGATCATTGCCTTGTCAGTGTTGTCGGACACGGCGCTCCAACCGTCGGACCAGCACCGAAGCCGGATAGCTCAGTACGAGGAAGAAGACGCCCGCGATGGTGTACGGCTCGACGTAGCGGTACGCCTCCGAGCCGGCCTGCTGCGCCCTGCCGACCAGATCGAGCACGCCGATGGACAGCAGCAGCGGGGTTTCCTTCAGCATCGAGATCATGTAGTTGCCCAGCGCGGGCAGCACGCGCGGGATCGCCTGCGGCAGGATCACCGCCGTCCACACGCGACGACGCGGCAGGCTCAGCGCGGTAGCGGCTTCCCACTGTCCACGGGGGACGGCGTCGATGCCGGCCCGGTACACCTCGGACGTGTAGGTCGCGTAGTGCACGCCGAGCCCGAGCACACCGGTGACGAGCGAGCTGAGCGTGATGTGGAACGCGATCGGGAACACGAAGTACAGGAAGTAGAGCTGCACCAACAGCGGTGTGCTGCGGACGAACTCCACGAACAGCCACACCACCTGGCTGAGGACCGGAATCCTGGCCCGCCGGATGATCGCGAACACCAGCCCGAGCACGTAGGCGAGGATCGACCCGAGCACCGTCGCCTCGAACGTGACCAGCAGGCCGCGCAGCAGCCCGGGCAGGATCTGCCCGGCGAACGCCCAGTTCCAGACCATTACCGACCCCGCCCGGCAGTCGGGTCGTCCAGCACGCCGACATCGGCCACGTTGCGCCAGGGCTTGCGCTCCGGCCGCCTGCCGAGCCTGGCGGCGGCCAGCCGCTCAGCGAACCGCATCAGCACCGTGATGATGATCGCCAGCAGCAGGTAGAACACCAGTACGGCGAACAGGATCAGCGGCGTCTGGGATGAGAAGACCGGGATCAGGATCTGCTTGGCCTGGTAGGTCAGCTCGGGCACGGTGATCAGCGAGACGATCGCGGTGGCCTTGAGCAACTGGATGAACAGCGTGCCGAAGGAGGGCAGCATCTCCACCACGGCCTGCGGCAGGACGACCCGGACCATCCGCTGTGCCGGCGTGAAGTTCAACGCCACAGCGCCTTCGATCTGCTCCCGTGCCACCGACTGCACGGCACCGCGCACGATCTCGGCCCCGTAGGCACCGTGGTTCAGACCGAGCACCAGGACACCGGCCCACAGCGGCACGATCTGGAAGCCGAGTAGCAGCGGCACCGCGAAGTAGATCCAGAACAGCTGGACCAGTTCGGACGTGCCGCGCCAACCCTCGACATAGACCCGCACGATGAAGCGCACCACCACGAACCGGCTGGTGTTGGCCAGGCCCGCGACGAAGGACATCACGGTGGCCACCACGATGCCGCCGACGGTCAGTTCGATCGTGGGCGGCAGCCCGGCGGACAGGACGCTCAGAAAGTGCCCGAGGTTGGCGAACATGCTCAGAGTCGGTCAGCCCGCGCACAAACTCGCGGTGGTCACGCCCGCTGCTGGCACATTGCCCTGGGAGAACCCGAACGGCTGGACGATCTTCAGCCATTCGCCGTTCGAGTGCATCTGGCTGAGCTGTTGGTTGAACTGGTTCACCAGATCGGTCTCGTTCTTGCGGAACACGAAACCGCCGGTCTCGCCCTGCTTCTTGCCGTTCACGACGGGCGCGAAACCCGCCGTGACCTCGACGTTCGCACTCGGGTTCTGCTTGACCAGCGTGTTGAACGAGATGTCGGTGAGCACGGCCGCGTAGGCCCGACCGGTGGTGACGGCGGACAGCAACTCGTCCGGCGACGCGAACGACTGCATCTGACCTGCCGGAATACCGGCCGCGGTTGCGAAGTCCGCCTCCACGGCACCACTCTCCACTGCCAGCTTGACGCCCTGCGCCTTCGCTGATGTGAAGTCGGTCACCTGCTTGGGATTTCCCTTGGGTACCAGGAAAGCCACCAGCGCGGTGTAGTCCGGCACCGAGAACGTGGCGCTCTTGCAGCGCTCCGGGGTGATGTCCATGCCGGCGGCGACCATGTCGTACTGACCGGCGTTCAGACCCTGGATCAGCGTGTCGAAGTCGGTCTGCTGCGCCTTCACGTTCGGCACGCCCAGTTTCTTGAAGATCGCCCGCGCGATCTCGGGCGCTTCCCCGGTGACCTGGCCGGATGTGTCGGTGTACCCGTACGGCTGTTCGCCCGCGATGCCGATCTTGACGGTGCCGGCGTTCTTCAGGTTCGTCAACTGTGAACTGCCGCCGCTGTTGCTGACGCTGGTACAGGCCGAGGCCAGTACGGGAACGCCGATCGCCACTGCTCCGAGCGCTGCCGAGCGCCTGAAGAAATCTCGTCTCGACCATTCACTGGCAGGCATCGGTCCAGGCCCCTGTCGTCATGTCGCAGTTTCGCGCGCCGTCATGCGTAGTTCTGCTCCGTTGGTCATTGAACTTAGGCCGTTGATCCGTTCGGGTCAAACGGTGGGACGACTGCGCAACGGTTGCGGACGGTGCTGCCACCACGGTTGTGCCTGTTCAAAAACGCGACAGGCAGCCAGGACCAGTGCGTCGGAGTGCCGTGGGCCGATCACCTGTAGGCCAATCGGCAGGCCTGCGGCGGTGAATCCGCACGGCACACTCGCCGCCGGTTGCTGCGTCATGTTGAACGGGTAGGTGAACGGTGTCCAACTGGTCCACCTCGGCATCGGCCAGTCGGCCGGAACCTCCCTGCCGGCCTCGAATGCGGGGATCGGCGTGGTCGGGGTGAGCAGCAGGTCGTAGTCCAGGTGGAACTTGCCCATGGCAAGTCCCATCGCCATCCGGGTGTTGTTGGCCCGCAGGTAGTCCACTGCGGACAGTCGAGCGCCTGCGTCGACGATCTCGGCCAACCCGGGATCGAGCTGGTCACGGTGTGCGCCGGGCAGCGCCGCCACACTCGCGGCCGCGCCCGCGAACCACAGCACGTGGAAGTCGTCGACCGGATCCGCGATCGGTGGGTCGACCGCCTCCACGTGCGCGCCGAGCGACTCGAACAGTGCGGCCGCCGCTGCCACCGCTGTCGCCACCTCGGGGTCGAGAATGCCTGCCGCCGCCGGGAAACCGAGGGTCGGGCTGTACGCGACGCGCAATCCCTTCAGGTCGACGCGGTCCGGCTTGGCGAACGGCCGGACCGGCGACGGCAGCGCTGACCAGTCCCGGTGGTCGGGTCCGGTGATCACGTCCAACAGCAGTGCCGCGTCCGCCACGGTCCTGGTGATCGGCCCGGTGTGCGCCAGGGTGCCGAACGCACTGGCCGGAAAGTGCGGCACCAGGCCATAAGTGGGCTTCAGCGTGACGGTGCCGGTGAACGCGGCCGGAATCCGCACCGAGCCACCGCCGTCGGTGCCCAGCGCGAGCGGTGCCATGCCGGCGGCGACGGCAGCCGCGGCACCACCACTGGAACCACCTGGAGTACGGCTCGGGTCCCACGGGTTGCGGGTGATCCCGGTCAGCGGGCTGTCGGTCACGGCCTTCCAGGCCAGTTCCGGCGTCGTCGTCTTGCCCACCGGGACGGCGCCGTGCTCCCGCAGCCGAGCGACGGCGGGGGAGTCCTCCTGCCAGGGCTGATCAGGGTCGATCGCGCGGGAACCGCGCAGCGTGGACCAGCCCTCGGTGAACAGCACGTCCTTGATCGACACCGGCACGCCGTCCAGCAGCCCGTGTGGCTCACCGCGCAGCCATCGGGCGGCCGACTCGCCCGCCAGTTTCCGTGCCTGCTGCTCGTCGACGACGCGGAATGCGTTGAGCACCGGATCGGCGTCGGCGATCCTGGCCAGCACCGCGTCGCACGCCTCGACGGGCGAGACCTCGCCGGTGCGGTAGGCCGCGAGCAGTTCGGTCGCGGTCAGTTCGGCGGGGTCGCCTGTCATGACGCTCCTCTCGATAGCACTGATGCCGAGGATGGGACGTAGCCGAGCGTCTTGTCCACCACGTTGCGCAGCGGCCTGCCGTCGGCGAACCGGCGCAGGTTGTCCAGGAACAGCGTGGCCAGATCGTCCTCCCAACTGGTCAGGTCGCCGGACATGTGCGGCGAGACGATCACGTTGGGCATGTCCCACAGCGGGGACGATGCCGGCAGCGGCTCCTCGGTGAACACGTCCAGCGCGGCCCCGGCGATCTGTCCGGTGCGCAGCGCAGTCACCAGGTCGGGTTCGACGACGAGTTCACCCCTGGCCACGTTGATCAGTCGCGCGGTCGGCCGCATCGCCGCGAACGCCGTGGCGTCGATCATGTTCCTGGTGGCGTCGGTCAGCGGCGCGGCGAGCACCACGTAGTCGGCTTCCTCGATCGCCGGCCGCAGCCCGTCCGGTCCGACGATCTCGCCGAGGTCGGGGTCCTCGGCATGCGGTGTCCGGCCGGCGCCGGTCACGTGCAGCCCGAACGTGCGCAGCCGTCTGCCGATGGCCCGCCCGATCGGACCGGTGCCCACCACCAGCGCCCGTGCGCCGCCGGCCGACTCGGTGGTCCGGTGCTGCCAGCGGTGTTCCACCTGGTTGCGGATGGTGGTGTGCAGGCCCTTGGCGAAGCACAGCACGAGCGTGAGCACGTAGTCCGCGATCGGCTCCTCGAACAGCCCACGGGAGTTCGTGACCACGGTGTCGGCCAGGCCGGGAAACAGCAACCGGTCGACGCCCGCACTGGCGATGTGCACCCAGCGTGGCCCGCCCTCGCTTGGCCATGCCGGTGCCACCGCCGTACTCCGGAAGTCCCAGACGAACAGCGCGTCGGCACCGGGCAGCGCGTCGGCCAACTGGTTGGCGCGGACATAGCGGACGTTGGCGACCTCGTCCGCCGTCGCCATGCCCGGTGGAACATTATCGCCGGTCAGGACGATGACGGAGGGTTTGTGCTGGTCAGCCATCCACGCTCCCGGGCAGCCTGACGGGGTATTGACACGGTAGGAAGCGCTCGTATGATTGTCAACAATCGGCACGATGGCCAACGGAGACGATTGGTCGATGAATCGCGTGTGCTGTAAGACCGTCGTAACCAACCAAGGCCAGGACGGATCCCAAAGCGCTGTCACAGGGAATGGTCCACTCGGGGCGGGCGCGAGCACGCCCCCCGTGCTTGGGAGGTCTGCCGGTGTCGCGACACCTGACCATCACACTGCCGCACCGCGGTGTGTCCTGCGTGGCCGAGTTGCTGGACAAGGACGCGCCACGAACGTGCGAGGCGATCTGGCAGGCACTGCCGCTGGAGGGCCCCGCGTACCACGCGAAGTACGCCCGCAACGAGGTGTACACGATGGTGGAGCGGTTCGCCGCCGAGGAGATCGGCCTGGAGAACACCACGGTCACCCCGATCCCCGGCGACGTCGTCTACTTCTCCTTCCCCGGCGGCATGCTGGACCGGAAGTTCAAGGAGGAGAAGGGCATCGAGGCCCTGCCCGGGGTGGTCGACCTGGCGATCTTCTACGGCCGCAACAACCTGCTGATCAACGGTGATGTCGGCTGGGTGCCCGGCAACGTGTATGCCACGATCGTCGACGGGCTGGACCGGATGGCCGAGGCGTGCAACGACGTCTGGCGATCAGGTGCTGTCGGCGAACGCCTGGTGTACACCCGGCTCGACGGCTGACCGGGCGACCGTGATGACGGTCGAACACATGGGCCGGGTCACCGGCCCTGAGCTGCCTGCCCAGCGGGGCATCGGCGTGGTCGCACCCTTCGACTTCGCGCTCGACAGGGAACTGTGGCGGTGGGCGCCGGACGACGTGTCGCTCTACCTGACCCGGCTGCCGTTCGTGCCGGTGCCGGTCACGGTGGAGATGGCAGCGGCGCTGTCCAACCAGCGCAACGTCCGGCGGGCGACAAGAGCGGTACTGGCACCCGAACCACACGTGGTCGCGTACGCCTGTGCGTCCGGCAGCTTCGTGGACGGGCGGCGGGGGGAGCGGCAGCTCGAACGCAGCATGCTCGCCGCCGGTGCACCATCGGCGACCACCACGTCCGGTGCGCTGCTGGAATCGCTCGGCATGCTCGGCGTGCGGCGGATCTCGGTGGTCACGCCCTACATCGACAGCGTGACCGAACGGCTGCTGAGCTATCTGGCCGAGGGTGGCGTCGAGGTGGTGGCCAGTGTGGGGCTCGGCCTGCTCAGCCACATCTGGAAGGTCGGCTACGCCGAGGTGGTCAACGCGGTGTGCTCGGTGGACCGGCCCGCTGCCGAGGCCGTGTTCGTGAGCTGCACGAACGTGCCCACCTACGACATCATCGCGCCGCTGGAGCAGATGCTCGGCAAACCCGTGCTCACCGCCAACCAGGTCACCATGTGTTCTGCGCTGGCCAGATTCGGCGCGCCGGCGATGGGTGACGGACAGCGGCTGGTGCGCGCGTCGGCGCCCTTGGTAGCATGATCGACGACGGTAGGATTGTAGACAATATGGCTGACTCGCAGGTGACCACCCGGGTCGGGTTCCTGTACCCCGGCTACAGCGCCGAGGACGACTACCCGACCATCGAACGGCTGCTCGGCGGCGGTGTGCGAACCCCCGTCGTGCACACCCTCATGCGCACCGACGCACATCGGGTGGACGCGCTGCTCGACATCGGCGGTGAGGACGTGCTCGCCGACGGCGCCCGTGAACTGAAGGCGCTCGGTGTGCAGGCGGCCGTATGGGCGTGCACCAGCGGCAGCTTCGTCTTCGGCTGGGATGGCGCGGCGCAGCAGGTGGCCGGCGTGCGGGCGGCGGCCGGCGTGCCGGCGACCAGCACCTCGTTCGCCTTCGCCGACGCGCTGGCGGCGCTCGACGTGCGCAAGGTCGCCGTTGCCGCGACCTACCCGGACGACGTCGCGCAGCGGTTCGTCACCTTCCTCGGCCGGGCCGGTGTCGACGTGGTCGCGCTGTCCTGCCGGGGGATCGTCACCGCGGCCGAGGTCGGCACCCTCGGGCGGGAAGCCGTGTTGGACTTCGTCGCCGCCAACGACCACCCGGACGCGCAGGCTGTCGTCGTACCGGACACCGCTCTGCACACCGTTGCCTGGCTGGACGAACTGGAAGCACGGGTGGGCAAGCCCGTGCTGACGGCCAACCAGGTCAGTGTGTGGGCCGGGCTGAGGTTGGCGGGCGACCACACGCGGCGCACTGGGCTTGGCACGCTGTTCCGCCGGAACGGCGCCGAACACCGGAAAGACAGACATGGGGCAACTGGGTGAGCTGGAACCGGTCGCGCGTCGCTCGACCGTGGAAATAGTCTCGGACGAACTGCGCTCGGCGATCCTGTACGGGTCGCTGGAGCCGGGTGCCCAGCTGGGCGAGGCCGAACTGGCCGCCCGGCTCGGGGTGAGCAGGGGACCGCTGCGCGAGGCGATGCAAAGGTTGGTACAGGAAGGTTTGCTGCGCAGCGAACCACATCGCGGGTTGTTCGTCGTGACACTCGACGAACACGACGTGGCTGATGTCTACACGGCGCGGTTGGCGATCGAGCGGGCAGCGTGCCAGCTCATCATGCGTTCGAACAGGGATGGCGCCGCGGTCGCGCTGACGGCTGCGCTGAAAGATCTGACGAAGGCCGCGCGGCTGCGTGACCGGGTCGCGATGAGCGATGCGGACCAGGCGTTCCACCAGGTCCTGGTGCGCTCGTCAGGTAGTCCCCGGTTGGCGCGGATGGCGGACACTCTGTTGGTGGAGACCAGGATGTGCCTGCACGCGCTGCAGGACCACTACCCGGAGCCCGCCGATCTGGTCGAGGAGCACAGGGCGTTGGTGGACGCCGTCGCCGCCGGCGACGAACCGTTGTTGCTGCGGCTGATCGAGGTGCACATGACGGACTCGATCGAGCGGTTGCACACCGCCGACACTCCAGGCCCGGATGCGGCAGCGTCGTGATTGTTGTCCGCTGGTGGTGAACTGACCCCTGCGGGATGGGTCGGCGCGGCACGATGGAGCCATGATCAAGGAAGTGGGCGGTGCGGCCGGTTGGCTGGCTGAGGAGCTGGCTGATTCGGCGGTGTGGCGGTTTTCGCTCAGCGACGACGACCGGGCAGGGCTGTTGGCCGGCTCGACCGACCTTCCTGCATTGGCCGCGCTGAGTCGGGAAGTGTTCACCGGCAGGGGCTTCGCCCTACTTCAGGGTGTGCCGGTGGACTCATCGTCTGATGTGGACGATCTCGCGATCCGGATCGCGGGCTGTGTCGGTGTACTTGTGCCGCCGGTGGTGCATGTGCGCGACCAGGGCGTCGATGGGTCGGTGTCGACGCGGAAGAGTTACCAGCACAGTGGGTCGCTGGGTTACCACTCCGACCCGACGGATGTGGTGGCGCTGCTGTGTGTGCGCTCGGCGATGTCCGGTGGGCTGAGCTCCGTGGTCAGTTCCGTTGCTGTGCATGACGAAGTCGTGCGGAGCAGGCCGGAGCTGGCGGCGGTGTTGTATGAGGCGTGGTGGCGGGATCGGCGCTCCGGTGACGATGCGGACAGCTTCTACCAGAGCCCGGTGTACACGGTGGAGGATGGAAAGTGGGCGGCGAACTACGGCCCGGACTACATCCGCTCGGCGCAGCGAGGTGCCCATGTACCGGCGCTGCGGCCGGACCAGTTGGCGGCGATGGCCGAGTTGGACCGGTTGAACGCCGATCCGAGGTTCGCGCTGACGATGGACTTACAGCCGGGTGACATGCAGTTCCTGAACAACCATCTGACGATGCACAGTCGCACGGAGTACCAGGACCACCCGGACCCGGCGCGGCGGCGGGACCTGATCCGGGTGTGGTTGGACGCCCCTGACCTGACTGGGCCGCCGGCGGTTGGGTAGTGGTTGGGGCTTTCCGGCCGCTCCCTCGCCGTTGAGTGTTCGATGTCGTGGTGCCGGCGTCACCACGACGCCAAGTGCGGCTCTGGGCGAGGGAGCGGATAGGTCTGGGCGGTCGGTGCGAGCCGACGAGGCGGGGCACGATCCGGCGTCGGACACTGAACGCGAGGGAGCGGGCAGCCAAGCCCAAACCACACGCAACCGCCTGGCGGAGCAGCGCTGCTGGCTCCGAAGGCATGGCCCGGTAACGGGTGTCCAGG
>DASXYT010000257.1:0-3440 GCA_036502345.1 Pseudonocardiaceae bacterium | reverse complement strand
TTCACGTCGCTAGTCTAGCCTGGTTAGCTAGGCTCGTCAAGCCGTCCGATGGTGGGCTCCAGCTCGCGCAGGACAGCCAGGCCCAGGGCGGACAACTCGGCGCCCACATCGGTGTAGCCACCGACCGCCACCAGGTCGCGGCGCCCCAGCGCCAGCGCGGTGGTGCGAGCGCAGCGCACCGTCCACACCCCGTCCATGTTCGGGCAGGCGGCGCGCAGAACACGCCGCATCGTCGCGGACAGTTCACCGACCAGCCTCTGCACCCTGCGCTGCCGAGTGCCCGACCGGCGTCCGATCTCGTCCACCGCGATCCGGTCGATCATGCCGACCGCGTCGCGTAGTGCGGACACCTCGGCGTCACTCAGTGCGTCCAGCGTGGCGAGCACCTTGCTGGCCGCGAACGGCGAGAAGTAGAAGTCGTCCGTGTCATCGGCCACGCAGGCCAGCGCCGTGGCCAGCACGGTGGCGAACCGGTCGTCGGTCATTACCGGCCGCCCTTGCGCACCGCGCCCAGCAGCATGCCGACCTGCGCCCACTCACCGGCCATGACGACCTGGGGACCTGCGGCCCGCCGCTCACGGGCCAGCCTGTTGCGTCGTTGGCGGCGCAATTCGTCCGCTTCGGCTACGGCCGCGTTGTGCTTGGTGTTGCACTCGCCTTTGCCGCAGCCGACGCCCTCAGTGGGCGGGCGCAGCGGGCTGTTCCACGTGGTGCCGCAACCCCACACGCAGGTGATCGTGTAGACCGGGCGGGGTTTCGCGTTCGCTGCCATATGGCTAGACTAGCCTAGTTAATGAGGCTTGGCAAGAGAACGGTGGGCCGGTTGATCGCCCGACCCACCGCGCCCGCTTCCCCGAAGGAACCGGTATCGACGCTAGTCGACCGCGCCCCGCTGGACAGATCTGGACGTCCAGAGCTGTCCGGAAGGTGTCCCACAACGTCCGAAAGTGTCCCAGGATGTAGACGCGCAACTCCTCGGCGTGCTAGGGGGACTCTCCGGCCGAGGGTGTGGCGTCCTGCGGTGTGAGCAGCCCGTCGTCGGGCCTGAGCCGGCGCAACGGACGCACCCCGAATCGGCGGGCGTCACCCCTCGCGGTCAGTACGACGATGAGAATCATGATCGAATAGGTGATGGTGAGCACTGCTCCCCCTGGTGGGATATCGCGGCCATGTCGGAAAACAATGCCGCACGCGGGTGGATAAACAGCGGCGCCGACCACCCGAGGATGACCGGCGCCGCAGACTGCTACTCGATCAGCAGACCGACCGGAACGCGGCCGACTGGATCGTCGCCTTCACGTTGCCCGCATCCGCACCCGTCAGGCCCCCTGAGTTGTCCAGGTAGGCGAAGAACCCGACGTGCACGTCCTCGCCCCCGGCGGGCACCGTGAGGAACGTGGACAGCGCCGTGGTGGGGTCCACGGTCAACGTCGCCGAGTCGGCCTGGTCGATCAGGTGGCCGCCATCGGTGATGTCGTTGGAGAAGTCCGGCGCGATCGCGTCACCGGTCCAGAGCACCATCGTGCCGAACAGCTCGTGCCCGGCGAACGCCGCGTCATCGGTGGAATTCAGGCCGGTGAAGTTGCCCAACACCCGGGTGTCGTAGGTGCCGGCGCCCAGGTGTACCGAACCGGCGTCGGTGACGCCCGAGCGGATCGAGCCGCCCACGTGGGTCAGCGACACCGGAGCTGGCGCGATGGTGGCCACGGTGGCCGAGCACACGGCCGGCACCGGCGTGACGTAGCCCAGCACGGTGAACAGGAATCGTGTCGGGCCGCCCACGTTGCCCACGGCCATCTGGCCGGCCGAGTTCAACGGCACGGTGATCGTGGCGCCCGGTCCACTGGGCACGGTTGCGCTGGCCCTGGAGTAGGCCAGCGTCGGCGTGCCCGGCGCGCCCTGGCCGGCGGTGAACGCGGTCAGCGAGCCGGCCGCGCTGGCCTGGTAGGGCGTGAGGATGCCGATCACGCCGGTGGCGGCGGCCGGCACGCCGGTCCTGCCGGTCACCTGCACGGTGGCGGTGGCCTTGTTGGCCAGCGCGATACCAGGAGTGTTCACGTCCCGAACGGGTTGGATCATGGTGACGTTGCCCGGTGTCGGGGTGGGCACGGCGGCACTGCCGGTCACGGCCAGTCCGATCGTGGCGGCCAGCGTGACGCCGGCCGCCGAGGCAACGAGTTTCGCGATGCGGTGCATAGAGATCCCTTCGGGTGACCCGGGTCGCCGGAATCGGCGTCGGGAGTTGTGGCGCTGTACGTATCGCCGCGTTCGTCGGCGTGGTTACTTGGTCGCCTCGGCGAGGTTCGCCAGCGCGCGCAGGTTCTCGGCCAGTGTCGCGTCGCGCAGTACGCACTCGCCGGGCCGGTAGAGGTGGCCCGGGTCCTCGATGTGCGCGCTGTGCGTGGTGCACACCTCGTCGTCCCACCGGACATACCGTTCGCGGTCGCCCTTCACGTCCCAGGCGAGTTCCTGGATCGGGTTGACGTCATCGAAGATCACGACCACTTCGTGGCCGACACCGTTGCTGTTCCAGTGCTCGATGCGGATCGAGTCGTCACGTTGGGGTGAGCCGGGCCAGCCGTCGAGCTGTACGTAGGTGATGTCGCGACGCTGCCCGAGAAATTCGGTTTCCGGCTGGTTGTAGCGCATTCGCGCCCTGCTTTCGGAAGCGGCGTCGTTGACGGAAAAGCCGACGCTCTCGAACTGTTGGGCCTGGTTGGCCGTGGCGATACTGACGGACTGTCCTTTGCGGATTGTCATCGGCTCCCCCAGGCCGCCGCGCCACACGCGCAGGCCCGGCCACATGTACTGCGCGCCGCCGTGCTCGCCGAGGTAGCGGCGCATTTTGGTCATGCGCCGGTCACCGACGATGCCGATCAGCTTCTGTCCCAACGGGTCGATCGTGTCCGGGACGACGAACGCGTGGGTGTCACGCCGTTCGCAGCGCTGTCCGATTGACTGCATCACAAGCCCTTTCGTGGGGTTACGCGGCGGCGGGGACGATGTCCCCGTAGACGTGGTAGCGCGGCCGTTCGTGCTGTCCGGCGGCAGCCAGGATGGCGGCGCCGTAGACGTGGTAGCAGCGGCGGCCGTGCCGTCCGGCGGGGCAGGTGCACGAGCCGGCGCGGGCGTCGACCTCGTAGGTCTGCTTGCCGTTCGAGGAGACGGCCCAATACAGCGCGCGGGTGCGGTGGGTGATGGCGCGGGCGCCGATGGCTGCGACGGCCTTGGCCAGCGCGGGCGCGGGGATCACATCGACAGCGGCGGCGGCCACGGCGTCAACCTTGGCCTGGCAGGCCCGGCCGCGACCCCGCGCGATGGACGCGGCGGAGGTCAGCGCGCGGTGGCACCGCTCGCACTCGGGGGCGTTGGTCTCGGTCATAGGCTAAGTATAGCCTGGCTGACTAGGCTTGTCTAGATCGGCCACGCAGTCCGGACAG
>DASXYT010000256.1:0-31121 GCA_036502345.1 Pseudonocardiaceae bacterium | reverse complement strand
CCGCTACCAGGGGTGTTCGGGTGCTGGAGCCGAGGGACTGGTTGTTCGCCGTGGCGCTCGAAGTGGGGATAGCGCGGCGGAACAGCGATCTGGCGACGTTGCGGCGCACGTGGAGTCAGGCGTGCGAAGCGGTGATGCGGCACCCGGTGGACCTGTTCACGGTGTTGCCGCTCGGCGAGTTCGTGGTGGCGGCGGCCAGGCTGCGGGACCAGGCGAGGCTGCGGCCGCACCTGGACGAGGCGCGGGAACTACTGGCGTCGCTGGGTGATCCGCCGCTGTGGTCGACGGCGCTGCACTGGAGTTGCCTGCACGCGGCGATCATCGCCGAGCAGCCGGCCGTCGCGCGTGAGCACGCGGCAGTGTTGGCCGGCAACGCGGGGCACAGTGCCTACTGCGCGGTCCTCGCCGAGGCGGCGACGTGCTGGTTGGCCGTCGTGGCCGGGCACGTGGACGCGGCAAGGGTGGAGCCAGCCGCGCGCGGCCTGCACGACGCGGGCCTGTGCTGGGACGGGGCCCGGCTGGCCGGGCAGGCCGCGATCCGGACCTCCGATCGGAAGGCGATGGTGAGCTTGTTGAACTGTGCCCGGGTGCTGCAGGGCCGTCCGGTCAAGCCGGCGGTCGCGCCACCGGCGAGCCCACCCGTGGCCCCGGCAGTGCCGGCACGTCGGGCCGGGCACGTCGCGCAGGCTGGCGGCGACGCGGGCGGCGGCGTGCTGAGCGACCGGGAGCGCGAAGTGGCCGCACTGGTGCTGGCCGGGCTGACGTACAAGCAGGTGGGCGACCGGCTGTTCATCTCGGCGAAGACCGTCGAGCACCACGTGGCCAGGATGCGCCAGAAGCTCGGCTCGACCAGCAGGGCGGAACTGTTCGACCAGCTGCGCCAACTCGTCCGAACCGGCCCCTCCAACTAGCCCCGCCCGGACAGTCCGCTGGCCGGTCAGTTGGCGCCGGCAGCAGCCCGAAGCCGCCCGCCGACTGCCGCAAGGTGGCCAGCCACCGCGAGCCCAGCACGGTCATCCCGGCCAGCTGAGCGACCGCCAGCTGTCGGTACCGCCGCGGGTGCGCGGCCGACCGCCGCCCGGCGAGCGGCTGCTGGCAGGCGCCCGCAAGCTGACCACGGCACATGCACCACCGGCAGCTGTCAGCGCCGCCATCGGTGCGCGGCCAGCCACGGCCCGCGACGCGGCTGCCCGGTCGCAGGTGACCCTCGGCTAACGCCCGCAGGTCCGACTACCGGCAGATGCCTGCTTGCACCGCTGGCCGATGACCGCCGCCCGCACGCGCGGCCACCGGTAGACAGCATCCCGGCGACCCGCCCGCCGGACGGTGCAGTCTCGCAACTGCTGGCCCGATTCGGGCGAGTGGGCAACCAGCCGCTTCTGTTCGGTGCCAACAGATTCATGGATTTAGTCCGGAAAGGACAGTCTGGCGTGTCTGCCGCGTGGTATACCGCACCGTAATTCTGTATTCAATTGGGTTGTCTGTGCCGGATAGATCTCCTCACTACTGGTTATTGCCCGACTACGTATGCCCTGTCCAGTCCGTGGGCCTGTTCGATCGTTATCCGGCCGAACCATGCGGTTCAGGCGATCAAGGGCGGTACTATTCCGAAATCGCGATGTCCACGTCGATGGCGTCCACAGACTCCAACGGTGCCGAGCCAATCGCGGTGCTCGATGGGTGGCCGGTGCGCCCGAGGGGGGCGCATCGGCACCCGTCCGCCTCAGTCCACCGACGGGCAGCCCGGATCGTCCATGTGGTGGTCAGCGTCGTTGCCCGCGTGCGGGTGGTCGACCTGCAGTGTGCTGTGCCGGATGTCGAACCGGTCGGCCAGCAGGCGCTCCAGTTCGGCTCTGCGTTCGTGGCAGTCGCTGTGACCGTCGACCAGTACGTGCGCCGACAGCGCCGGGAAACCGGACGTGACTTCCCAGACGTGCAGTTCGTGCACACCCAGCACGCCGGGCAGATCCACGATCGCCGTGCGGACGACCGACGGGTCGATGCCTCGGGGTGCGGCTTCCAGCACCACCCGGCCGGACTCCCGGACCAACCCGACGCCCGCCTTGATCATCAGCGCGGCGACCAGGAGCGAGGCGATCGCATCCGCCCGGACGAATCCGGTGGTGAGGATGACGACGCCGGCCACCGCTGTGCCGATGAACGCGTACAGGTCGGTCAGGATGTGCTGGAAGCTGCCCTCCACGTTGAGGCTTCGCCGGTCGGCCTTGCGCAGCGCGAGCGTGGCGGCGACGTTCACCACCACTCCGGCCAGCGCGACCACCAGCACCGGTAAACCCGCCACCGCCGGCGGCGCGATCAGCCGGATGATCCCCTCGACCACGAAGAACAACCCGAGCCCGAGCAGTGCGCCACCGTTGGCCAGCGCGGACAGGATCTCTGCCCGTTTCAGGCCGAAGGTGTACGCCCCACGAGCGGGCCTGCGCGCCAGGTGCATGGCGAACAGGGTCAGGCCGATCGCCCCCGCGTCGGACACCATGTGCGCGGCGTCCGCGATCAGGACCAGCGAGCCGGCCACCAGGCCGACCACCACCTCGGCCGCCATGAACGCCACGATCAGGCCGAACGCGGTCCACAGGTACCGGCGGTCCGCGTTCGTACTGATGGCATGGCTGTGGCCGCCGCCGTGGCCGCTGGGGGCGGGGTGGTCACCACTGGAACCACCACAGTCGTCGGGCCCGGCAGACCGCGCGGGACGTCGGCGAGGCTCAGTGGCTGGGTGGTCGCCGAGGGCATGCTCGTGCCTCGTGTTCACGCCGGCCACCTCCCATCGACAACCAATGCACAGTTACGCATGTGTCGATACCGAGGCTACCGCACTGGGTAAGGTCAGGCTAAGAACTGTCCCGGATTGGGCCGCCCAGGGTGACGGGAGGCATCGGGGGAGGCGGGCTGGGGCTGGGTGCGTGCTTCCATACCCGTAGAACCCCAACCGGCCCGGATCGGTTGCACCTTCGGCCGACCGGATCGGATCTCAGGCCAGAATCTCGTCCATCGCCTTGCGGATTCGCTTCTCCGACACCGGATACGCCGTCTTGAGGGTCTGCGCGAAGTAGCTGACCCGCAGCTCCTCGATCATCCACCTGATCCGCCGGACCGGCTCGGAGTCGGACAGGCCGGCCGGCAGCCCGGCGACCAACTCGCGGTACTCCTCGGTGATCTCGGCGATCTCCTCGGTCCGCTCCACATCCCGTCGTGGGTTCTCCTGCAGCTTCTCCAACCGCCGGTCCACGCCCCGCAGATAGCGCACCACGTCCGCCAGGTGAGCAAGGCCGGTCTCGGCCACGAAACCCCGGTACACCAGCCGCGCCAGTTGCGCCCGCACGTCAGCCAGTGACACCGCAGGGGCGAACGACGGCAGGTCGGCCAGCCTGGACCCGACCTCCTGCTTGGCCACCAACACCTGCCGCACCAGGTCGATCACGTCGAACGTCGTGGCGCCGAGCCCACCGCGGACGGCATCCCGCAACGCCGCGAACCCCGACTGATCCCAGGCCGGCCCACCGTGTTCGGCCATCAGTTGGTCGGCGGCCGCGCTCACGCAGTCGTCCAGCAGGTCGCCGATACTGGCGTACGGGTGTGTACCAAGTGCGAGTTTCGCGCGGTTGTCCAGTCCTCTGATCAGCGACTTCACCGGCGACGGCACGGTGAGCAGCAGCAACCGCCGGGTGCCGAGCCACATGGCGTGCCGCTGCTCGGCCGCTGAGTCGAACACCTTGATGTCGACGCTGCTGCCCGCGTCCACCAGCGCCGGATAGCCGGTCACGTCGAAACCGGCCACGTGCTGGCGGTAGCTGCGCCGCAACGGGCCGAACGTCCAGTCGGTCAGGCCGGTGCGGGTGACGTCCTTGGCCGCCTCGGCCAGCACCGATCTCGTCTTCGGTCGCAGCTTCTGCCGCAACTCGGCCAGGTCGCGACCTTCGGCGACGGTCTTTCGCTGCTCGTCGACCACCCGAAAGTTGATCTTCAGATGCTCCGGTATCTGGTCCGGCTGCCAGGCGTCCAGCGGCACGGTGACCCCGGTCAACCGGCGCAACTCCCTGCTCAGCGCGACCAACAGCGGCTCATCGCGCTCCGGCAGTTCGGCGAGCACGGCCTTGGCCACATCAGGAGCCGGCACGAAGTTGCGGCGCAACTGCTTGGGCAGTGACTTGATCAACGCGGTGACCAACTCCGCCCGCAGACCGGGTACCTGCCAGCCGAACTCGTCGCCACTGACCTGGCCCAGCACCGGCAGCGGCAGGTCGACGGTCACGCCGTCGGTGCTGGTGCCCGGCTCGAACTGGTAGGTCAGCGGCAGCGGCGCCCCCTCGGAGCGCCACGCGTTCGGGTACTCCGCCTCACTGACCTGGCCAGCCGACTCGTTGACCAGCATGTCCTTCTCGAACGTCAACAGGTCAGGCTGGTCCCGCCGGGTCTTCTTCCACCAGTTGTCGAAGTGCCGCGCGGACACCACGTCCTGCCCGATGCGCTGATCGTAGAAGGCGAACAGCGTCTCGTCGTCGACCAGGATGTCCCTGCGCCGCGCCCTGTTCTCCAGTTCGGCGACCTCGCCGAGCAGTGCCCTGTTGTGGTGGAGGAACTTGTGGTGCGTCTGCCAGTCGCCCTCGACCAACGCGTTGCGGATGAACAGGTCCCGGCACAGTTCCGGGTCGATCCGGCCGTAGTTCACCGAACGCCCGGTGACCAGTGGGATGCCGTAGAGGGTGACCCGCTCGCTGGCCATCACCGCGCCCTGGGACCGTGCCCAGTGCGGCTCGCTGTAGGTGCGTTTCACCAGGTGACCGGCCAGCCGCTCGACCCATTCCGGCTCGATCCTGGCCGCGATCCGGCCCCACAACCGGGATGTCTCGACCAGTTCGGCTGCCATCACCCAGTGCGGCGGCTTGCGGAACAGAGCGGACCCCGGAAACACCGCGAACCGCGCGTTGCGGGCGCCCTGGTACTCGTTGCGGGAGCCGTCCTTCAGCCCGACGTGTGACAGCAGTCCGGCGAGCAGCGCCTGGTGCACCTGGTCCGGATCGGCGGGGTTGTCGCTCGGCGTCATGCCGAGACCCCTGGTGATCTGGCGTAGTTGGCCGTGCAGGTCCAGCCACTCGCGGACCCGGAGGTAGTTCAGGAACTCGGACCGGCACAGCTTGCGGAACTGATTGCTGGACAACGCTTTCCGCTGCTCGCCGAGGTACTGCCAGAGGTTCAGGTAGCTGACGAAGTCGGAATTCGGGTCGGTGAACCTGGCGTGCTGCTGCGTCGCCGCTGCCTCGGCGTCCGACGGCCGTTCCCGTGGATCCTGAATGGACAGTGCGGCGGCGATGACGAGCACGTCCCGCAGGCTGCCGTTCTTGTCCGCCTCCAACACCATTCTGGCCAGCCGGGGGTCGATCGGCAGCCTGGCGAGTTGCTTGCCGACGGCGGTCAGTCGCTTGTGTTCTTCCTGCTGCGCCGCGTCCAGCGCACCGAGTTCCTGGAGCAGTTGCACGCCGTCGGCGATGTTGCGGCGGTCCGGCGGGTCGAGGAACGGGAACGCGGCGAGATCGCCGAGGCCGAGCGCCGTCATCTGCAGGATGACCGACGCCAGGTTCGTGCGCAGGATCTCCGGGTCGGTGAACTCGGGCCGCGCGTCGTAGTCGTCCTCCGAGTACAGCCGGATGCACACGCCGTCCGACGTACGCCCGCAGCGGCCGGAACGCTGGTTGGCCGACGCCTGCGACACCGGCTCGATCGGCAGCCGCTGCACCTTCAACCGGTGGCTGTACCGGGAGATGCGTGCGGTACCGGCGTCGACGACGTACTTCACGCCGGGCACGGTCAACGACGTCTCGGCGACGTTGGTGGCGAGCACGACGCGTCGACCGGTGTGCGGCTGGAACACCTTGTACTGGTCACCGGAGGACAGCCGGGCGTACAGCGGAGTGACCTCGGTGTTGCGCAGATCCAGTTTGGCCAGCCCGTCGGCCGCGTCCCTGATCTCCCGTTCACCGCTGCAGAACACCAGGATGTCGCCCTGACCGAGCGCGCTCAGTTCGCCGACCGCGTCGCAGATCGCCTGCACCTGGTCACGATCGGGGTCGGCGTCCGGATCGTCCGGGTCGATGATCGGCCGGTAGCGGATCTCCACCGGATAGGTCCGCCCGGAGACCTCGATCACCGGTGCCGGCACGCCGTCGTGGCCGAAGTGCCTGGCGAACCGGTGCGGGTCGATGGTCGCCGACGTGATGATGACCTTCAGGTCCGGCCGGCGGGGGAGGAGGTCCTTGAGGTAGCCGAGGATGAAGTCGATGTTCAGGCTGCGCTCGTGCGCCTCGTCGATGATCAGCGTGTCGTACTGGTACAGCATCCGGTCCCGTTGGATCTCGGCGAGCAGGATGCCGTCGGTCATCAGTTTGACCATCGTGGCGTCGCCGACATGGTCGGTGAACCGCACCGTGTACCCGATCGTGTCACCGAGTTCGGTGCCCAGTTCGTCGGCGATCCGCTCGGCCACCGTGCGGGCGGCCAGCCTGCGCGGCTGGGTGTGGCCGATCAGGCCGCGTACGCCCCGGCCCAGTTCCAGGCAGATCTTGGGCAGCTGCGTCGTCTTGCCGGAACCGGTCTCACCAGCGATGACGACCACCTGGTTGTCCCGGATGGCGGCGAGGATCTCGTCCCTGCGCTGGCTGACCGGCAGCGTTTCCGGATACCGCGGCTCGGGCCGGGAGTCCTGCCTACGGCGGACCCGTGCCAGGCCGGTGTCGATCTCGGCGGCGATGTCGTCGATCGCGCGCTGCCGGGCCGCGTTGTCCCGGATCTTCCGGGTGCCCTCCAGCCGCCGACTCAGCCGCCGCTCGTCGCGGATGGTCAGGTCGGGCAGGAAGGTGGCCAGGTCGACGGCGGACGTGGCAGCAGGTGACGTGGACATACGTACTCAACTGTAGGCAACGATGCGGCGCCGTCGCACATGGTTATCGGGTGATGTCCGACCCATAGGGTCATGAGCGTGATCAGCCGACTGCCCGTGGACGAACAACTCGACGCCTTCCGGCAGGTGCTCCGTGGGAACGACGTACTGGTGGAGGTGCTCGACCGCGCCGCTGCGTTGGATCTGCCCGGTTGGTACCTGACGGCAGGTTGCGTGTTCCAGACCGTGTGGAACGCGGTCACCGGGCGGGCGCCGACCAACGGCATCGCCGACTACGACCTGTTCTACTTCGACGCGACCGATCTGTCGTGGGCAGCCGAGGACGCGGTGATCCGGTCAGCGGCTTTCGCCGGCGTGGCCGCCGAGGTCCAGGTGCGCAACGAGGCTCGTGTGCACCTCTGGTACGAACAGAAATTCGGTGTTCCGTGTCCGCCGTACACGTCGACGGAGGCGGCGATCGACTCGTTCGCGTCGACCACCTGCTGCCTCGGTGTCCGCCTGGAATCCGGCGGCCACTGGCGGGTCTACGCGCCACACGGGCTGTCCGACGTGTTCAACCTCGTCGTCCGACCGAACCCGGTGTTGGCGCCGCGCGCTGTCTACGAGGCCAAGACCAGCCGTTGGCTCCGCGAATGGCCGGAGTTGACCGTGCTGCCGTGGCCCAGTTGAGGATCACCTGTCACGGCGAGTCGGCCAGTTTGTCGTTCGGCCACCGGATCATGAACGCGCCGAGGGCATTGTCGATGCGCTTGCCGGTCTCGTCCGGCTCAGCTCAACTGGTTGATGACGTGGTCCTGGGCCTCTGCGTAGCGGGATCGGACGGACGGTTCCGGCGGTGCTTCGAAGACTTCCGTGTCGCTTACTGTCCACTGTGGTGGTTCGGGCTCGCCGGACAGCACCCAGGCTGCCTGCCGGGCGGCACCGTCGGCGACGTACTCGCCGGGAGACGGCACCAGTACCGGCCTGCCGAGTACCGACGGGCCGATCCTGCGGACCGCTTCCGCCTTGGCCCCGCCGCCGACCAGCAGAACGCGCTCGACCGGCACGCCCGCCGCGACCAGCGCGTCCAGGCCGTCGGCCAGGCCGCACAGCATGCCTTCGACCGCTGCTCTGGCCAGGTTGGCCTGCGTGCCGTTGGCCAGGGTCAACCCGTGCACCGCGCCGGTGGCCGACGGCTTGGACGGCGTCCGCTCGCCCTCCAGGTACGGCACCACGACCAAGCCCTCGGCGCCTGCCGGTGCGGACAACGCGAGCCTGCTCAACTCGTCCACGTCCACGCCGAGCAGCGTGGCCGCCGACGTCAGCACCCTGGCCGCGTTCAGGGTGCACACCAACGGCAGGAACCCGCCGCTCGCATCGGCGAAACCCGCGATGATGCCGGTCGGGTCGGCCGACGGCGTGTCGGTCGACGCGAACACCGTGCCTGACGTGCCGATGGACACCACGACATCGCCTGGGCCGACCGCGACGCCGAGCGCGGACGCCGCGTTGTCACCGGCACCCGGCCCGAGCACCGCACCGGACGCCAACCGCCCGGCCGCGGCAGCCGGACCGAGCACTGTCGGCAACCGTGCTTCATGGCCGAGTGCGGCTGCCAGCAGGTCCCGTCGGTACTCGCCGGTGGCGGGGGACCAGTAGCCGGTGCCGCTGGCGTCACTGCGGTCGGTGGTCAGCGCCGCGATGTCCGACGAACCGGCCAACCGCCAGGTCAGCCAGTCGTGCGGCAGCGCTACTGCCGCCGTCCGGGCAGCCGACTCCGGTTCGTGCGACGCGAGCCAGCGCAGCTTCGTCACCGTGAACGACGCCACCGGCACGCTGCCGACGGCGTCGGCCCAGAACCCGGCTCCCCGCTCGGCCACCAGGTCGGCTGCCGCGCCCGCCGACCGCAGGTCGTTCCACAGCAAGGCCGGCCGCACCACGGCACCGGTCTCGTCGAGGCAGACCATGCCGTGCTGCTGACCGCCGACCGACACCGCCGCCACGTCGGCCAGCCCACCGGCCTGCGAGATCGCCGAGTCCAGGGCACGCCACCACTCGGCAGGGTGGACTTCCGTGCCGTCCGGGTGCGGCGCCGAACCGGACCTGACCAGCGCACCGGTGTCGGCGTCGCGCACCATGACCTTGCACGACTGGGTGGACGAGTCGACTCCGGCTACCAGGGTCACAGCGCGCCCAGCAGGTGTTCCACCGCCAGTTGGTTGAGCGCCACGAAGCCGTAGCCGCGCTCGGCCACCTTGTCCGCGTCGTAGTCCTCGTACGCCGACCGGTCGGCCAGCAGGTCGGCCGTTGTCTCGCCGGCGGCCAGCGTCGGGGCGGCCAGTTCGTCCACCTTGGCCGCGTGCAGCGCCTCGATCACCCTCGGGTCGGCCCGGAATGCGGCCGCCCGCTCGCGCAGCAGTAGATAGGTGCGCATGTTGGCTGCCGCACTGACCCACACGCCGGTCATGTCCTCGGTGCGCGACGGCTTGTAGTCGAAGTGCCTCGGGCCCTCGTAGCCGCCGGTCTCCAGCAGGTCCACCAGGAAGAACGCGTTGAGCAGGTCACCGTGACCGAACACCAGGTCCTGGTCGAACTTGATGCCGCGCTGGCCGTTGAGGTCGATGTGGAACAGCTTGCCCTGCCACAGTGCCTGGCTGATGCCGTGCACGAAGTTCAGCCCGGCCATCTGCTCGTGGCCGACCTCGGGGTTCACGCCGACCATGTCGCGGTGTTCCAGCGTGGAGATGAACGCGAGGGCGTGGCCGACGGTGGGCAGCAGGATGTCGCCGCGGGGCTCGTTGGGCTTGGGCTCCAACGCGAACCGCAGGTCGTAGCCCTGGTCGACGACGTACTGGGCGAGCGTGTCCACGGCCTCGCGGTAGCGGTCCAGCGCCGCCCGCACGTCCTTGCCGGCGTCGCTCTCCGAGCCTTCGCGGCCGCCCCACATGACGTAGGTCTTGGCGCCGAACGAGGCAGCCAGGTCGATGTTGCGCAGCACCTTACGCAGCGCGAACCTGCGAACCGACCTGTCGTTGCTGGTGAACGCGCCGTCCCGGAACACCGGGTGGGTGAACAGGTTCGTGGTCATCATCGGCACGACGAGACCGGTCTCGTCCAGCGCCGTGCGGAACCGGGAGATGTGCTGCTCGCGGACGGTGTCGTCACTGCCGAAGGGGATCAGGTCGTCGTCGTGGAAGGTGACACCCCACGCGCCGAGGTCGGACAGCCGGTGCACGCTCTCCACCGGGTCCAGCGCCGGTCGGGTCGGCTCGCCGAACGGGTCGGCTGCCCGCCAGCCCACGGTCCACAACCCGAAGCTGAACCTGTCCTCACGGGTTGGTGCGTCGGCCACGGTCATCGCCTCCCACTGCTCCAGCTTATAATTCAGTCACTGAACATATTAGCATTTGGTACAGCCGTCAAACTATTAGGATGCCGAGCATGACCGACCCGTCACCAGCAGGCCAGCACACCCTGCGTCAGCACAACTCGGCGCTCGTGCTGCGCACGGTGCTGGACGCGCCGGGCATCTCCAGGGCAGCGATCGCCGCACACACCGGACTGGCCAAGGCCACCGTGTCCAGCCTGGTGGACCGACTGATCGCGGCCGACCTGGTGACCGAGACCGGCCTGGTGTCCCGGGAGGGCAGGGGGCGGCGCAGCACCGGCCTCGCGCCGTCGCCGACCGGCCCGCACGGGCTCGGCGTCGAGATCGGCGTCGACTACCTGGCCACCTGCCTCGTCGATCTGACCGGCGAGATGCACGCCTACACGGTCCGGGCGGGCGACAACCGGACCAGGCCGCCGTCGCGCGTGCTCGGTGCCACCGTGCGGGCCATCAACACCGCACTGAGGGCCGCGGAGGCCAGGGGAGTGCCGGTCGGTGGGATCGGCATCGCGGTGCCCGGCGTCGTCGAGTCCGCCACCGGCAGGCTGCGGATCGCCCCGAATCTCGGCTGGCGGGAACTGGATATCGTCGCAGCGGTCGGCGGCCGGATCGACCGGCCGGACCTGTCGGTGCTGGTGGGCAATGAGGCCGATTTCGCCGCGGCGGCCGAACTCGGGCATTCCGCACCTGACGGACCCCGCGATTTCATTCTGGTTTCCGGTGAAATCGGTATCGGCGCAGGTCTGGTCGTTGACGGCAAGCCGTTCCCCGGCGTACGCGGTTTCAGCGGCGAAATCGGCCACCTCACCGTGGATCCGGCCGGACCAGTGTGCGCCTGTGGTTCACGTGGCTGTCTCGAACGGCTGGCCGGGCTGGACTGGATCATGCGCGAGGCCGGTGTGTGGCAGGCGGACGACCGGCCACCGGCCGAGACACTGGACAAACTGATCCATCGTCTGTCCACAAAGGATGAAATGGCGCTGACAGCCGTGCGCACGGCGGGCCGCTGGCTCGGTGTGGCACTCTCTTCGGTGATCAACGTGGTCGACCTGCCGTGTGTGGTGCTCGGCGGAAGTTACGCAGCGCTGGCACCGTGGCTACACGAAGCACTTGCCGCCGAACTGGACCGCAGGGTGATCAGCGCGGCATGGTCCCCGGTGCTGATCACCAGTTCCACCCTTGGCGCCGCTGCCGCCGTGCGGGGTGCCGGTGCGGCACCGGTCGCGGAGATCATCGGCAATCCTGACGCGTACTTGACCGCTGCGGGCCGGCTGAAAGTAGGCTGTGAGTCCGATCGACGGATGTCTTCATTCTGATCGGTGTCCGTTTATCGGAATGTTCCATTGTCGACAGGCAGGAAAATGCCATGTCATCTGTGAGACGTCCGCTCGCCGTGTTAGCCGCGGCAGCAGGCATTCTGGCCCTGGCGGCTCCTGCCGCCGCGGCCAGTCCCTCCCAAAACGGTCATCACGACAACGGAAAATTCGGCGTACACCAGGTGAATTTGGTGTCCGACGTGCCCGGTAAGGCCTCCATTACCGATCCTGATCTGGTAAACCCCTGGGGGTTGGCGCTGCTCCCGACTTCGCCATTGTGGTCGGCGAACAACGGCGCTGATGTGGCAACGCTCTACTCGGTGGCGCCTGCCGCCACCGTGGCCGCCAAGGTCGCCGCTGTGCGGGTCACGTTCCCGGACACGCCCGAACTGCCCACCGGGCAGGTCGCCAACGGCGGCACCGGCTTTGTGAACACCCTCAATGGCGCAAGCGCGCCTGCGCGATTCATCTTCTCCACCATCACCGGCCACATCGAGGCATGGGCGCCAGGCCTCGACCCCAACATGGGTAACGCCGAGACCAGGGCCACCGTGCCCGGTGCTGTGTTCACCGGACTCGCCCTGGCGACCGCGAGCAGCGGCGACCAGTTGTACGCCGCGAACTTCGCGCAGAACGAGATCAACGTGTTCGACTCGACGTTCGCCCAGGTGAAGACCCCGTCCTGGGCATTCCGGGACAGGGCCGAGCCGAGGGGCTACGCGCCGTTCAACGTGCAGGCCCTGAACGGAAACATCTTCGTGGCGTACGCGAAGGTCGACCCGAAGACCGGCAAGAGCAAGGACGGCGTCGGTCTCGGCATCGTCGATGAGTACACTGTGGACGGCCACTTCGTGGCCAGGGTGGCCAGTCACCAGACCCTTGACGGCCCGTGGGGCCTTGCCATCGCACCGGCGAGCTGGGGGAGCCTGGCCGGCGACCTCCTGGTCGGCAACTTCGGCAACGGCCGGATCAACGTGATCGACATCAACCGGCACGACAACCGTGGCCCGGGCAACAGCCACGACATCAGCCAGTTGCGGGACACGCACGGCAAGGTCATCTCCATCGAGCGCCTCTGGGCGCTGGTGCCGGGCACCGCCACCACCGGTGGTACCGACGCGCTCTTCTTCAGTTCCGGCCTGGACAACGAGCAGCACGGCCTGCTCGGTCTGCTCCGGCCGTGAGGTAGCGGATTGGTGGTCGGTGGCGCCGCCGCCGACCACCAATCCGGCGCATTGCCTCCCCCTGACCACGGCCCACGTGATAATCAGTGGTGTCGCGTGCGGGTTGGGGAGGAGCAGTCGTGGTCAGGACGTCGCCGGACGGTGGGGTGGCCAACACCACCGCGGTGGTCCGCATCATGAACGAGCGGGCCGTCTACGAGCAGACCAGGCAGCTCGGTCAGGTGTCCGCGTCCCAGTTGGTGAGCGCCACCGGCCTGTCCAAGCCGACCATCGGCCTCGCGCTGGGCAACCTGGAGCGGTCCGGCCTGGTCCGGCACGTCGGCCACCGCGTCGGCCAGGTGGGCAGGGCGCCCCGGCTGTACGAGGTCCGGCCCGAAGCCGGTTGGGCGTTGGCCGTCGACATCGGCGGGTCGTGGCTACGGGCCGCAGTCGCCGACCTGTCCGGCCGGATCGCGGTCCGGCACGAGGAGCGCGTCAGGGCGCGAACGGCCGCATCGTTGATCCGCCAGGTGGGGGATCTGACCGAGACGCTGTCGGCGAAGGCCGGGGTCGCGTTCAGCGACATCACGCACACCGTGCTCGGCATCCCCGGCGTCTACGAGCCGGAGTCCGGCCGCATCTCGGCAGCTCCCAACCTGCCCGGCTGGGACAAGCCGGGTGCCGTGGAGGCGTTGCGTACCACGCTCGGCGAGCGGTTCAGCATCGACAACGACGTCAACCTGGCCACGCTGGCCGAACAGGCCTACGGGCTCGGCGCCTCGGTGCGCGATTTCGTGTTCGTGTCGGTCGGCACCGGCGTCGGCATGGGTGTCGTGGTGGACGGCAGGCTGTACCGGGGTTCGCACGGCAGGGCGGGGGAGATCTCGTTCCTGCCGGTGGGCGACGAGGCTGCGAAGGTGCACGACTCGGCGACCACCCGGCAGCACGGCATCCTGGAGACCGCGGCGTCGGCGGAGGGGATCGTGGCCACCGCCGTCGGTTACGGCATGTCGGTGAATTCCGCCGAGCAGGTCTTCGACGCCGCCAGGGCCGGCGATGCCGCCGCGCTGCGGGTGGTGAGCGCCGAGGTCGACCATCTCGCGCGGGCACTCACGTCGATCATCGCGGTGCTCGATCCCGGGCTGATCGTGCTGGGTGGTGGCGTCGGCAGCAACGTGGACGTGCTGCTGGAGCCGATTCAGCAGCGGCTGGGCGAACTGCTCGCACTGGAACCGCCGCCGATCAAGGTGTCCGCCGTCGGCCGGGAGAGCGTGGTGCTGGGTGGGCTGGCCGCCGGTCTGGACGTGGCGCGGGACATGGTGCTGGCCCAGATCGAGGCTTAAAGAAGTCGCTTCGCTCCTGGCCCTCCCGCGCCGCTGGCGCGCCAGGGCCGACCTCACAGGGTATTGACGCGATATGTAAGACAGGGTTACAAATTACCGCCATGAGGCGAACTGTGGGCGCGGGCGCGGCAGGCCTGGCGCTGATCCTCCTGGCGGCCGTGGGCACATCGGTAACGATGGCGTCCGCGGCGGCTGACAGCAGCGCACCTGCTGTCAGCCACAAGGCGATCGGGTTGTCCACCCTCGGCACAGGCGGCTGGCAGGTGCTGACCAGCGCCACAGCCACCCAGGGTGGGGTAGCCATCTCCAGTCCCGGCTTCAACACCCACTCGTGGCTCTCGGTCAAACCGGACGACGCGGGTGCGCCCGGCACCGAGGTCGAGGCGCTGCTGCAGAACGGCGCCTGCCCGAACGTGTTCTTCTCGGACAACATGAAGAAGTGCTTCGGCCAGATGACCGAGGTCGGCCCGGAGACCATCCCGCAGTTCGAGGACCCGTGGTGGTACCGCACCACCTTCACCGAACGCCTCACGTCGGCGCAGACCGCGTCCCTGATCGTCAACGGCGTGATCGGCAAGGCGGACGTGTGGGTGAACGGCAAGGAGGTCGCCACCAGCGACACCGTCACCGGCGCCTACACGAAGTTCGACTTCGACGTGACCGGCCTGCTGCGCAAGGGCGCCAACGCGCTGGCCATCGAGGTCTACCCGAACGACCCGAACACCATGTTCACGCTGGATGACGTGGACTGGAACCAGATCCCGCCGGACAACAACACCGGCATCCAGTTCCCGGTGCAACTGCTGGTGTCCAGCGCGCTGTCGGTGGGCAACGCGCACGCCGTGCAGGACAACGCGGCCGACCTGAGCTCGTCGGCGCTGACCGTGAAGGCCGACGTCACGAACAACACGGCGGCCAGCCAGACCGGTGTCGTGACGGCGACCGTGACACCACCGTCGGGCGGCCGCGCGATCACCGTGCGGCAGTCGGTCACCGTGCCGGCGAACGCCACCAGCACGGTCACGTTCACGCCGGCCACCGATGCCGCGCTGGACATCAGGCATCCGAAGGTCTGGTGGCCCTACCAGATGGGCGGGCAGCCGCTGTACTCGCTGGACACCTCGATCGCCGTACACGGTGCCGTCGCGAACAGCACGCGCGAGACGTTCGGCATCCGCACGGTGACCTCCAGCCTGGTCGGCGTCTCCGCCGAGGCGCCGCAGGGCGTGCGGCAGTACACCGTCAACGGCGTGCCGTTCGTGGTGCGCGGTGGCGGGTTCGCGCCGAACATCTTCCTTGACTACTCGGCGGCGGACACCGCTCGGCAGTTCGCGCTGCTGCGCAACCTCGGTCTGAACACGATCCGGATCGAGGGACACTTCATGCCGGACAACTTCTACGAGCAGGCGGACGAAGCCGGCCTGCTGATCGACTCCGGCTACCAGTGCTGCGACGCGTGGCAGCCCTCCCGCAAGGCGACGCTGACGCCCGCTCAGCTGAACATCCTCGGCCTGTCGGCGCAGACGATCGCGCAGAACGAACGCAACCACCCCAGCGTCTTCACGTTCGGCTGGAGCGACAACGCACCGATCCCGGCCCAGGAGACAGTGTCGCTGGCGGCCATCGCAGCGCAGGACTTCGACGTGCCGCTGGTGGCGTCGGCCGAGTACAAGAGCACACCGACCCTCGGTCAGGCAGGGCAGAAGGAAGGCCCGTACGACTACGTGCCGCCGGACTACTGGTACGACACGACGCACTTCGACTCCGGTGACAGCTCGCGCACCAACGTCGGCGGCTCGTGGGGCTTCGACAGCGAGGAGAGCGCGGGCGACACCGTGCCGACGCTGGACTCGCTGAACAGGTTCATGTCGCCGACCGACGAGGCGAACCTGTGGCAGGACCCGGAAGCGACGCAGTACCACCTGAACTACGAAACAGGACACGGTGGCTACGCGTTCGGCGAACTGTTCGACTTCGACACGGCACTGAGCAACCGCTACGGCGACTGGTCCGGTTTGGACAGTTACGTCGAGGAGGCCCAGGTGCAGGACTACGAGAACACCAGGTCCCAGTTCGAGGCGTTCGTCGACCACTCGACGGCGGCCACACCGGCCACCGGCACCATCTACTGGCAGGTGAACAAGGGCTGGCCGTCCCTGCTCTGGAACCTCTACAACAGCGACGGTGACCAGGCCGGCAGCTTCTTCGGCGCCAAGAAGGGCAACGAGCAACTGCACGCGCTCTACGCCCAGGACGGTGGCGATGATGCCGGCGCCGTCACGCTGGACAACCTCGGCGGAACGAACGAGTCGGGCCTGTCCGTGGAGGCCAAGGTCTACAGCACGGCAGGCACACTGCTGGACGACCAGACGGCGAACGGGATCAGCCTGAAGTCGCAGCAGGTGCGCAACGCGGTGATCACCCCGAAGGTGCCCGCCGTGACCGCACCGCCTGCCCCGGCCAGCACCTACTTCGTCGAGTTGCTGGTCCGGCAGCACGGCACGGTGGTGGACCACAACGTGTACTGGCAGTCCACCCAGCAGGACGTGGTGGACTGGGCCGCCAGCGAGGGCAACCCGCAGGCCACCCTGAGCCAGTTCGCGAACCTGCAGGGCCTGCAGTCACTGGGCAGGGCCAAGGTGTCGGTCGTCGCGGCCACCAGTGACAGGCCCGGCCAGGACGGTGCCGACCGGGTGAGCACGGTGACGGTGACGAACACGTCGAAGCAGCCGGTCGTCGGGTTCTTCCTCCGGGCCGATGTCCGGCGGGGCAACGTCAACGGCACCGAGCGGCCCGGCGACAACCAGGTCACGTCCGGTCTGTGGAGCGACAACGACGTGACGTTGTGGCCGGGGGAGTCGCAGACGCTCAGCGTCAGCTACAAGTCGGCCGACCTGCACGGGGCAACGCCGGTGATCAGCGTGTCCGGCTGGAACGTCGGCAAGGTGGACGTCGCCGCGCCGGACACGAATGCGGCACGGACGGCACAGCAGCGGGCGGCCGACGCACGGGGTGTGCTGCACATCGGCGCCAACTAGGTAGGTACCCGAACGGGTGGGCGGGAGGCGAGTTCGCCTCCCGCCCACCGGCGTCGTACGGGTCTATCGTTGGAGCCATGGGACAGCTCGGTGACCTCTTCCCCGGCGCGAAGATCCGCAAGGACACGCCCGAGGAAGCCGGCAACGGCCAGCGTTTCGAACCAGGGCCGCTCGACCTGGACGGCGGCGTCATCCGCCTGCGGCCGACCAGGCCCGCGCCGCCGGTCGAGGAGACCGACGACACCGAGGACTGACCTCAGGGCACCAGCACGATCCGGCCGCGGATGCCGCCCTTGGCGGCCAGCGCCTGCGCCGCCGCGATCTCGGTCAACGGCAGTGTCTCGGCCACCCGGATGGCCAGCTTGCCCTGCTCGACGAGCGTGACCAGTCCGGCCAGTTGGGCGCCGTCGCTGTGCACCATCACGCCGTCCACCCTGATGCCCCGCTCGCCTTCCGGCGCCATCGGCTTCGCGACGTTGACGAACACCCCGCCGTCCCGCACCGCACCCAGCGCGGGTGCGCCGAGCAGCGCGGCGTCCAGCAGGCCGTCCACCCCGTCCGGCACGACGGCCCGTAGCGCGGCGGCCGGGTCGTCCGACCTGAGCACCAGCGTGGCGCCGATCTCCCGCAGGAAGTCGGCGTCCTGCTCGCCCGCGATGCCGTAGACCCGCAGGCCTGCCTGTACCGCCAGTTGGGCCGCGAATCCGCCGACCGCACCGGCCGCGCCGGTGATGGCCAGCGTCTGGCCCTCGGTGAGGCCGAACAGTTCGAGCGCCTGGGCGGCGGTCAACGCGTTCAACGGCACCGTCGCGGCACCGGCGAAGTCCAACCCTCAGGTGCCGTCGCGACGGCTACCGCGTCCAGCACCACGAAGTCGGCCTGGGTGGGCACGAGCGTCGCGAAGTAGTCCGACATGCCGACGACCCGGTCGCCGACTGCGAAGTCGGTGACGCCGTCGCCGAGCGCGTCCACCGTGCCGGCCACGTCCCAGCCGAGGCCGTAGCTTGGCCGCTCGGGCAGGTACGACTGGTAGACGCCTGCCCTGGTACCGATGTCCGCCGGGTTCACGGTGCTGGCGCGCACCGCGATGCGTAGCTGCCCAGGACCGGGCTCCGGGGTCGGCACGTCGGCGATCTCCAGGACGTCGAGGTCCCCGTACGAACTGAAGCTGACTGCGCGCATGGTCTGCACTCCTTGTCCTTCGGTCGGTGGCGGACTTCCGCCCGCCACACCAAGGTAGGAGTGCTACTCTCTTTTGGTAAGTACGTACCTGAAAGTGCGTAGCCGACCGGAGGGAAACCCACGATGGCCACCAGAACCGCGGCGGAACAGCGGGCGGAGGCGAAGATCGCCTACAACGCCTTCCTGGCCGCGTGCCCGACCCGTCAGCTGCTGGACACGCTGAGTGACAAGTGGCTGTGCCTGGTGATGTCCGCCCTGATGGACGGCCCACAGCGGTACAGCGAACTGGGCAGGACGATCACCGGGGTGAGCCAGAAGATGCTCACCCAGACCCTGCGCACGGCCCAGCGCGACGGATTCGTCGAGCGGACCGTGACGCCGAGCGTGCCGGTGCGGGTGGACTACCAGCTGACCGCGCTGGGCAAGGACCTGGCGCCGGTGGTGAACGCGATCAAGGTGTGGGCCGAGGCGAACATGGACCGCATCGAGTCGGCCAGGACCGACTACGACGCCGAGGTGCTGGTCTGAGCCAGGCTCAGTAAGCGCCTGCTCCGGTGAACACCGCGCGGACCGTCTTCCACAGGATCAGTGCGTCCAGGGCGAGCGACCAGTCCTCGACGTAGCGCAGGTCGAGCCGGACCGACTCGTCCCAGGACAGGTCGCTGCGGCCGCTGACCTGCCACAGACCGGTCATGCCCGGCCGGACCAGCAGCCTGCGCTTGACGTCGGGCCCGTAGCTCATGGTCTCCTCTGGCAGCGGCGGCCTGGGGCCGACCAGCGACATCGTGCCGCCGACCACGTTCAACAGCTGCGGCAGTTCGTCGGCCGAGTAGCGGCGCAGCCAGCTGCCGATCTTGGTGATCCTGGGGTCGGACCGCATCTTGAACAGCGGACCGGCGCCGTCGTTGGTCAGCCGCAGCTGGATGTGCTTGGCGTCCGCGCCCACCACCATCGTCCGGAACTTGATCATGGTGAACGGCTTGCCGTCCTTGCCCACCCTGCGCTGCCGGTAGAACACCGGACCCCGGCTGGTGGCCTTGATCAGCGCGGCGAACACCACCAGCGCGGGTGACATGACCAGCAGCAACAGCGAGGCCGCGACCCGGTCGAAGATCTCCTTGATCACCCGGCGCACCCCGGTGAACACCGGAGCGCTGACCCGCAGCAGCGGCATGCCGAGCACTCCGCTGACGTGCACCCGGGGACCGGCGACCTCCATCAGCACGGGCGCGACGACCATCTCGGCCGTGCTGCCCTCCAGGTCCCAGGCCAGTTGCTGCAGCCTGCGCGGGGTCCAGTACTGGTCGGCGGTCACGCCGACGATCCGGTAGCCACCACGCCGCACGTGCTGGGCGAGGTCGGCCAGTTGGCCGATGACCGGCACACCGGCGATCCGGGTGCCGACACCCGCCCTGCCGTCCACCGTGCAGACGGCCTCGACGCGCCAGCCGAGGTGTGGCGTCTGTCGGGTGCGCATGATCAGGTCGTGCACGGTCTCGGTGCTGCCGGCCGCCAGGACGGGCAGCAGGCAGCGGCCCTCCCCCCGGGCGCGGTGCAGAAAGCGGCGCAGCAGGTAGCGCTGCGGCATGGCGAGGATCGCGATCGTCGGGATGACCAGGAACACCCACGGCCGGCCGTTCCCGTCGCCGACCGCCAGCGAGACGAGCGCGAGGATCACGGCGGCTGTGACCAGCGCCCTGCCCAGCCTGCGGAACTCCTCGGCACCCTGGCCGAGCACGTTGGCCCGCCACGACCTGCTGGCCATCAGGGCGCCGCACACCACGACCACGGTGACGATCGCCGAGATCAGCAGGCGGTAGGGGCCGTCCACGTTCACGTGCTTGCCGAGCAGGGTGGCGGCGACGAGCAGTGCGAGACCGATGGCGACCAGGTCGCTGCCGATCACCGCGAACCGGTACTGGCGCTCCCACGAGGCCACCGTCGGCTGGGCGTGCTGCCCGGTCGGCGTCGGGGTCAGCCTGGCGTGACCCGGCACGTAGTGCGGGCCGGCGTCGTTGTACTGGCCGCTGAAGTGCCTCGGCTCGCCCCGGTGGGCCGGCTGGACCTGCTCACTCATGACGGCCTGCCGCCCCAGCCTCGGACGACGTGACCCTCGACACCGTCGTGGATCTGTGTCGCCCCAGTGGCTGACTGCTCTTGCTCATTCCGCCTCCGCGCGCCGGCCGCATCGGGCCGTACGTCATCGCGAGACGCCCCCCGGCGCCCCTTGGTGTTCAGCTGGTGAGACCAGCGCGACCGAGCCGGCCAATTCGGGGGTCGCACGTTGTCTGCCTTCGCCACCTGAATCGGTGACACCGCTACCCCCGTTACAGAGGGTGTCGAATTTCTGGTAAGGAAGCTGGGTTGTTTCTGATGGTCTCCATCAGGAGTAAGCCCATGAGATGTCGATCCGTTGTAGACGGTCCGTAGCACTGTTGGGCTAGCCGTCACTCTACGGTGTCTCCGCTGTTCACGGCGTTGTGCTACTCAGAGTGTGGTTCGCGTGATAACTCGGTGTCCGGACCGAGACTACTGTGCGTCTCGATTGCGCAGGCCTTCCGCCAATGCGCGCGTCGCTTGCTCACGCTGTGCGACTTGAACCGTGACTGTTCGGTCGCATCCGGCCGGCCGGGCCGCCAAGCGGGCGACTTCGCGTAGCGTGGAGGGGGGCGGACTGCCCGGTACCGGAAGGGATGGCTCCGATGGCGAAGAAGAAATCGGGCCTCGGCTTACTCGGCTGGGTCGCCGTCCTCGTGATCGTCCTGATCGTGCTGGCGTATCTCCAACATCACAATCTGGTGCATCTGCCGGTCAAACTGCCCTGACCGGACAAGCCGGTTAAGGTCACCAGCCCATGAGCGACCAGTCCCCGGCAGCCCCGTCACCAGCCCTGACCTATGCCTCCTACCTCGCCCTGGACGAGGTCCTCGGCGCGCAGCGGCCACGGTCGGCCGAGCACGACGAGATGCTGTTCATCGTCATCCACCAGGTCTACGAGCTGTGGTTCAAGCAGCTGCTGCACGAACTGGGCGCGCTGCAGCGGCACCTCGTCGACGGGCGCACGCCGCAGGCGCTGCACACGCTGCGCAGGACGCTCACGATCATGAAGGTGGCCGTCGCCCAGATCGACGTGCTGGAAACCATGACACCGCGTCAGTTCACCTCGTTCCGGGCGCGGCTGGACGCGTCCAGCGGCTTCCAGTCCGCCCAGTTCCGTGAACTGGAGGCCGTCCTCGGTCGACGGGACGCCAGCGTGTTCGAGCACTACCCGGTCGGCAGCGCCGAGCGGGCCAGGATCGCCGAGGCGATGGACCGGCCGTCGCTGTTCGACTCGTTTCGCACCTACCTGACCGGCGCCGGCTACCCGGTGGCCGAGGACGGCATCCGGGCAGCACTGCTCGCGGTGTACTCCGACGACGGCGGCGAGGCTCAGGTGGCCGAGCGACTGGTCGACCTGGACGAGGGTGTGCAGGAGTGGCGCTACCGGCACGTGAAGATGGTGGAACGGACCATCGGTGACAAGTCGGGCACCGGTGGGTCGTCCGGCGCGGCGTATCTGCGGAGCACGATCTTCGCGCCCGCCTTCCCTGAGTTGTGGGCCGTCCGCGGCGATCTGTGAGACTGCCTACCGGAGCACCGAGCTACCACACGTTCCGCGTTCCCGCGTGGGAAATGGGCCGCAACCACCTTGCGTGAGTACTCTCAAACAAAGGTGAGATCTACTCAACGTCAAATCACCCGATTGAGCAAAATCTCTGGCTTCGGTGTGGAATTCTTGGGATCTTCTGTTGATGAGATCGCTGTGGGCTCAGCACTGAGGAGTACACGTGGCAATGGCCAGCGAGCCGACCTCCAGTACGGTCAAAGCGGTCGAACTGGGGCTGCGCCTCCGGGCACGCCGCGACCAACTCGGACTGACGGCGGCGGCGGTCGGCCGGATCACCGGCATCGGGGGCAACAACCTCTCCTCGATCGAGATCGCGAAGCGCCGCCTCACGTCCACCAAACTCTCCGAGTTGGCCGGCATCTACGAGTTGTCCGAGGAGGAACTGGCCGAACTGGACGCACTGCGGGTCGAGGCCGACCGGCGCGAATGGTGGGACGACTACGGTCGGCTCTACTCCGACGACTTCTTGCGGTTCATCGGCCTGGAAGCCGGAGCGACGCTCCAGCGGGAGTATGCGGCGGAGACCATCCCGGGTCTGCTGCAGACCGCGGACTACGCCAGGGCCATGATTCGCGGTGGCTCCCCGTACATCAAGCCGGTCGACGTCGGCCCGAGAGTGGAATCCCGGCTGGCCAGGCAGGCTCGCCTGAACGAAGCCAACCCGCCGCGCGTGACTGTCCTCATTGGTCAGACAGCACTCCGCCAGGAGGTGGGCGGCCGTGAGGTGATGTGTCACCAACTGGACCGGCTCTGTTCGATCATCGAAGAGAAATCCGAGCACGTGCGGGTGCACGTGATGCCCTATCACGCCGGGGCGCATCCAGTGATCGGCGGGAGCCTCAAGATCCTTTCCTTCGGATCGCCGTGGCTGCCGGACATGATCTGGCAGGAAGCAGTGACCACCGGAACCCTGATCGAGAAGCCGCACGTGGTCGGCGAACTCATCGCAAGTTTCACCGAAGCGGTCGATCGTGCGCTGGACCGGGAATCGTCGTTGGAGGCGATCCGACAGACCCGGAAGGAATTGGAGACTTGATGCACAGGCAGGCCAACGTTGGTTCCGTCCACCGAACCGGTTGGTGCAAGAGCTCACGGAGCAACCCGTCGCAGAACTGCGTCGAGATACGGGTCGACGGGCGGGTGGCCAGAATCAGGGACAGCAAGAACTCGGTGGGACCGATGCTGGCCTGCGCGACGGACAGCCTGTCCGCTCTCGTCGACTCGATCAGACGGGGGGAACTGGACAACTGAGCCCGGTCAGCCGACGTCCCGCCTGCGCCAGCTCACCAACCCCACGGCGGTGAGCGCGGCGCTGACCACTATCAGCCAGCCGATCGGCGCGCCGGTCAGCGGGCCACCCGGCAGCTTCGGCACGTGCGTGAACGGCGAGACGTCCATGACCCACTGGGGCAGGCGCAGCGTGGGGCCGAGTTCGCCGAGCGCGAAGCACAGCACGACGGCCGCCCAACTCGCCGCGGTCCACGTCGGGAGCAGGCCGAACAGCGCGATGGCCACGCCGGCCAGCACCCACGCCGCGGGCACCTGGACGAGCGCCGCGCCCAGCAGCGTGGGCAGTTCGCCGCCGACGTCGCCGGTGCGCAGGCCGTAGGCGATTCCGGCCGCGACGCCGCTCACCACGATCAGCAGCGCGCCGCCGAGTGCGGCCACCAGCAGGTGACCAGCCGCGAACGGTACCTTGCCGACGCCGGTGGCCAGCACCGGTTCGGCCCGCAGCGCCTGTTCCTCGCTGCGCAGCCGGAGCACCGCCTGCACGACGAACACCGTGCTGAGCAGCCCGATCAGGCCCATCACCGAGGCGAGGAACGCGTTCGCGATACCGGCCTCGCCACCCAGTTGGCTGATGATCCTGGTCAGATCGGAGCTGGTGTCGGCGATGCTGAGCATGTCCTGCGTGATGGTGCCCAACACGGCGCCCACCGCGACCAACGCGATCAGCCAGCCGAGCAGCAGACCGCGCTGCAGCCGCCAGGCCAGCGCCAACGGGCTGCGCAAGGAATGTGCGGCGGTGGCGGGCCCCGGTCGGGACGGCAGCAGTCCGGCGCCGATGTCCCGCCTGCTCACCAGCGCGCCGGCCGCCCAGCAGGTGAGGATCGCGAGGCCGACCGGCAGGGCGAACACCCACCAGCGATCACCTGCGAACGGTCGGATCTGCTGACCCCAGCCGATCGGCGACAACCAGTGCAACCAGGACACGGCCGGACCGCCCGAGTCACCGACCGCGCGCAACAGGAACGCGATGCCGAGCACGGTGGCCGCGAGGCCGGTGGCCGCCCTGGACGTCTCGGTGAGCTGTGCGGTGACGGCGGCGATGCCGGCGAACGCGACGCCCACCACGGCCAACGCCAGCCCGAGTACGAACGAGTCGCCGACAGGCTGGCCGACGAGCACCAGACCGGCGCCGAGTACCAGGCCCAGCACCAGATCCGTGCCCATCGCGAGGAGCAGGCCGGCGGTCAGCGGTGCGTGCCGGCCGACTACGCCCGCGCCGATCAGTTCGAGCCTGCCCGCCTCTTCCTCGGCCCTGGTGTGCCGCACGACGACCAGGATGTTGAACAGGGCCATCAGCAGACCGCCCAGCCCGCCGATCCGCCACGCGGTCAGTCCACCGATGGTGGTCAGGTCGAACGTCGGCCCGGTGAGCGCGGTCAACGTGGGATTGCCCGCGAAGCTGTGCGCGAACGCCAACCGGGACGCCACGGTCGGATAGAGGCCACGGAACGAGTAGGCGGTGCCGATGGTCAGCGCGATCATCAGGTAGCACCAGGCGGGCAGCATCACCCGGTCGCGCCGAGCACCCAGCTTGACCAGCGGGCCGAGGCCGGCTGTCGCGTTCATCGGGCCGCCGCCACGGGCTCGGCGGTCGGCTGCTCGGCCCGGTAGTGCCGCAGGAACAGCTCCTCCAAAGTCGGCGGCCTGCTGACCAGCGACCGCACGCCGATCGCGGTCAGCCTGGCCAGCACGGCGTCCAGGTGATCGGTGTCCACCTCGCAGCGCACGTGGTTGCCGGTCACCTTCGTGTCGTGCACGCCGGGCAGGTCGGCCAGGCCGTCGGGTGGACCGGCCAGTTCGGCCTCGATCGACGTGCGGGTGAGGTGCCGCAGTTCGGTCAGCGTGCCGCTGTCCACCACCCGGCCGGCCCGCACGATGCTGACCCGGTCGCACAGCACCTCGACCTCGGCCAGGATGTGGCTGGACAGCAGCACGGTCCGCCCGCGCTCGCGTTCCTCCAGGACGCACTCCCGGAACACGGCCTCCATCAACGGGTCCAGCCCGGAGGTCGGCTCGTCCAGCAGCAGCAGTTCGACATCCGACGACAGTGCGGCGACCAGCGCCACCTTCTGCCGGTTGCCCTTGGAGTAGGCGCGGCCCTTCTTGGTCGGGTCCAGGTCGAACCGTTCCAGCAGTTCGGCCCGCCGCTTGCCGTCGGTCCCGCCACGCAGCCTGCCGAGCAGGTCGATCACCTCGCCGCCGGTCAGGTTCGGCCACAGCGTCACGTCGCCGGGCACATAGGCCAGCCGTCGGTGCAGTGAGGTCGCGTCCCGCCACGGGTCGCCGTCCAGCAGCCGCGCTGTGCCGCCGTCGGCACGCAGCAGGCCGAGCAGCATGCGCAGGGTGGTGGACTTGCCGGCGCCGTTGGGTCCCAGGAAGCCGTGTACCTCCCCGGTGCCTACGGTGAGGTCGAGGCCGTCGAGCGCGATGGTCCGGCCGAACGACTTACGCAGGCCGGACACTGTGATGGCGGTGGACACACCGACAACCTACACTTGTTTCACAAAGTCGTGAAGTTGGTGAACCGTATAAACTCCATCAACGTATCGGATCAAGGAGTTGAGCGGACAGTGATCGACGTGTCCACCAGCGACGGCACCCAGGGCGGCGCTGACCAGCAGCGGGACGAGCAGGCCGTGTCCCAGTTCATCGAGCGCTTCGCGTCCATCCTGGTGGAGGCCGGCTTCCCTCGGATGGCCGCGCGGGTGTTCGTCGCGCTGCTCAGCAGCGAGTCCAGCAGGCTGACCGCTGCCCAACTCGCCGAGCGGCTGCAGGCCAGCCCGGCCGCGATCTCCGGTGCCGTCAGGTTCCTCGTCCAGGTGGATCTGGCCAGCCGGCAGCGTGACCCCGGCTCGCGGCGGGACTACTACGTGGTCGACGGCGACGTCTGGTACCAGGTGATCGATCGCAGGATGACCTCCATGACCCGCTGGGGCGACCACCTCGCGTCCGGCATCGCGGCCGTCGGCAAGGACACCGAGCCCGGCGCCCGCCTCGCCGACATGGTGGCGTTCTTCGACTTCCTGCAGGAAGAGATGCCGGGGATGATGCGCCGCTGGCACGAACAGCGCACCGAGAACTAACAGGGCGAACTGGTCACCGTCGTTACCAGTCGGTAAGAACAAGCATTTTCCGGGGTCCGGAACAACGCATGGTTCGTTTCGCCGGTCACGTTGTCAATTGGCGCTACAGGCGCCAGCCCTGCGCTCCCACCCAGCCGCACGCCTCGGTGCCGGCCGCGACCGCCCGCCGAAGTGCCTCCGCATCCGTCTCGCCGGCCGCCAGCGCCGCGGCCAGCGCGCCCGCGAAGCTGTCGCCGGCACCCGTGGTGTCGATGACATCGCCCTGTGGCGCGTCAGCGGTGAGCTCGCCCCACCTGGCGCCCTGATCTCCCAGCGTCACGCACACCGAAGCAACACCGGACGGCAGTTGCTCGGCCTCGTGCTGGTTCACCACCAGCGGATCGGCCACCGCGAGCAGTTCGGCGGGCGGCACCGACCACGGCGACGGGTTCAGCAGCACCCGCACGCCGGCCTGCCGCGCCACCTCGGCCGCGCGCAGCACCGCCGGCATCGGGATCTCCAGTTGCAGCAGCAGGACATCCGCCGACGAGATCGCGTCGGCATGGTCGGCCACTTCGGTCGCGGTGAGCATCGCGTTCGCGCCCGGGATCACGATGATGGTGTTCTCGCCGTGCCCGTCCACCGCGATCAGCGCGTGCCCGGAGGGCGTGTCGGCCACCGTGTACACGCCCGAGCAGTCCACCCCGCGGTCGGCAAGGCCGTCCCGGTAGGCGGTGCCGTCGGCGCCGATCCGGCCGCACAGCAACGTGCGCGCGCCGGCCCGGGCGGCGGCCAGCGCCTGGTTTGCTCCCTTTCCGCCGGGCAGCCGGTCCAGGCCGGTGCCGCGCACGGTCTCGCCGGGCCGGGGGTGGGCCTCGACCGTGGTCACCAGGTCGATGTTCAGCGAGCCGACGACACAGACGGTCCCCACCGCTACTGCCCCAGCACGGTGCTCAGGTACAGCTTCCGCAGCCGCTGCCCGTCCACGCCCAGTGCCACGTCGACGAACTGCTGGCCTTGCAGTAGGCCGTGTTCCGCGTCCTCGCCGGCGACACTGCGGTGGTCCACGACGGTCTGCCCCCTGGTCAGCGCACCGGCCAGTTCGACCGACACCGGCAGCCGCCGGGTGGTCAGCCCACCGGGATCGGCCACCGCGCACACCGCACCCGCGTCACCGAGACCGGCGCCACCCGGCTCACCCAGCCGGTGCTCGTGGCCGTAGCGGTCCGACGCGTGCAGCAGCAGCCGCCCGGCCAGTCGGGCACCCGGCTCCGCGCTGCCGGCCAGTTCCTCGGCCGACGCCCTGGGCAGCGCGACACCGTAGAACACGTCCAGCCCGTACATGGTCAGCGGCAGCCCGGCGCCGAACACGATCGCCGTGGCCTCCGGGTCGTGCCACACGTTGAACTCGGCCACCGGGCTGGCGTTGCCGACCGACGCCGACCCGCCCATCGTCATGATCCGTCCGATCCGGCCCGCCACCTCGGGATACATCCGCAGCAGCAGCGCGATGTTGGTCAGCGGCGCCAACGTGACCAGCGTGACCGGCTCCGGCGAAGCCAGGATCTCCTTGCGCAGCAACTCGACCGCGTGCTCGGCGACCGGCGCCCTGGTGGAGTCGGGCAGGCCGAGATCGCCCATGCCGTCGTCGCCGTGCACGTGCCTCGCATGCCGCAGGGTGGCCAGCAGCGGCGTGCTCGCGCCCCTCGCGACCGGAACGTCCGGCGCGCCAGCCGCGTCCAGCACCCGCAACGTGTTGATCACGACCTGATCGACGTCGGTGTTGCCGGCGACACACGTGATCGCGCGCAGCCGCAGGTCCGGGTGCCGCACGGCGAACAGGATGGCCAACGCGTCGTCGACTCCGGTGTCCACGTCCAGGATGAGCTCGGTCATGTCCGGAATGTAGCGGCGACCGGTCAGGTTGGTCACGGCGACGAGGACCAACCCATGGAGGACCGCGGATGGACACGCAAGAGCGCACGGTGGACCGCACGTGGCTGGTCGCGATATCGGCCGCACTGTGGGGCACCGACGCGCTGCTGCGCAAACCGCTGGCCGACGCGCTGCCCGCCGCGACCATCGTGTGGTGGGAGCACGCGATCTCGCTTCTGGTGCTGTTGCCGTGGCTGCCGGGCGCGCTACGCGCGTTCCGCAGGCTGGGCGCGAAGGAGCGGATCGCCGTCGTGGTGATCGGCGTCGGCGCGTCCGCCGTCGCGACCGCCCTGTTCACCCAGGCGTTCGCCATCGGCGACCCGGTGACCCCGCTGGTGCTGCAGAAGTTCCAGCCGGTGTTCGCGATGCTGGCCGCGTATCTGCTGCTGGGGGAGCGGCTGCGCAGTGGCTACCTGTGGTTCGCGCTGCCCGCGCTGGCCGGCGCCTGGCTGCTCACGTTCCCCGATCCGTTCCAGATCACCGTCACGGCGGCCCGCTCGGCGCTGCTCGCGCTGGCCGCGGCAGCGCTGTGGGCGGGCGGCACGGTGCTCGGTCGGCTGGTCGCCACGAAGCTCACCCCGAACGAGGTCACCGTGCTGCGGTACTTCTTCGGCTTTCTCGGCGCGTCCGCGGTGGTGGCCGTGACGAGTTCGTCGCTGGCCGTGCACTGGGGCGACGTGGTCGGCCTCGTGCTGTTGGCACTGGTGCCCGGCCTGCTGGCGCTGCGGATGTACTACGTCGGCCTGCGGTCCACGCCCGCCGCCAGGGCGACGCTGGCCGAACTGGCGTTCCCGGCCACCGCGGCCGTCGTCGGCGTGACCGCCCTCGGAGCGACGTTGAGCGCGAGCCAGTGGGTGGGCTTCGCGATCGTGGTGCTGGCCGTCACCGGGCTGGGCTGGCACGAACGCCGCACCACCACGCCAGTGGTTACTTCCCCCGAAACAGAAAACGCCGCGACGCCGGTCAGGTCAACCTGACCGGCGCCGCGGGCTGGGGGGTGGGTCAATTCTTGCCGTCCGCGCTGACCGGCATCCGGATCCGCCTACCGTTGGTGTCGGTCACCGTCTGAGTCTCGGTGTCGTCGACATCCTCGGCGTGCCTGGTGTTCTTGGTCGTGTCGACCGGCAGCCGCGTCGTCTCCTCGGCCGGAGCGTCGGTGGTCACCGTGTCGTCCGGCGTCGCGACCTCCTCGACCGGTACGACACCGTCCCGCACACCGATCACACTGAACCGGCCGATGGCCGCCGCAGCGAGGAACACGATCACCACACCCAGACCGGTGAAGAAGCCGATCTGCTCGATGACCGCCTGTCCCGTCGTGCCCACCGGGGTACCGGTCTGCGGCTGACCGTCGGCGGTCCACAGCTTGCTGATGATCGGGCCGACGGCGAACCACGCCCCTGCCAACGCGGTGAGCCAGCCTGCCCACAGGCCGATCGCCCTGCTCGCGACGCCGATCAACATCAGGCCACCGAGGACGGCGACCACACCGGGAACGACCTCCAGCCACAACCGGCCCTGCGTCATCGTCCATACCGCGTTCGGCGTGTATGCGTAGCCGAAGCGTGGGCCGATGAACGGCACCAACGCACCCCACGCACCAAGCAGCAGGACCAGCACCCCGCTGGCCGCACCACGTGTTCGGGGCACCCGCCACGCCGAGATGCGGTGGCTACCCTCGACCCGAGTCCCGCTGACCGTGGCCATGCTCGTTCACCTCGCCTATCCTTCCCGACGCCTACCGTCGGTAAGACCTGGGTAACCAGGGGCGAGCGAGTTGAATCCTACAAACGCGAGATTTCAGAAGTTGATGTTGCCGTGGATGTCCCGTGCCTGGACAACCTTGCCGGAGACGCTGCCGGTGATCTGGTTGTTCACCCCGCCGTGGTCGGCCTGCTGGGACACCTCGGCCCACGCGGCACGCAACTGGCTCGCGAACTCCGGGTCCTCGGCTTCGACCTGGGCAAGTCGGGTGGCCAACGCGTGGATCGGGGCGGAGTCCGGTTCGGCGCCGACCGCCGCCTCCAGCTCCGTGGTCGCGTCGGGACGCCCGCGGAACGCCGAGCGCACCAGGTCGTAGAGACTGCCCGCGGCCTTCGTGGCCAGGGTGGTGGCGATGGAGATCAGGATCGGCTCGACCATCGGAACTCCTCGCCCGTCGGGGTCGCCCAACCCTAGCGTGACCAGCCGCTCACTCGTTCGGGCATTCACCCGGCTGACCGGCGCTTCCGCACCGAAAATGGGCCGATGTTGCCGCTGACCAGGGTGCGCTGGCGCCACCGAACGCGCCGCCTGTACTCCGTGCCGGTGGCCTTCGTGGTCGTCGCGCTGGTCCTGTCCTGGGCGATGCCGGCGCTGGACCGGGCGGTGGACGCCGACCTCCGGCAGTACGAGGAGGACGTGATCGGGTTCGTGTTCGACCCGGCCACGGTGGCCGGCACGCTGTCCGCCATCGCGTCCGGCATGATCGCGTTCAGCGGGTTGGTGTTCACACTGCTGCTGCTCGCCGTGCAGTTCGGCACCGGTCAGCTGTCCGCCCGGCTGGTCCCGCTGCTGGCCGGTGACCTCGTGGTCCGCACCGCGCTCGGCGTGTTCACGTCGACGTTCGTGTACTCGCTGCTGATCTCGATCCGGCTGGGCACCCGCCTGCAGGACTACGACCTGTGGCTGTCCTCGCTGATGGGCGTCCTGCTGATGCTGCTCAGCACGGTGCTGTTCTTCGCGATGGTGACCAGGATGGTCAACCTGCTGCGGGTGGTCCAGGTGTGCGCACGGCTGGGCCGGCAGGGCATGCGGTACGTCCGGGGCACCCATCCACACCCACACGACCACGCCGACGACG
>DASXYT010000255.1:0-21347 GCA_036502345.1 Pseudonocardiaceae bacterium | reverse complement strand
GGCGTTCCTGCTGGTCGCGCTCGTCACCATCGGCACGCTGCTGCGGTCGGCGCCCGCCCCCGCCCCGTCCGACGACGTGGCCCGGTCCAGGGTGCGTGGCATGGTGGCCGCTCCCGGTGCCGACACGCTGGCGCCGTTCGCGCTGCGGTCGGACAAGACCTACCTGTTCAGCGCCGACGGCTCGGCCGCCGTCGGCTACCGGGTGCTGCTCGGCGTCGCGGTGGTCGGCGGTGACCCGGTCGGTGACCCGGCCGCGTTCGTCGACGTGGTTGCCCGGTTCCACGCGCTGTGCGAGCGCAAGGGCTGGCGGCCCGCCGTGCTGGGTGCCAGGGACGAGATGGCCACGCTGTGGGCCGAGCACGGTATGCGGTCGGTGGGCATCGGTGACGAGGTGCTGCTCGACGTCGCCCCGTTCGGCCTGGCCACCCGGAAGCTGCGCAACGTCCGGCAGGCGGTGCAGCGCACCCACAACGCGGGCGTGCGGACCATGGTGCTGCCGGCCGCCGACATCTCGGCCGAACTGCGCGCCGAGATGGTCACGCTGTCCAGGCAGTGGCTGGGCTCGGCTCGCGAACGCGGGTTCTCGATGATCTTGGACGGGCTACTCGACGTCACCCGTCCGGATGGTCTTTTCGTGGTGGCATTCGACGTCGACCACCACCTGGTGGGCTTCCAGCGGTACCTGCCGGTCGGTGACCGGGGCACCGATCGGGCGCTGTCGCTGGACGTGATGAGGCGGACCAAGGAACGGCTCAACGGGCTCAACGAGCGGATGATCGTGGAGGTCGTCGAGTACGCGCGGGCGCACGGCGTCGACCACGTCTCGCTCAACTTCGCGGCCTTCCGCTCACTGCTCGACCGGGGTGCCGGCCGGACCCCGTTGGAGCAGGTCAGCTACCGGATGCTGCACCTGCTCGACCCGCTGATCCAGGTCGAGTCGCTGTACCTGTTCAACGCCAAGTTCCGGCCCGGCTACGTGCGCCGCAACGTGCTGCTCGGCTCCTGGCTCGCGCTGCCCGTCGTGCTGACCGCGCTGCTCGGCCTGGAGTTCGCGCTGCCCTACGACCGGCGGCGGCACAGCGCTCCCGCACCGGTCCAGGTGGCCGACGAAACGCCCGCGGGGTTGCCCGAGGCCCGCCGCTAGAGGCATGGTTGTATGTCCCAACTAAATTCGCTCGACACCCCCTATGGACCCCAAGATGGACACCGACCGACAGCAGTCGTCAGCGGTCGTGCGGCTCGCCGACCAGCTGATGCGCTTCGTGCTGGTGGTCAAACGCGGCACCGCGAGGTTCGGCGGGCCCAACCGGGAGGGCATCGAGTACCCGGCCTACGGCCTGCTCGCCCGCCTGGTGATCGACGGTCCACGGCGGATGACCGCGCTCGCCGAGGCCGTCTACTCCGACACGTCGACGGTGAGCAGACAGACATCGGCGCTGATCCGGCACGGGCTGATCGAGCGGCGCCCCGACCCGCAGGACGGTAGGGCGTCGATCCTGGCCCCCACCGCGGACGGCTTACGCCGCTTCCACGACAACCGCATGCGGCACAACGAGAACATGGCTCGGATGCTGGCCGGTTGGTCCGAAGAGGAGATCCACCAGCTCGCGGTGCTCCTTGCTCGGCTCAATACTGACATCGAGGCGCACCAGCGCACGCACGACACCGGCGGGGAGGCCCCGCGGCCCGACGAGGAGGACCAGGAACGATGACCGCGACCGAGGCTCGCCGCGCAGCGACAGGCGCGTCGTCCGGCGCTGAATCGTCCGACGGCTCCCTCACCCACCGGCAGATCCTGCTGGTGTTCAGCGGCCTGATGCTGGGCATGTTCCTCGCCGCGCTGGACCAGACGATCGTGGCCACCGCGATCCGGACCATCGCCGACGACCTGCACGGCCTGGACATCCAGGCGTGGGCGACCACCGCGTACCTGATCACGTCGACGATCTCGACCCCGCTGTACGGCAAGCTGTCCGACATCTACGGCCGCAAGCCGTTCTTCATCGCCGCGATCACCATCTTCGTGGTCGGCTCGCTGGCCTCATCGTTCGCCACCTCGATGTACATGCTGGCCGCGTTCCGCGCGTTCCAGGGCATCGGCGCGGGTGGCCTGATGTCGTTGGCGCTGGCCATCATCGGCGACATCGTGCCGCCCCGCGAGCGGGCCAGGTACCAGGGCTACTTCCTCGCGGTGTTCGGCACGTCCAGCGTGCTCGGCCCGGTTGTCGGCGGCTTCCTGGCCGGCCAGTCGGAGATCCTGCACATCGCGGGCTGGCGCTGGGTGTTCCTGGTCAACGTGCCGATCGGCATCATCGCGCTGGCCGTGGTGACCAAGGTCCTGCAGGTGCCGCACACCCGCCGCGAGCAGCGGATCGACTGGTGGGGCGCTGTCACCATCACCGTGGGCCTGGTGCCGCTGCTGATCATCGCGGAGCAGGGCCAGCAGTGGGGTTGGACGTCGCCGAGGGCCTGGCTGTGTTACGGCATCGGCGTCGTCGGGCTGCTGCTGTTCGTGATCGTCGAACGGGTGATGCGGGACGACGCGCTGATCCCGCTGCGGCTGTTCCGCAACGGGATCTTCAGCATCACCTCCAGCGCGAACCTGATCATCGGTATGGGCATGTTCGGTGGCCTGTCGGTGATCCCGCTGTACCTGCAGATCGTGAAGGGCGCCTCGCCGACCAAGGCGGGCCTGCTGTTGCTGCCGTTGGTGCTGGGCATCATGCTGGCGTCGATCCTGTCCGGCCAGCTGACCGCGCGCACCGGCCGCTACAAGATCTTCCCCGTGATCGGCACCCTGCTCATGGTGGGCGGCCTGGTGGGGCTGAACACGATCAACGCCGACACGCCGCTGCTGCACACCGACATCTGGATGTTCGTCTTCGGGTTCGGGCTCGGCGGCTGCCTGCAGACGCTGGTGATCGCGGTACAGAACGCGGTGCCGGCACGGGACATGGGCGTGGCCACGTCGTCTGCCACGTTCTTCCGGCAGATGGGCGGCACGCTCGGTACCGCGGTGTTCCTGTCCATCCTGTTCAGCACCGTCGGCCAGAAGATCGCGGCCGCGTTCGCGCGGACGGTGCAGACACCGGGGTTCCAGGCGGCGCTGACCGACCCGTCCGTGGTGGCCAACCCGAACAACGCGCCCGTGCTGAACCTGGTGCGCGACGGGGTGGGCGCCGGTTCCGGCGCAGGCTCGGCCGTGCTCCAGGACTCGTCCTTCATCCAACGCCTGGACCCCCGGCTGGCCCGGCCGTTCCTGGAGGGCTTCGCCGACTCGATGCACCCGGTGTTCATCACGGCTGCCATCGTGGTCGCGCTGGCGTTCGTACTGATCCTGTTCCTGAAGGAAGTCCCGCTGCGCATGCAGTCGGGCATCCAGGCAAGGATGGCGGAGGACGCGGGCGGCGTACCTCTCGAGGACGCGCCACCGTCGTTCGAACCGGAAAGCGACGGTCACCTTGTCCCGGGGACCAACGGAGCAGGCACAGCGGGAGCCCTGATGGCATCGGCCACTGACGAGTTCGTTCCGTACCAGCAGGAGGGTCCCGGTGTGCACGGCTGGGTGCACCGCGCGGACGGCAGCGGCATCGTCGGCGCGGCACTCACCCTGATCGACTCGGGTGGCCGGCAGATCGGCAGGAACGTGTCCGGCTCGGACGGCGCGTTCGACCTGCCGGTGCCCGAACCGGGCTCGTACGTGCTGATCGCGTCGGCCGCCGCACACCAGCCGCAGGCCACCGTGGTGCTGATCGGCGACGCGCCGGTCCCGGTGGACGTCGTGCTCACCGGCACCAGCAGCCTGGCCGGCACGGTGACCGACGCCGGCAGGGGAGCACCGGTGCCCGCCGCCACCGCGACGCTGGCCGACGCGGCCGGTGAGGTGGTCGGCTCGCAGGTCACCGGTCAGGACGGCATGTTCCTGTTCGACGAACTGCTCGCAGGCGCCTACACGCTGGTGGTCAGTGCCGAGGCCTACCAGCCGGCCGCCATCGGCGTGAGCGTGCCGGGCACCGGGCGGTGCCAGCAGGACGTCGCGCTGGCCGGCGGGTCGCGGCTGCGTGGCCTGGCCACCGTCGGCGACGGCCGCGTCGTGCCGGACGCGAGGATCACCCTGCTGGACAGGGCGGGCAACGTGGTGGCGATGACCACCACCGACGACACGGGCGAGTACGCGTTCTCCGACCTGCCAGAGGGCGACTACACCGTGATCGCCAGCGGTTATCCGCCGGTGGCCAGCACGCTGCGGGTGAACGGCGGCGAGCAGGGTCAGCACGACGTGCGGCTGAGTCACCCGGAAGCCGGCTAGTGGCCAGCAGCGAGTTGGAGGATGCCGGATGATTCCCGGTTCACCGTCGGTGTCCCGACGGGGCGTCACAGCGCAGGCCAGGACCACCGACGGGTGGCCGGTGGCCAGCGCTGTCCTGACGGTGACCGACATGGCAGGCGCGCAGGTGGCCAGGGTGGTCGCCGACGAGGACGGCAGGCTGGTCACCGAAACACTGCCGGCCGGCACCTACACGGCGATCCTCACCGCGGGCGGGTTCGACCCGCTGGCGCGGACCGCGATGGTGACGGCGAGCGGGTCGGCGACGCTCGGCGTGCTGTCGATGGCACGGACCGGCGGTGGTGACGACCTGCCGGCGGCCGGCGTCTGGACCATCGATCCGGTGCACACCCAGATCAGCGTGACGGCGCGCCATCTCGGCATGGCCAGCGTGCGCGGCCGCTTCGCCGAGTTCGGCGGCCGGATCGAGGTGGCGCGGCCGGTGGAGCGGTCCACGGTGTCGGCGACCATCCAGGCGGCCAGCATCGACACCGGCAGCAAGATGCGCGACGACCACCTGCGCTCCGCCGACTTCCTCGGCGTCGACGAACATCCGGTGATCGAGTACCACGGTTCGTCGCTGACGTCGCTCGGCGGCCAGAAATGGCGCGTGGACGGCGATCTGACGCTGAACGGGATAACCAGGGCGGTACCGTTGGAACTCGACTATCTCGGTGTCGGAGCCGATTCCTGGGGTGGCACGAGAGCCGCGTTCCGCGCTGTGACGGATCTGCGGCGGGACGAATTCGCCATCACGTACAACCAGGTCGTCCGGGCCGGGATCACTATGATCGGCACCACACTCCGGGTCGAGATCGACGTCGAAGCCGTGTACGGAGATGAGCTACCGACAGGGTGAGACGTCTCACCTCGCGACAGCCGAAAACTGCTTGTACAAGGCAACCATATTAGTTAGCCTAGGATAAGCAATTACTCGGAGGTCATGTGGTGTCAACTGCCCAGCGGGAAACCGCAGATCAGGAACCGGTTGGCTCGAACCGGATCCCGCCCCGCCAACGCCGGCAGGCGCGAACACCAGCCGAACTCGGACCCAAGTACAAGTGGATAGCGCTGTCCAACACGACGTTGGGCATGCTGATCGCCACCATCAACTCGTCCATCGTGCTGATCGCACTGCCGGACATCTTCAAAGGCATCGGCGTCAACCCACTGCAGGCCGGCAACACCAGCTACCTGCTGTGGATGATCATGGGGTTCCTCGTCGTCACCGCCGTGCTGGTGGTGAGCTTCGGCCGGCTGGGTGACATGTTCGGCCGGGCCAAGATGTACAACCTCGGCTTCGCCGTGTTCACCGTGTCGTCGATCCTGCTGGCCGTCACGTGGCAGCAAGGATCCGCCGGTGCGCTGTGGCTGATCGGCTGGCGCATCATCCAGGGCATCGGTGGTGCCTTCCTGATGGCGAACTCCAGCGCCATCCTCACCGACGCCTTCCCGTCCAACCAGCGCGGTCTGGCGATGGGCATCAACGGTGTCGCCGCCATCGCGGGCTCGTTCCTCGGCCTGGTCATCGGTGGCGTGCTCGCACCGATCAACTGGCACCTGATCTTCCTGGTGTCCGTGCCGGTCGGCGTGCTGGGCACCATCTGGGCCTACTACAAGCTGCACGACACCGGTGTCCGCCAGAAGGCGAAGATGGACTGGTGGGGCAACATCACGTTCGCGGTCGGCCTGATCGCGGTCCTGGTGGCCATCACCTACGGCATCCAGCCCTACGGCAACCACACGATGGGCTGGACCAGCCCGCTGGTGCTCTCCGGGCTGATCGGCGGCATCGTGGTGCTGATCGCCTTCGGCATCATCGAGACCCGCGTGGCAAACCCGCTGTTCAACCTGTCGCTGTTCAAGATCCGCTCGTTCACGGCGGGCAACATCGCGAACCTGACGGCGGCGCTGGGCCGGGGCGGGCTGCAGTTCATCCTGATCATCTGGCTGCAGGGCGTGTGGCTGCCGCAACACGGGTACAGCTTCGCGCAGACCCCGCTGTGGGCCGGCATCTACATGCTGCCGATGACGTTCGGCTTCCTGTTGTCCGCACCGCTGTCCGGCATCATCTCGGACAAGATCGGCACCAGGATGTTCGCCTCGGTCGGCATGGTCATCACGGCCGGCACGTTCGGCCTGCTGATCGCGCTGCCGGTGAACTTCAACTACATCCTGTTCGCCGGCATCCTGGTGGTCAACGGGATCGGGATGGGCATGTTCGCCTCGCCCAACCGTGCCGAGATCATGAACAGCCTGCCGAACAACGCGCGCGGTGTCGGCGCCGGCATGACGGCCACGTTCCAGAACTCGGCGATGGTGCTGTCCATCGGCATCTTCTTCAGCCTGATCATCGCCGGGCTCTCGGCGCACCTGCCGGCAGCGCTGAGCACGGGTCTGACGGCACACGGCGTGCCGGCGGCCGCTGCCAGCCAGGTCGCCCACCTGCCCGCCGTGTCGGTGTTGTTCGCCGCGTTCCTCGGCTACAACCCGATCCAGACGATCCTCGGCCCGGTGCTCACCCACCTGAACCCGGCGCAGGCGCAGTTCCTGACCGGTCGGAGCTTCTTCCCGAGCCTGATCTCCGGTCCGTTCGCCGACGGTCTCGCGGTGGCGTTCTCCTTCGCCATCGCGGCATGCCTGATCGGTGCGGTCGCGTCGCTGATGTGCTCGCCGCGCAAGATCCAGGGGCCGACGACGGTCACCAAGGCGGAGCCCGTCGGCGTCGAACTGGCGGCCGTTGCCGCTGACGCGTCCGGCGAGGCACCGGCCGAACTGGTCACCGACGAACTACCCACCGGTAGTCGATAGTCGGTACATCTCGATATCGGCCCTCCGCACTCGTGCGGAGGGCCGATTCGTGTTGCCTAGCCGAGATGTGTGTCTGAACAGTCAACTCGCCGTCAACTACGACGTGCGGTTGGTCGCTGTCGGTGGGCGGTCGTCGCGGATTGTGGTCGGTGAGCCGGGCTGCTTGATCGACTTCCGCCCGGCGAGCGAAGCGGCGCGGTGGTCGCGTGGACCCGGAAAACGGCGCGAACGGCAGCGGGTGATGCCGAAAATCCTCGTGGAGTTAACACATCGAGCGCGCCATGCGACGCTCCTGATGGAGGTATCGCCCAATCATGAGATCCACGTCGGAAACGCTCAAGACGGCAGCGCCCGCGACCGAGGACGCGGGCCAGCGTCCGCTGCCCACCGCACCGTGCAGCGTGGTGTGGAGCCGTGGCCACGCATACGTTCTGGAGCCGGTCGCCGGCCGCTCGAGGTGGATGGGCGTGGACGACCGTGGTCGCCCCGTCGCGCTCAGTGGCGCCGATCTGCAGCGCCGCGGCTGGAGCCGCACCTGTAAGCGCTGAACACACTGCTGGGTGGCCACCTACCGGGTGTCGGCCCAGGTCCCGCCCTCGTGTGGCACGCTGATCGCGCCGCGTCGCCCACGAGAAACCGGCGGGAGGAACAGGTGGCACAGGCCGACCCCGTGCCCGCGTCGACCGATGACGGTCGCGCCACCGCACAGCCAGCGAACGTCGACCCGTCGACGGCCGCTGCCCCGTCGCCGGCCGCCGAGCCACCCGCGCCCGCCGCTGAGCCGCCGAAGGACCGCATCGTCACGGTGCCCAACGCGCTGAGCGTGCTGCGCCTGGTCGGCGTACCCGTGTTCCTGTGGCTGCTGCTCGGCCCGCACGCCGACCTGGCTGCGCTGATCGTGCTGGTGGCCAGTGGCGCCTCCGACTGGCTGGACGGCAAGCTGGCCCGCTGGCTCAACCAGGCCAGCCGCCTCGGCGCCCTGCTGGACCCGGCCGCCGACCGGCTCTACATCTTCGCAACGCTGGTCGCGTTCGTGGTCCGAGACATCGTGCCGTGGTGGGTCGCGGTGATCCTGATCGGCAGGGACATCCTCGTCGGGTCGGCGCTGCCGCTGCTGCGCAGGGCCGGCTACTCACCGCCCGAGGTGAACTACATCGGCAAGGCGGCCACGTTCACGCTGCTGTACGCCTTCCCGATCCTGCTGTTGGCCGACGCCGTCCCCGCGATCGCCGGGTTCGCCCGCCCGCTCGGGTACGCGTTCACCGTCTGGGGTACCACGTTGTACGTCTGGACAGGAGCGCTGTACATCGCCCAGGCCGTGATCGCTCTTCGGCGTCCCCGGCACGGGCGGCAGCAGCACGTTGGATAGGTTTGCCGCGCACGGCGAGTGCGGCGGCAGGAACAGAAGGGAAGCCCGCAGGTGGTGCCCGAGGAGCTGAAATACACCCAGGAGCATGAATGGGTGGCCCGCACCGGCCCGGACACGGTGCGCGTCGGTATCACCGACTACGCCCAGGAACAGCTTGGTGACGTCGTCTTCGTCCAGCTCCCCGAGCCGGGTGAGCAGGTGACCGCCGGTCAGGCGATCGGCGAGGTCGAGTCCACCAAGAGCGTTTCGGACATCTTCTCGCCGCTGGACGGTGAGGTCGTGGCGCGCAACGAAAGCCTTGACTCGCAAGCGGAACTGGTCAACTCGGATCCGTACGGCGAGGGCTGGATGATCGACATCAGGGTCACCGACCCCAGCACGGTGGACGAGCTGCTGGGCGCGGAGGCGTACCGGAAGCTCACGGAACAGGGGTGACGACGATCTTTCGACGTCTGCGCCTCTGGTGGGGGAGCCTGCGCCATCGTGAGAGGTCGGGCACGGTACGTTGGGACGGTCACGACGAATCCACAAGCAGGAGGAGAGCGCAGGTGAGCACGAACGACGGGCCCGGCATTCCGCCGGAGCAGGCTGCGGAGTCAACGTCCGTTTTCCGGGCGGACTTCCTGGCCGAGGTCGAAGGTGCGCCGGCCGAGGCTGCACCGGCCAGCGAGCCTGCCATTGCCGGAGTTGACGCGCTGCCAGTCGGTTCCGCTCTGCTCGTGGTCAAGCGGGGACCGAACGCTGGTTCCCGGTTCCTGCTGGACAGGGACACCACCAGTTCTGGGCGGCACCCGGACAGCGACATCTTCCTCGACGACGTCACGGTGTCCCGTCGGCACGCCGAGTTCCGGCGTGAGGGCGGCGAGTTCGTGGTGATCGACGTGGGCAGCCTGAACGGCACCTATGTCAACCGCGAGCCGGTCGACCAGGCCGTACTGGCCAACGGCGACGAGGTACAGATCGGCAAGTTCCGCCTGGTGTTCCTCACCGGTCCCGCAGGCGGGGGCCAGGGGGCGCGGTGACCGCTGCCGCGCGGCCACCTCGTGACGGGTTGAGCATCGGGGCGGTGTTGAACCAGCTTCGCCCCGACTTCCCGGACGTCACGATCTCGAAGATCCGGTTTCTCGAATCCGAAGGGCTGATCAACCCGGCGCGGACCGAGTCCGGATACCGGCAGTTCACCGCGGTCGACGTGGAGCGGCTGCGGTTCGTGCTGGCCGCGCAGCGGGATCACTACCTGCCCCTGAAGGTGATCAGGGAGCAGTTGGCGGCCGCCGACACCGTGGCCGGCAACGCGGCCCGCGCGGCGGCTGCCGCCCGGCCGTTGACCGCGGTGCCCGCGTTGCCGACGGCGGACGACTTCGACGACCCGGCAGACGACGTGCGGCGCTCCCGCGACGAGGTCGTCGCCGAGGCCGGCATCGACGCGGCCCTGTTCGCCGAACTGGAACAATACGGGCTGATCAGGGCAGATCAGGCAGGTAGCTACGACGCCGACGCCGTCGTGGTGGCCGCGACCGCCCGAGCGATGACCGAGTTCGGCATCGAGCCCAGACACCTGCGCGCCTTCCGGGCCTCCGCGGACCGGGAAGTCGGCCTGCTGGCGCAGATCGTGGCGCCGCTGGACCGGCACCGGGACCCCGCGACGCGGGCGAGGGCCGACGAGATGCGCCGCGAACTGGCCGCGCTGTCCGTAACGCTGCACACCCTGTTGGTGAAGGCTGGGTTGCGGGCGCCCGCAGGAGGTTGAGAACTCTCCACTCTACGGTCATGGTGGTATTCGACGATGTATATCGTGACCATGATCATCTCAAGAGGAGCGAGCGTTGCTCGCGTCTGACGGGTAGCGTCAACAGGGACAGCGTCGACGAGAGTGTCGACAGGGCGTCGTAGTCGGTGTTGTGTAGCCGCGGTGGCAGGGAAAGGAACACTTCAGATGAGCGAGATGCGAGTCGTCGGTGTTCGAGTCGAACTGCCGGCCAACCAACCGATCCTGCTGCTGCGCGAAACCGAGGGTGACCGGTACCTGCCGATCTGGATCGGCTCCGTCGAGGCCACCGCGATCGCGCTCGAACAGCAGGGTGTCCGTCCGCCCCGCCCGCTGACCCACGACCTGCTCAAGGAGATCATCGCCGCGCTCGGCCGTGAGCTGGAGCAGGTCCGCATCACCGACCTGCAGGAAGGCACGTTCTACGCGGAACTGGTCTTCGACGGCGACATCAGGGTGTCCGCCCGGCCCAGCGACTCGGTGGCGCTCGCGCTGCGGGTCGGCGTGCCGATCCACGCCGAGGAGTCGGTGCTCGCCGAGGCAGGCCTGATCATCCCCGACGAGCAGGAGGACGAGGTCGAGAAGTTCCGGGAGTTCCTGGACTCGGTCTCGCCGGAGGACTTCCGGGGCGCCGACACCTGAGAGCCTGCCCCCACTTGGCTCCCTGATCCGCCCAGCCGGAACCTGAATTCCGCGGGACCCGGACGGGTCGGCCGAAAAATCCGCACGAGCAGGACTCGGGCGGACCGCGAGTCGCGTTGACCCGCTCGCCGGCCGGTCCTACCGTCGAGGTCACCGCAACACGGCGGGTGTGGCTCCGCAAGGGGCGGCGCCGCCGTGGGAGCGCGGCCGGTCTCCCCATCCGGGGACGAAGGGCCGCGTTCACCGGCCCGAACGGGCCGGACGAGGGGAGGCAGGCGTGGTGCACGAAATGCCTGACCAGGCCGGCAGTAGTAGGGCCGAGCAGGGCGAGCAGGCTGCGCTGTTCCCGGACGCCTCACTGCCGGACGAACTGGTCGGCTACCGGGGCGCCGCCGCGTGCCAGATCGCCGGCATCACCTACCGGCAACTCGACTACTGGGCCCGCACCGGGCTGGTCGCGCCGTCCATCAGGACAGCGCACGGCTCAGGTTCGCAGCGGCTGTACTCGTTCAAGGACATCCTGGTGTTGAAGGTGGTCAAGCGACTGCTGGACACCGGCGTATCCCTGCAGAACATCCGGGTAGCGGTGGAGCACCTGCGCAGGCGCGGGGTCGCCGACCTGGCCCGCATCACGCTGTTCAGCGACGGCACCACGGTCTACGAGTGCACGTCGCCGGAGGAGGTCGTCGACCTGCTGCAGGGCGGCCAGGGCGTGTTCGGCATCGCGGTCAGCGGAGCGATGCGCGAGATCAGCGGCACGATCCACGACTTCCCGGCCGAGCGGGCCGACGGCGGCGCGATCGAACTGGTCCCCGAGGACGAACTCGCCCGCCACCGGCGGGCTCGGCGTACGGGTTGACAGCTGTTCAATGGGCGCCTGGCGGCAGTCGTTCGTAGGCTCAGGCGATGCGGCGCAAATCATGGGTGGGCGCAACCGATAGAGCGGTCATGGCGAGAGTCGCTCGTACCGACTCCGTACTGCTCGACCAGGTTCTGCCCGCGTTGGGCCGATCGGCCAACTACGGCCGACTCTGGCTCGGCGTCTCCGGAGCGCTGGCGGCCACTCGGAACCGACAGGCTCGCCGAGGCGCGCTGCGTGGCTTGATCGCCCTCGGGTTGGCCAGTGGCGCTGCCAACGTGCTGAGCAAGCGGGTGGTCGGCCGCACCAGGCCCGCCGTCGACCTGACACCGTTGGCGCGCAGGCTGATCAAGGCGCCGCGTACCACGTCGTTCCCGTCCGGCCATTCGGCCTCCGCCGCCGCGTTCGCCACCGGCGTGCTACTGGAAACTCCGCTGCTCGGCGTGCCCGTTGCCGGGCTCGCCGCCGCCGTGGCCGCGTCCCGGGTGGCGGTCGGCGCGCACTATCCGTCCGACGTGGTGGCCGGCGTGAGCCTCGGTGTCGCCGCCGGGCTGCTCACCCGGTGGTGGTGGCCGCTGACCCCGCAGGGGCCCGCCGAGTCGGGAGCGCCGGACCGGCCGGTGCCTGCCGAGCCGACCGGGCAGGGCCTGGTCGTGGTGACCAACGCCAAGGCCGGCACCACCCACGACGCGGTGCTACGCGTGCTGGCCGAAGAACTGCCGGCCGCCGAGATCGTGATCGCGACACCCGAGGACAACCTGCCCGCCGTCATCGAGGAGGCGGCAGGTCGCTGCTCGGTACTGGGTGTCGCGGGCGGCGACGGCACCATCAACCTGGCGGCCAAGGTGGCTGTCCGGCGGAACGTGCCGCTGCTGGTGGTCCCGGCCGGCACGCTGAACCACTTCGCCAGGGACCTCGGCGTCGACTCGGTCGGTGACGCGATCATGGCGCTGCGCGCAGGCCAGGCCATCCGGGTCGACCTCGGCAGGGCCATCAACCAAGCCGGTGACCAGGTGTTCGTCAACACGTCCAGCGTCGGCCTCTACGTCGATCTCGTGCGGTTCCGCGAGCGCTGGGAAGGTCGGCTGGGCAAGTGGCCCGCGATGCTGGTCGGCCTCGTGCACGTGCTGCGCAACGTGGCCCCGCAGGACCTCGTGGTGGACGGCGAGGCCAGGCAGTTGTGGATGCTGTTCGCCGGCAACTGTCGCTACCAGCCGATCGGCTTCGCACCGACGCACCGCTCCCGGCTGGACGACGGTCTGCTCGACGTCCGCATCGTGGACGCGACCGAGCGGTTCGCCCGCACCAGGATCGTGCTCGCGGTGCTCACCGGAACGCTGCGCTGGTGCCCCGCCTACCAGCCGAGTGCGCGCTCCGAGGTGGTGGTGGAGGCCAAGGACGGCACGATCGAACTGTCCGTGGACGGCGAGGTGACCGACGTCTCGGCCAGGATCGAGCTGGCCAAGGCCACCGGGGTGCTCACCGTGTACCGCCCTGCGGGCGCGGCAACCGGTCCTCAAGGCATCAGCAGGTAAGATTCGATAGGTAGTCGTAGAAACCACGCGGGAGAGTTCGAGCGGCAGTGGTGTCGTTCGACGCCGAAGGAGCAACTCCTCCCCGGAACCTCTCAGGCAGCAGGGACCGCGCGGTTGAGACGCCTCTGGAAAGCGGGCCCCTGGGCCCCGCCGACGGTGCAAGTCCGGTGCTCACGCGCTGGTCGAAGCTCTCAGGCACCCGCGGTCGCGGGTACGGACAGAGGGGGAGGGTGGTACCGGACGTGTGTCCGGCGCCGGCCCAGCCCGCCTGTCTCCGGAGGCACGACATGACTGACGACCGCATTCCGCTGGCCGCCCTGGAACACGGCACCTCCTTCGCCGACCGGCACGTCGGACCCCGGCCCGCCGAACTCGCGAAGATGCTGGACGTCGTCGGCGTCGGCTCGCTGGACGAACTGGCCGACCGGGCAATCCCGCCGTCGATCCGGGAGCAGACCGCGCACGTCGTCGGCATCCCGGAACCGGCCACCGAGGCTCAGGCACTGGCCGAACTGCGGGCACTGGCCGCGACGAACCGGCCGATGGTGCAGATGATCGGGCTGGGCTACCACGGCACCGTGACGCCGCCGGTGATCCGGCGCAACGTGCTGGAGAGCCCCGCCTGGTACACCGCGTACACGCCGTACCAGCCGGAGATCTCGCAGGGCAGGCTGGAAGCCCTGCTGAACTTCCAGACCATGGTCGGCGACCTGGCCGGGCTGCCGGTGGCCAACGCCTCCATGCTGGACGAGGCCACCGCCGCTGCCGAGGCGATGACCCTGCTGCGCAGGGCCGGCAGGGCGAAGTCGGCCAGGTTCGTGGTGGACGCCGACACGCTGCCGCAGACCATCGCGGTGATCCGGACCAGGGCCGAGCCGCTGGGCATCGACGTGGTCGTCGACGAACTGGCCGACGGCCTGCCGGACGGCGACTTCTTCGGCCTGCTGCTGTCCTACCCCGGCGCGTCCGGCGCGATCCGCGACCACGAGGCACTGATCGCCGCCGCGCACGAGCGCGGTGCGCTGGTCGTGGTCGTCGCCGATCCGCTGGCGTTGACCCTGCTCCGGCCGCCCGGTGAGATCGGTGCCGACGCCGCCGTCGGCTCCACCCAGCGGTTCGGCGTGCCGATCGGCTTCGGCGGCCCGCACGCCGGCTACCTCGCCGTGCGCACCGGCCTGGAGCGCAACCTGCCGGGCAGGCTGGTCGGGGTGAGCGTGGACGCGGACGGCGCCCTGGCCTACCGGCTCGCGCTGCAGACCCGGGAACAGCACATTCGCCGCGAGAAGGCGACCAGCAACATCTGCACAGCCCAGGTGCTGCTCGCCGTGATGGCCTCCATGTACGCCGTCTACCACGGCCCGGACGGCCTGCGCGCGATCGCCACCAGGACACACCGCATGGCGGCGACCCTGGCCGAGGGCCTGCGCGGCGGCGGGATCACCGTCGGTCCGGACGCGTTCTTCGACACGGTGTGGGTTGAGGTGCCCGGCCGGGCGGCGGACGTGGTCGCGTCGGCCCGCTCGTTCGGCGTGAACCTGCGGCTGGTGGACGCCGACCGGGTGGCCATCACCTGCGCCGAGACCACCACCCGTGAGCACCTGCGACTGGTGTGGGACGCGTTCGGCGTGAGTGCCGACCCGGACCAGGTGGACTCGGCCGCCGCGGACGTGCTGACGCCGACCGGTTTGCGGCGGACGAGCGATTTCCTTACCCACCCGGTGTTCCACCGGCACCACTCGGAGACGTCCCTGCTGCGCTACCTGCGTTCGCTCGCGGACAAGGACGTGGCGCTGGACCGCAGCATGATCCCGCTCGGCTCGTGCACGATGAAGCTCAACGCCACCGCCGAGATGGAGCCGATCACCTGGCCGGAGTTCGCCGACCTGCACCCGTTCGCGCCGGTCGAGGACGCGGCGGGCATCCTGCGGATCGTGTCCGACCTGCAGGCGTGGCTGGCCGAGATGACCGGCTACGACGCGGTCAGCCTCCAGCCCAACGCCGGCAGCCAGGGCGAACTGGCCGGCCTGCTGGCCATCCGCGCCTATCACCGGGACCGTGGGCAGCAGGCCAGGAACGTGTGCCTGATCCCGAGCAGCGCACACGGCACGAACGCGGCCAGTGCCGTGATGGCCGGCATGCGGGTGGTCGTGGTGAAGTGCGACGGCGGCGGCAACATCGACATGGCGCACCTGCGCGAGGTGGCCGCGCAGCACGCCGACGACCTCGCCGCGATCATGGTCACCTACCCGTCGACGCACGGCGTGTACGAGGACACCGTCCGGGACGTGTGCGCCGTGGTGCACGACGCGGGTGGCCAGGTGTACGTGGACGGCGCGAACCTGAACGCGCTGATCGGCCTGGCCCGGTTCGGCAAGTTCGGTGCCGACGTGTCACACCTCAACCTGCACAAGACGTTCTGCATCCCGCACGGCGGCGGCGGTCCCGGTGTCGGCCCGATCGGCGTGCGCGCCCACCTCGCGCCGTTCCTGCCCAACCATCCGCTCCAGCCCACCGCGGGCCCGGCCACCGGGGTCGGCCCGATCAGCGCGGCTCCGTGGGGCAGCGCGTCGATCCTGCCGATCTCCTGGGCCTACGTGCGGATGATGGGTGCCGACGGCCTGCGCCGCGCCACGCTGACCGCCATCGCGGCGGCCAACTACGTGGCCCGCAGGCTGGACGACCACTTCCCGGTGCTCTACGCCGGCATGGACCACGCGGGCGGTACCGCCAAGTTCGTGGCGCACGAGTGCATCCTGGACCTGCGGCCGATCACCAAGGCCACCGGCGTGACCGTGGAGGACGTGGCGAAGCGGCTGGCCGACTACGGCCTGCACGCGCCGACGACGTCGTTCCCGGTGGCCGGCACGCTGATGGTCGAGCCGACCGAGAGCGAGGACCTCGTCGAACTCGACCGGTTCTGCGACGCGATGATCGCGATCCGGCAGGAGATCGACAAGGTCGGCGCGGGTTCCTGGCCGGCGGATGACAACCCGCTGCGCAACGCCCCGCACACCGCCGCATCGCTGACCGGCCAGTGGGACCACCCGTACAGCCGTGAGGAGGCCGCGTTCCCGGCCGGCACGGCGGCACCGAAGGTGTGGCCGCCGGTACGCCGGATCGACGGTGCCAAGGGTGACCGCAACCTGGTGTGCTCGTGCCCGCCGTTGGAGTCCTACGTCAGCTGAGCCGCGACGGCCCTGGTGAACTCGTTGTCCCCCAGGGCATCCGTGCTGTCCACGAACTGGTCGACCGCTCCGGCCAGCGGGCCCGGGTTCTTGATGCCGGCCATCAGCGCATCGCGGAAGCGGGCGGCGCCGATGATCCGGATCGGCCGGTCGAAGAACGGCAGGCTGTCCGGCGACAGCGGTTCGGTGAGCCCGAGTTCGTTGTGCAGCAAGGCAACCGCACGGTAGGCGGCGACCAGGTGGTCCTCGCGGGCCGACCAGTCCGCTGCGGTCAGCGCTCCGGTGAGCTGTGCCGGCAGGTCGCCGATGCCGGGCAGCCGGGCGAACGCCGTGCCCAGCCACTTGCTGTACGGCGGGTAGCGGCGGTGCATCAGCAGGCACAGTCGCATGATGTCGCGCGCCAGTCGGGCGGTGACCACCAGTGAACCGAGTTCGTCGCCCACTTCGGCGCAGCGGCCGGGGAACGCCTCCTCCTGGCTGATCCGCTGCCACTGGCAGGCCAGCACGTGCCGCCACAGGTCGTCCGGATACCAGGCCAGTGCGGCGCGCGCGGCGGTGAGTTCGCCGAACCCGTCGTGGTAGACCGCGCCCTGGGTGACCTCGGCCAGCTTCTGCGTCGGCGTGGCCAGCCAGTCGGTCGCGGTGACACCTGCGGTCGGGTCGAAGCCAAGCCACCCGGTCAGCCAGTCGGCGAGGCAGGCCACCTCGACCCGTTGGCGTGGCACCTGGTCGGCCTCCTGGGTGAAGGTGAACGCGGTCGGGTAGCCGCTCCAGGTGTCCGGCAGCCCAGCGGCCAGTACCGCTCCGAGGTCGGTGGCGTTCTCCTCGGTCGGCAGGAAGATCTGCAGCCGGGGACCCCAGTTGTGGTCGGTGGATCGCGCCGTGTCGAACCCGAGGACCTCCGAGCCGTAGCCGATCAGGGCAGCCGCGTGTGGCAGTCCGGGGAAGTGTTCGTCCAGCAATGGCCGGACGGCACCACGGTAAAAGGTCTCGGCAAGCCGCAAACCGGGCAGAAACTGCACAGTGCGAGCCTGCCGGTCGCCCGCCCCGCCCGCATCTGGTTTACGGTGTCCGCCATGCACAGTGGTGAGTGGCGCAGCGGCAGGTTCGCCGCGCTACTGGTGGCGGGCGCGATAGTGGTGATCTTCATCGTGCTGCTGGTGAACCGCTGATCCTCAGGTCGCCGACACGTGCGTCGCGTCCCTGACCGTGCCGACGTACTCCTCGACCACGTCCTCCAGCGCGACGACGCCGACCACCGCACCGTCCGGTTGGACCGCTTTGGCCAGATGGCTGTTGGAGCGGCGCAGCGCGGTCAGCGCCTCGTCCAGCCGGGCGTCGGTCGGGACCTCGGGCAGGCCGCGGATCCGGGCCCTCGGCACCGGCTCGGCCGGGTCGTCGTCCAGCAGGTCGAGCACGTCCTTGACGTGCAGGTAGCCGACCAGTCTGCCGTCCTCTGCGCGCAGCGGGAACCGGGAGAAGCCGGTCGCCGCGACCACAGCCGCCACGTCGCCCACGGTGGGCGCGGCCGGCAGTGACGTCAGTTTTTCCAGCGGCACCAACACATCGGCAACGGTGTGCTCGGCCGAGGACAACGTCTGCACGAGCCTGCGGGACTCCGGCCCGGCCAGCAGGCCCTCCTCCCGGGACTCGGCGATCAGCGACGCCAGTTCGTCCGTCGTGTACGCGCTGTCCAACTCGCCCTTGGGCGTCACCTTGAGCAGCCGCAGCACGGCGTTGGCCAGCGCGGTGAACAGCACCAGCAGCGGCCTGGTGAACCGGCAGAACGCGAAGTGCACCGGCACCAGCCACATCGCGGCCCGTTCCGGTCCGGCCAGCGCCAGGTTCTTCGGCACCATCTCGCCGAACAGGGTGTGCAGCATCGTCACGATGCACAGCGCGATGACGAACCCGACGACGTGCACCACGGTGTCCGGCACGCCGAGCGCCCCGAACGGCTCCTCCAACAGGTGGGAGATGGCCGGTTCGGCGAGCGCGCCGAGGCCCAGCGAGCAGACCGTGACACCGAGTTGGGCACCGGCGATCAGCAGCGGTAGTTCGTGCCCTGCGCGGATCGCCACCCTGGCCCGCGCCTTGCCCTCGTCGGCCAGCGCTTCCAGTCGGTCCCTGCGTGCCGTGATCACGGCGAACTCGGCGCCGACGAAGAACGCGTTGCCCAGCAACAGCAACACGGTGATGAAAAGGGACAGTCCGATCATCCGGTCGCCTCCGGCGGCCCATCGACCACTGTGGACAGTCGAAGTTCGGCGATCCGGTGGCGGTCCATCAGCATCACGGTGATCCGCCAGCCGTCCACCCTGACCTCGTCGCCGACCTCGGGTATCTCGCCGAGGCGGGACAGCACCAGGCCGGCCACCGTCTCGTACTCGCCCTCCGGCATGCGGAAGCCGGTGGCCTCCGCGATCTCGTCGTCGCGCAGCAGCCCGGACACCAGCCAACTGGTCCGGCCGAGCGGGCGCACCGGGGGAGCCTCGCCCCTGTCGTGCTCGTCGCGGACGTCGCCGACGATCTCCTCGACCAGGTCCTCCATCGTGACCAGTCCCGCGGTGCCGCCGTACTCGTCCACCACCATCGCGACCTGCAGCCCGGAATCCCGCAGCCGCTCCAGCAACGCGTCCGCGGGCAGCGTTTCCGGCACGGTGGGCACCGGCATGGCCAGCATCGCCACCGTGGTCGTCGTGCGTTCCGGGACCGGCACCCCGAACACCTGCTTCACATGCACGACACCGCGAACATCGTCCAGGTCGCCCTGGTACACCGGGAACCGGGACAGGCCGGTGCGCATGCTGGCCAGTACGAGATCGTGCACGGTTCCGTCGGTGGGCAGCGACTCCACCCGCAGCCTCGGTGTCATCAGTTCCTCGGCGGTCAGTTCACCGAACCGCAGCGACCGGTCCAGCAGGGTCGCCGTGCTCTGGTCGAGCGTGCCCTGCTCGGCCGACGTCCGGACGAGCGACCCGAGTTCCTGGGGTGACCTGGCCGAACGCAGCTCCTCGGCGGGTGCCACGCCGAGCCGGCGGACCACTAGGTTCGCCGATCGGTTCAGCGCCGCGATCAGCCAGCGGAACACCGTGGAGAACGTGGTCTGCACGCCGGCGACGGCTCGCGCGGTGGCCAGGGGGTGCGAGATGGCCAGGTTCTTCGGCACGAGTTCGCCGAAGACGACGGACACCGTGGTGGCCAACAGCAACGCGATGGCGAGGCTGATCGGTTCGGCGGCGCCCTCGGGCAGGCCGATACCGGTCAGCACCGGCCGCAGCAGCCCGGCGATGGACGGTTCGGCCAGGTAGCCGGTGGCCAGCGTGGTGATGGTGATGCCGAGTTGGGCGCCGGACAGCTGGAAGGACAGCGAGTGCTGTGCGCGGGCGATCTGTTGGGCCCTGCGGTCGCCGACCTCCTGGAGGTGGCGCTCCACCTGGACACGTTCCAGCGTGGTCAGGGCGTATTCGGCGGCGACGAACACAGCCGCACACGCGGTCAGCACGAGCACGGCGAGTACGCCGAGCGCGTTGTAGAGAGACCCGGTCACCTCGCGACTCCGCTCGCACGGCGATCCGGGCCGATATGGCCGCCGGGGCTGCACCCCGGCTGGCTATCGCCACCGGGTGAAGGTGCGTTGCGCACCGAAGGAGTCACTCCTCACACAAGGGAAGGGCGCGGTGCGGTCAGTCTAGCGGAGGGTGGCCGAGGGACGGAGCAGTTACGCCACATCGAGTGTCCGTCCACGTCGGATCACCCGTCCCACGCGGCGCTGCCGGCACGAACGGACTGGTCGTGGCGGGTTCGAGTGGCCGTTGTCCGGATTGGCTGATTGGGTGACCGGCAGCCGACGTGACCAGGGACAAGGGGGTTCCAGCAGTGACCGACGTGGCGTCAGCGCCGACGAGCCCGCCGGAGCGCGACACCGACGAACGAGGTTTTCTCGGCCATCCGCGTGGCCTGTCCACGCTCTGGTTCACCGAGTTCTGGGAGAGGGTCTCGTACTACGGGATGCGGGCCATCCTGCTGTACTACATGTACACCCAGCTCAACGAGGGTGGACTGGGCCTGTCGCAGTCGCTGGCCAGCTCGCTGATGTCCATCTACGGCGCGCTGGTGTTCATGTCGGGCGTGATCGGCGGCTGGCTGGCCGACCGGATCTTCGGCTCCCGTCGTTCGATCTTCTTCGGCGGCGTCATGATCATGACCGGACACATCTGCCTCTCGGTGCCCGGCGGCGGCATCGTCGCCCTGTACGTCTCGATGGTGTTGATCACCATCGGCACCGGGCTGCTCAAGCCGAACATCTCGAAGGTCGTCGGCGATCTCTACGGCCGCAACGACAACCGCAGGGACGCGGGCTTCAGCCTGTTCTACGTCGGCACCAACCTCGGTGCCTTCGTCGCGCCGCTGGCCGTCGGTGGCCTGCGAGACACGTGGGGCTTCCACGCCGGCTTCGCCTTCGCCGCGGTCGGCATGGCGATCGCCCTCGTCTGGTACGTGGTGGGCGGCCGGATGCTCGGCGACGCGGGCACCGCGCCCGCCAACCCGCTGACCGACGCCGACCGCGGTCGCACGTGGACCAGGATCGGGCTCGGCGTGCTCGTGGTGGCCGTGCTGGTGGTGGTGCTCGCGGTGACGGGCGTGCTGTCGGCCGACTTGATCATCGACGCGGTGAGCGTGCTGGGGATCCTGCTGCCGGTCGGCTACTTCACGATGATGTTGCGCAGCCCGAGGACGACGCCGGTCGAGCGGTCCAGGGTGCTGGCCTACATCCCGCTGTTCGTAGCGTCGCTGTTCTTCTGGCTGATCGAGGAACAGGGGTCGGTGGTGCTGGCGACGTTCGCGGAC
>DASXYT010000254.1:0-7849 GCA_036502345.1 Pseudonocardiaceae bacterium | reverse complement strand
TTCACCGCCTCCGACTACCACCGGCACCGCTTCTGCCGTTGGCTCATCGTCCGGTGTGGACCGTCGGCGGACCACCGTCATGACCGCGTGGAAACCTCGGCGGACGATGCCGGCGAAGCCGTCCGGCTCGAACAGCAGGACCAGCAGCAACAGAACACCCTCGATGATCGAGAGGTTCGTGGTGATTGTGCTGGACAGGCTGGACAGGTACTCGATGGCGACGGCACCGACGATGGCACCCCACACGCTCCTGCGGCCGCCGACGAACAACATCACCAGCAGCGTCAACTGGGACGACTCGGCGGCCAGGTCGGGGGTGACGATGTTCTGCGCGCTGGCTACGACGGCGCCGCCCAGCGCTGCCAGCACCGAGCCGAGCACGAATACCTCGATCTTGCGCTGGCCGAGGCTGATGCCCATGCCCTCGGCCATGCCCTCGTTCGCGGCGACGGCGGACAGTTGCAGGCCGACACGGGAACGCAGGATCCGCACCGCGAGGAACGTGATCAGGCCGAGCACCAGTGCCGCGATGATGCCGGTGCCCAGCAGGCTCTGCTGGTACGTGTCGGCGCTCCACAGCGGCAGCACCCCGCTGATGCCGGCGAAGCTGCCAAGGTAGTGCGAGAACGTCGCCAACTGGGACACGATCTCCGGGATCAGCAACGTGACCAGGGCCAACGCCAGGCCCGCGATCCTGGTCAGCACCGAGCTGAACAGCAGCGACAACAGCGCGGCGACCACGATCGCGGCCACGAATGCGAGTGCGACGCCGACCTGGTACTTGACCTCGAGGATCGCCACCACGTAGGCGCCGAGCCCCATGAACGCGGACTGGCTGAACGCCAACTGGCGGCTGTAGCCGAGTTGGATGGACATCCCGACCGTGACGACCGCGTACCCGAGGGCCACGGTGAACACGGATGCCTCGTAGGAGCCACCGAGGCCCAGCAGCACAACGATCGCGAGCCCGGCCACGGCGACCCCGTACCCGGCCGGTGCCAGGCCGGACCGCTTCGCGAGCCAATCAGTGTGCCGTGGCAAGGCCGAGCACCCCCGGTCGGATCATGATCACGACGGCGAGCAGCGTGTACAGCAGGATCTCGTTGTACGACGTGCTCACGTAGCCACCGAGGAACGACTCGGCGAGCCCGATGAGCAGGCCGGCCACCACCGCTCTGCCCGGCCTGCGGAATCCGGCGAAGCCCGCCGCGACGACGCCGATCAGGCTGATCGTCGGCCCGGAACTGAACGTGAACCCGGTCAGCGGGGACTCGACGACCCCGAACAACGCGGCGACGACGGCCGTGGTCACGAAGATCTGTCTGCGCAGCCGATGCGCGTCGATGCCGACCACTTTCGAGCCGACGACACTCTCGCCGCAGGCGGTCGCCGCCTTGCCGGACATCGTGAAATAAAGATAACCGGCGGCCAGACCGCCGACCACCACGGCCAACCCGAGCACCAGGATGCCGGCGCGCTCGACGTGCAGGGATCCGAAGGACAGCGCGGGACCGGCCCACAGCGCGGGTGCGGCGTGCACGTCGGTGCCGAACAGCAGCCGGGCGGCGCCTTCCAGGACGAACGACAGGGCGAACGTGTAGAAGAAGACCGACACGATGCCGGAGTGCCCGCGACCGGAGTCCAGCGCGGGATGCAGCACCAGCCAGTCGAAGCCCCACGCGATCAGGCCGGATGCCACCAGCGGCACCAGGATCGCCAGCACCAGCGGCAGATGCGCGTACTGGTCGAGTTCCGCGGTGCCGATCGCGCCGATCATCGCGAAGTCGCCGATGGCCAGGTTCAGCACGTTGGCCACCCGGAACCAGATCGCCAGGCAGGCGGCGAACACCGCGTAGATGGCGCCGGACGTGATGCCGGCCAACAGGAGGTTGCCGAAATTACTCATGCCACCTCCACGATCGTGCCCTGGTTGACATGCAGGACCCTGGTACTGACCTGCAGTGCGCGGGACGGGTTCTCCTCGACCAGCAGCACGCTGACGTCGGTCGCGCTCAACTTGACGAGAGCCTCGTAGACGCGGGCGGTGACGCTCTCGGACAGGCCGAGGCACGGTTCGTCCAGGACCAGCACTTCCGGCTGCGCCGCGAGTCCCCTGGCCAGTGCGACCATCTGCTGCTGTCCGCCGGACAGCGTGCCGGCCCGTTGGGCGAGCCGGTCGGCCAGTTCCGGGAACAGGTCCAGCACGCCGACGACCTCGGCCCATGCGTTGCGGGCCAACCGTTTGGCGGTTCTGCTGTACCGGCCGAGCAGGATGTTGTCCTGCACGCTCATGTTCGGATAGAGGTGTCTGCGCTCGGGCACCAGCACCAGGCCGGCACGGATGGCAGCGATCGGATTGGCGGACGGGATCCGTCTGCCGTTGACCCGGACGTCGCCCTTGCGGGCCACCACACCAGCGAGCGCGCCTGCCAGGCTGGATTTCCCGTGCCCGTTCGGTCCGACGAGGCTGACGAACTCGCCAGGACCGATCTCGAACGATGCCGACTCGACGGCCTGGAACTTGCCGTACCAGACAGCGATGTCGGCAGCCGCGAGTACCGGCTGGACCGGTGCCTCGTCGCTGAGCGCCACCACTAGAGACTGATACTTCCGCGCACGACTGTCAACAATCCTGTTCCCATTTTTGCCTGGATCGTTAACAGTTTGGTTGACGGCCTGACGCAGTGCTACCTACGCTGATCGAGCGGACGAGGAAGCGGGTGAGCGGTGCGGACGTACGTCTTGGTCCACGGCGCATGGCACGGCAACTGGTGTTGGGACAAGGTGGCAGGCGAACTCAGGTCGGCGGGCCACACCGTGATCACGCCGACGCTCACCGGGCTCGGCGACCTGGCCGACCGGCTCACCCCGGACATCGGCCTGGACACCCACGTCGAGGACGTGGCCGCTGCGATCCGTGGCAGTGCCGCGGCCAGCGTCGTGCTGGTCGGCCACAGCTACGCCGGCATGGTGGTGACCGGCGCCGCCGGGCTGCTGCCCGACCGGATCGCCAGGCTCGTGGTGATCGACGGTTTCCTGCCCGAACGGGGTGAGGCAGCGCTGACGCTGCTGCCCGAGCGGGCCGCAGCGCACTACCGGGACTCGGCCGTCGAACAGGGTGACGGCTGGCGGGTGCCGCCTCGGCCACTGGTCAATCTCGGCGTCACGGACGAACGGGTCATCGCTGAGGTGTCCGGCCTGCTGACCGACCATCCGCTGCGCACCTACCAGGACGAATCACGGTACGGTGCCAGCGAACTGGGTGTGTCCGGGACGTATCTGCTGTGCACGGGATGGGCGTCGCCGTTCCGCCCGCAGGCGCAGCGGGCCGGTGCGCTCGGCTGGTCGGTGGACGAACTGGACGCCGACCACGAGGTGCCGGTCAGCGATCCCGAACTGCTCGCCGCGCGGCTGCTCCGGCAGGCCGAGGCGGATCCGGGTGATTCCGTCGAGGAGGCGAGTGCGTGATGGAGTTTCTCGTGCGCCAGAACAACAGAATGCCCACCGACGAGGCATCCCTGCGGCTACGCGAGGAGTTGCGGGCCGCGGAACGCATGCGGGCCAAGGAACTGCGCGAGGCCGGCATCCTGATCCGACTGTGGCGGGTACCCGGCACGCGGGACGCGATCGGGCTCTACGAGGCGGAGGACGCCACCGTGCTGCACGACGCGCTGTCCTCGTTGCCGCTGTTCCCGTGGCTGGAGATCAGCGTGCAACCGCTGGCCACCCATCCGCAGGAGCAGAAGTAGTTACTTGGGCGGCGCGTAGGCGAAGACGCCGATCGCGGCCAGCTGTTGCAGCGCCCCGATCACGCTGGTCAGGTGCGCCCGCATGGTCTCCTCGGCCAGATCCGGCGAGCGGGACGTGACGGCCTCGATGACGGCGAGGTGTTCCTTCAGGCCCTGTGCCGGTCTGGCCGGCAGCATCGCGACGCTGAACTGGTAGCGCACGCTCTGGTAGCGCAGCCGGTCCAGGACGCCGCTCGCGGTGTACTGCTTGGCCATCTCGCGGATGTACAGATGGGCTTCCTGGCTGGTGGCGCTGTAGGCGCGCACGTCGTTCTGCTTGACGGCCTTCTGCATCGCGACACCGATGGACTTCAGCTTGCGGCGGTCGGCGGCCGTCCCGGTGGCCGCCGCCTTCGCGGCGCACAGACCTTCCAGTACGGCGCGGACCTCGGTGATCTCGATGGCTTCCTCAAGGGACACCGGCCGGACCGAAGCACCGCGGTTGCGCTGGCGGGCGATGAGGCCTTCGTTCTCCAGCAGCACAATGGCTTCCCGGACGGCACCGCGTGAACCGCCGAAGCGCTCGGCCAGGTCGGATTCGACGAGGCGCTGGCCGGGCGTGAGCTCGCCGTGCACGATCGCGAGTCGAAGCCGCTCCACGAGACTGACCTCAGCGAGCGCCTCGGTGTCGCCGCTTACCGTCATCGCGTTCCCTTCGCCCACCAGATTGTTAGCAATCTTATTGACAGTGTAGCTGACCATGCTTAGGGTCTTGAGTGTATTGGGTGGCCAGGAGTGAGGGAGAACGCTCGTGGCACAGATCGTGGCCGCTGCCGCGGCCGTACACGCACCGCAGTTGCTCAGTCGCCCACCGCACGAGGATCCGGTCAAACTGGACGCCAGCACCGACGCGCTGGCCCGGTTCGGCCAGGTGTTGGACGAGACGCGACCGGACGCGATCCTGCTGATCGGCCTCGACCATCTTGAGACGTTCTGGCTGGAGGCCGTGCCGGCGTTCACGTTGGTGCTGTCCCCGACGGTCACTGCGCACTACATGGCCAGGTCGAAAACCGTGCAGGTGCACACCGATCTGGCGGCGCAACTGCTCAAGGGCGTGATCGCGCAGGACTTCGACCTGACGTACTCGCAGGAAGCCGTGCTGGGCCATGCCTTCCTGACACCGCTGGAGTACATCGTCGGCGACCGTGACATACCGATCGTGCCGTTGCTGGTGAACACCTACCTGCCGCCGATCCCGAGCCCCCGGCGGGCTTTCCGGCTGGGCAACGCGATCGCCAACGCGTTGGCGGACCGTCCCGAGCGGATCGCGGTGATCGCGAGTGGCGGCATGTCGCACTTCCCCGGCACGAGCCGCTACCACTCCCCCAACTTCGGTTTCGACGACTGGGTGCTCGGCGAAGTCACGCACGGCCGGTACGACGACCTGCTCGACCTCACCGCGATCAACCTGGACGAGGTCGGCGAGAGCGAACTGATGACCTGGTTCACCGCGCTCGGCGTGATCGGCCGGGTACCGGGCACGCTGCTCTCCTACCAGGAGTTGTCGCACCACGGCCACGGCGTCGTCCAGTTCCTGCCGGCCGGCGCCCAGGGTGTCCCGTTCGGCAGCGGCGAGCCCGTGGCGAGGTACGGCGGCCACGAGTTCACCCAGACGGACTACGTCTACTACCGGTTCCCGGAACCGGACAGCCTGCCGCTGAACCGCCTGCTGCACCGGATCATCACCGAGCAGGACTACCGGACGGCGTTCGTCCAACACCGCGCCGAGGTGGTGGCGGCGGCAGGCCTGCGGGACGTGGAGAGCGCGGCGCTGCTGTCCGGCGAGAGTTTCGACGCGCTCACCGCGGTCGGCGCGCACCCGCTGCTGGCGCTGTCCGCCCGCCAGGTCTCCGACCTCGAACGGCGCAGGCTCAACAGCTGACGGACACTCTCTCGCCGACCGGCGCGCTCGTCTCCAGCATCCGAAGTGGTCTAGCCCACAGTGGTTCTGTAGTAGCACCAACGTCCAATGGCAGCTACGACTCACCCGAGGCGACTATGGATATCGCGAGGCCAGTGATACCAGTCGAATTGAGAGGACATGTCATGCACAACGTCGCCAAGGGAATGATGCTGGCCGTCAGCGCGGGAGCGGCAGCGCTGGTGATCGCCGCCTGCGGCACCACGCCGACGAGCCAGTTGACGGCAGGAACCCAGACTTCCGGGAGCTCGGCCACGCAGTCAGCCAGCCAGACCACGTCCTCGCCACCACTGACGTCGACCAGCCGGCACGACCGCGACGACAACGACGCGAACGACGACAACGGCGGTGACCGTGGCCACGACCAGGGCGACGACCGGACGACGCAGGGCGCCACCGGCGGAGTCGCGCCTGGCACGATCACCGCGACGGACACCCGCGCCACGTACACGTGCGACGGCCACGCGGTGACGATCAGCGGCAGCGACGCGACGATCACCCTGACCGGCACCTGCTCGGCGGTCACGGTCAGTGGCACCGACGACACCGTGCACATCGGCAGCGCCGGCACCATCACCGTGAACGGCACGGACGACCACGTGACCTGGCAGGGCGGTTCCCCCGTCGTGCACAACACGGGCAGGGACAACACGGTTCGCCAGGGCTGACAGTCCTAGTTGGAGTGTGGCGACGCCCGGAGCCGGGCGTCGCCACAATGGTCAGGAGATCGCGTTGATACCAGCCGTCGCGCACAGGGCGTCGGTGTCACCACTGGGCGAACCCGAGACGCCGATGCCGGCGACGACGGTGCCGTTGATCGAGATGGGCAGACCGCCGGGCAGGATGTTGAAGCCCGCGATGGACGTGAACCCGGGCTGCGTCACGGCTGCCTGCTGCAACGCCGACGTCGGCGACTGGAAGCCGACCGCCGCGTATGCCTTCTCCATGCTCACGTTGACGGTGGCACCGGTCGCGGTGTCGGCCCGTTCCTGGAAGATCAGGACCCCGTCACGGTCCAGCACCGCGACGGCGACCGGGAAACCGCGCCCGGCGCAGTTGGCCAGCGCCACGTCAGCGGCCTTGCGAGCGGCGGCGAGTGTCAGGAAATGGGTACTCCCCAGCACGGAGCCACTCGCGTTCGTGGTCACCGCCGTCGCGGCCGCGGGATGACTGACCTGGCCGCTCGCGGGAACGACGTTGAGGGCGATGGCGGTGCAGGCCGTCGCGGCAGCGGCAGCGAGGACGATGAGCTTGCGGTTCATGGGTTTCCTTCCGGTGGTGCGGTTCGACACGGTCCGATGGGCACGGACCAGCCTCGCCCAGATACCCGGGGTCGAACCGTGGTCACCGCAGATGGGGGACTACGACCGTTACGGGCTGGCAGGTCAGACGCTCACAGCGCCGCGCCAGGCCCCTCAGTGTCCGGTCTTGACAGCCCGGAGGGCAGTATTGGTTCGGGTAGGCCGCACCGCGCGAAGGAGTTGCTGACGTGGACTTCGGCAAGACGGCACACGACTACGCGAAGTACCGGACCAACTTCCCGCCCGAACTGTTCAGCAGGCTGTCCGCCATGAACATCGGCCTGGCCGGCCACCGGATCGCCGACGTGGGGACAGGGACCGGAGCGCTGGCACGCGGCTTCGCGGCGGCCGGTTGCCTCGTGACCGGGGTGGACATCTCGCCGGAGCTACTGGAGGAGGCCCGCCCGCAGGACGCGGCGCTCGGACTGGAGGTCACCTACCGGGTGGCACCGGCAGAGGACACCGGGCTGCGGGCGGACAGCTGGGACGTGGTCAGCGCAGGGCAGTGTTGGCACTGGTTCGACAGGTGGGAGGCCCTCGCCGAGGCCCGGCGGCTGCTCGTGCCGGGTGGCGCGCTCGCCATCTGCTACCGCGACTACCAGGTGCTACCGGACAACGTGTGCGCGATCAGCGAGGACCTGGTGCTCAAGTACCACCCCAACTGGCCCATGGGCGGCGGTGACTACGGCCACCCGGAGTGGGCAGCAGAGTTGACGACCGCCGGCTTCCAGGACGTCGAAACGTTCGGCTTCGACATGTTCGTCCCGTTCAGCCACGAGGCGTGGCGCGGCCGGATGCGCAGCTCCAACGGCGTAGGCGCGAGCCTGTCACCAGCAGAA
>DASXYT010000253.1:0-4894 GCA_036502345.1 Pseudonocardiaceae bacterium | reverse complement strand
CCCAGTCGGCGAGTCGACCGCGCAGAACGGCATCTCGCCCACCTGAGCGGGCGAGTCGCCCACCCAGACAAACGAGTCGCACACCCACCGCCCCATCCCGACATCCCCACACGGCGAGTCGCCCACCCACACCGGCGAGTCGACGGCGCGGGACGGCATGTCGACCGCGCAGGCGGCCGAGTCGCCCACCCAGACAGACGAGTCGCGCTCCCGCGGCTGCATCCCGACATCCCCCAGCGGCGAGTTGGCAACCCAAGTCGGCGAGTCGACCGCGCAGGGCGGCATCTCGCCCACCCGAGTCGGCGAGTCGACCACCCACGTCCGCGTGTCGACCAACCAGCGCGGCGAGTCGACCCCACAGGCCCGCGTGGCGACCATTCACTGAATCAGCGGCGGAGGCCGGCGCAGCGGAACGCCTGGGCCGCAACCAACATGGGCCTAGTTCGGCGGGCGGCGCGCGAACAACACACCACCCTGCGTCTCGGCGTCCGGGTCGAGCAGCAGCTCGGCTTCGACGGTGAATCCGGCCTCGTGCAGCCATGCCGCCAGCCGGGCAGGCGGGCGGCGGTGAACGTAGACGTTCATCGGATGGCCGCCGTAGCCCTCGGTCTTGTGCCAGGACCGGTCGCCGACGTGGAAACCGAGCACGAGCGGGGCGCCCGGCCGCAGTACACGACGGAACTGCGCGAACACCCCGGGAATCGCGTCGTCCGGGGTGTGCACCAGCGACCACCAGGCCAGCAGCCCGGCGACCGACTCGTCGGCCAGGTCCAGCGAAGTCATCGAGCCGACCTCGAACCGCACGCCGGGATAGTCTCGCCGGGCCACGTCGATCATCGCGGGCGACAGGTCGATGCCGAAGGCATCAAGCCCCAACTCACGCAGGTGGGCGGTGATCCGGCCCGGCCCACACCCGACATCCGCCACCGGGCCACCACCACAAGCACCCACGAGATCGGCGAACAGGGCCAGCGCAGCGCGCAGATAAGGCTGTGTCGCGAGGGCGTCGCGCAGCTGGTCGGCGTAGCTGGCCGCGACCGTGTCGTAGGACGTCCGCGTGTCCGCCAGCCAGCCTTCGCTCGTCATGCCAGCACACAATAGTTCGGTCTCCGACAGTGCTGGGTTCTAGTGTGGAACCGTGGCCGATCCCTCCCCTAACCCGTCAAGAGAGTCAACAGAACCGGCAACCGGTTGGATCCGCAGGCTCTTCGCCGCCTGTTGGCAACATCCCGGCCTCGTCGTCACAGTGGTGGTCAGCTCGGCGCTGGGCACCGGTCTGGAAGCGGTCGGTCCACTGCTCACCCGGCTCGGCGTCAACGACGCGGTGGCCGGCCGGACGAACCGGCTGGCCGAGCTGATCACGGTGTTGATCATCCTGGCCGCGATCCGGTTCGTGGCCGCGTTCCTGCGCCGCTACCTGGCCGGCAAGCTCGCGCTGGACGTGCAGCACGACATGCGCCGGTCGGTGTTCGCCTCGGTCTCCCGGCTCGACGGTGGCAAGCAGGACGCGCTGCGCACCGGCCAGGTGGTCTCCAGGGCGAACAGCGACCTGCAACTGGTGCAGGGCCTGCTGTCCGTGGTCCCGCTGTCCATCGGCGTGCTGGTCCTGATCGTGGTGTCGGTGGTCGCGATGCTGTGGCTGTCGCCGCTGCTCACCGTCGTCGCGCTGATCGTGGTGCCACTGCTCGGCTTCGTGGCCGCCAAGTCACGCCGTCGGCTGTTCCCGGCCACCTGGTCGGCGCAGCAGCGCGCGGCGGACATCGCGCAGCACGTCGAGGAGACGGTCACCGGGGTCCGCGTGGTGAAGGGCTTCGGCCAGGAGGCCCGCGAGACGAGCCGCCTGGAGAGCACCGCCCGCAAACTGTTCGCCGAACGGCTACGCGCCGCCCGGTTGCAGTCGAAGCCGAACGCGACGATGTCCGCGCTGCCGCCGCTGGGCCAGGTCGCCGTGCTGGCGCTGGGTGGTTGGCTGGCGCTGCGCGGCGAGATCAGCATCGGTACGTTCCTCGCGTTCGCCAGTTACGTGGCCACCCTGGCCGGTCCGGCCCGGCTGCTGTCCGCGCTGGTGATCCTCGGCCAGATGACCAGGGCCGCCGCCGAGCGGGTGTACGAACTGGTCGACTCGCAGCCGGAGATCGTGGACCCGCCCGACGCGGTCGACCTGCCGGACGGGCCGGTAGAGGTGGTCCTGGACGACGTCCGCTTCGGCTACACCCGCAGCGAACCGGTGCTCAACGGCGTCTCGCTGCGCGTCGAGCCGGGCGAGACGCTGGCGCTGATCGGCACGTCCGGCTCTGGCAAGTCGACGGTGTCACTGCTGCTGCCCCGGTTCTACGACGTGCAGTCCGGCGCGATCCGGGTCGGTCCACCGGGTGCCCCGCTGGACATCCGAGGCGTACGGATGTCGTCGCTGCGCCGCGCGGTCGGCGTGGTGTTCGAGGAGGCGTTCCTGTTCTCATCGTCGGTCCGGGACAACATCGCCTACGGCCGCCCCGACGCCACCGACGACGAGGTGCGCACGGCAGCCAGGGCCGCCGAGGCGGACGGCTTCATCTCCGCCCTGCCGGACGGCTACGACACGCTGGTCGGCGAACGTGGCCTGACCCTGTCCGGTGGCCAACGGCAGCGGATCGCGCTGGCGCGGGCGCTGCTGTCCGACCCGAGGGTGCTGGTGCTGGACGACGCCACGTCGGCCGTGGACGCGGCCACCGAGGCGGCCATCCAGGACACCCTGCGCTCGGTCACCGCGACCAGGACCACGTTGATCATCGCGCACCGCAGGTCCACGCTGTCGCTGGCCGACCGGATCGCGGTGCTGGACAACGGCCAGGTGGTGGACGTCGGCACCGAGGCCGAGCTGACCGAACGGTCCGGCCTGTTCCGGGCGCTGCTGGCCGGTCCCGGCGACACGATCGACGAGATGGCGGGCGCCGGCAGCACGATCCCGGCCCCGAACGGCGACGGCACCACACCCGACCTGTGGGTGGAACCCGAAACCGACGACGCCCCCGCGCATGCCGTCGCCGAGCAGGCGAACATGTCGGCAGGCGCGTTCGGCGGCCTGCCGGCCACACCGGAACTGCTCGCCCAGGTGGCCACGCTGCCGCCTGCCACGGACGAGCCGAGCCTGCCCGGTGTGGACATCACAGCGGCCGATCCCCGGTTCAAGCTGGCCACGCTGATCCGGCCGGTGCGCTTGGCACTGATGTTCGCGCTGGTCCTGGTCGCGATCGACGCGCTGGCCTCGGTCGCGCTGCCGGTGCTGATCCGCAACGGCGTGGACAGCGGTGTCTCGGCGCACCACATCGACGTGGTGTGGCTGGTGTCGTGGATCGCGCTGGCGGTGGTCGCGATCGACTGGATCGTGCTGGCCAGCCAGACGGTGATCGCGACCAGGGCCGGCGAGACCGTGCTCTACCTGCTGCGCGTGCGCAGCTACGCCCACCTGCAACGGCTCGGCCTCGACTACTACGAGCGCGAGCTGGGCGGCCGGATCATGACCAGGATGACGACGGACGTGGACGCGCTGTCCACGTTCCTGCAGACCGGTCTGGTCACCACGGTGGTCTCGGTGTTGACGGTGCTCGGCATGGCCGTCGCGATGGTCGTCATCGACCTGCCGCTGGCGTTGACGGCGCTGGCCGCGCTGCCGGTGGTGGTCGTGGCGACGGTGGTGTTCCGGCGCCGCTCGTCGGTCGCCTATGCCGAGGCCCGGGAGCGGATCAGCGCGGTCAACGCCGACCTGCAGGAGAACGTTTCCGGGTTGCGGGTGGCCCAGGCGAACACGCGCGAACAGCTGGCCAACGACCACTTCGGGCAGTTGTCCGACGAGTACCGGCGGTCCCGGCTGCGCGCCCAGCGCTACATCGCGGTGTACTTCCCGCTGGTCACGTTCCTGTCCGAGGTCGCGCAGGCCGTCGTGCTCGGCGTGGGCGCGTCCTGGGTGGCGCAGGGCACGCTGACCTCCGGCGTGCTGGTGGCGTTCCTGCTCTACCTCGGCCAGTTCTTCGCCCCGGTGCAGCAGTTGTCCCAGGTGTTCGACGGCTACCAGCAGGCCAGGGTGGGTCTACTGCGGATCGGTGATCTGCTGCGTACGCCGACCACGGTGCTACCGGCGAAACGGCCGGTTCCGGTGCCGCCAAGGCTGCACGGCGACGTCGAACTGCGGGACGTGAGCTTCCGCTACGGCGGCGCGAACAAGGCCGCGCTGGACAACGTGTCGCTGCGGGTGCCGGCAGGGCAGACCGTCGCGCTGGTCGGGGCCACCGGTGCCGGCAAGTCCACCCTGGTGAAGCTGCTCGCCCGGTTCTACGACGCGACCGGCGGGCACGTCATGGTGGACGGTGTCGACGTGCGGGACTACGACCTGGTCGGGTTCCGGCACCGGCTGGGCGTCGTGCCGCAGGAGCCGCACCTGTTCACCGGCGACATCGCGGACAACGTGCGCTACGGCAGGCCGTCCGCGCCGGATGCCGCCGTGGAGTCGGCGGTCCGCGAGGTGGGCGCGCTGCCCATGGTCGCTGGTCTGAACCACGGCTTCCACCACCCGGTCGGCGAGCGCGGCCAGGGCCTGTCCGCCGGACAGCGGCAATTGGTCGCACTTGCCCGGGCCGAACTGGTCGAACCGGACATCGTGTTGCTGGACGAGGCGACCGCGGCACTCGATCCGGCCACCGAGGCGGCCGTGCTGGTGGCCAGCGAACGGATGGCACGCACGCGCACGACGTTCGTCGTCGCGCATCGCCTGGCGACGGCTGCCAGGGCCGACCGGATCGTGGTACTGGACGGTGGCAGAATCGTGGAGGACGGCAGCCACGAGGACCTACTCGCGGCCGGCGGGACGTACGCCACCCTGTGGCGCTACGGCACGTCCGAGTCCGACCAGCTTCCCCAC
>DASXYT010000252.1:0-21995 GCA_036502345.1 Pseudonocardiaceae bacterium | reverse complement strand
GCCGGCGGTCCAGACCTACGACAACGGTGACGTCGTGAACTGGAACCAGCCGACCGTGGCGGGCCAGCCGGAGCCGGAGCACCCGACACCGCATCTGGAACTGGCCGCGACCAGCAGCGACGACGCGGCGGCACCGGTCGCCGACGCGACGTCGGTCAACCCACCGGCCGCGGCGGCGGCCGCGTCCGACAACACGGCGAGGTGGCTCGGCGGTGCCGGCCTGATCGTCGCAGCGCTCGCCCTCGGTTTCGGTCTCGGCGCGTTCGTCCGGGGGAGGCGTGGCCAGAACCCCCGTCAACAGGCAGGAGTGTCGGTATGAAACGACTGATCACCGTGGCGGTGCTGGCCGGCCTGGCCGTCGCCACGTTGGCCACCCCGGCGTCAGCGCACAACGTGCTGCTCAACACCACGCCGACGGCGGGCTCATCGGTGACGTCCGGACCTGCCGTTGTCCAGTTCACCTTCAACGCGCCTGTTCAGCTCGGCGACAACACGATCGCCGTCGTCGGCCCGAACGGCACGCACTGGGAGCGCACCCGGCAGGGCACCGTCAGCGGCGACACGGTGTCCACCAAGGTGGCCCCGCTCGGCCCGGCAGGCGTCTACACGGCCAGCTACCACGTCATTTCCGCGGACGGTCACCCCGTGACCGGTGACATCACGTTCCGGCTGACCAAGGCGGGCACCGGCAGGCCGGTCACCGTCGCGGCGACCGCGAGCAGTGGCGGCGGCGGGGTGCCGGTGTGGGTGTGGATCGTGGCGGCACTTGTCGTGCTGGGTGGCGTGCTGTTCTTCGCGCTGCGGTCGAGCCGACGTACGGAGGAGAGCGTGCGATGACGACCTCGACCACGACCACCGTGACCAAGACGGACCGTCGACGACGCTATCAGCTGGTGTACCTGCTGGCGGGGGGCGCCATCGTCGGTGTACTCGTGGCCCTTGCCCTGACCGCGAGCGCGACCGCCGCGGTGCCTGGCCTGGTGTCCCCGAGCACGGCGGTCGTGGTCGGGCTCCCGCTGTCCAGGGCGCTGCTCGACCTGGCCGCCCTGGTCACGGTCGGCATGAGCCTGCTGCCCAAGCTGCTCGGTCCCGACCGGCAGAAGCGGCAGGAGACCGTGCTGGCGCACGCCCGGCTGATCGCGGTGATCGGCGCTGCGATCTGGGCCGCGGCCGCGCTCGTGTCGCTCGTGCTGGAGGACGCGGACGCCAACCCCGACCTGCCGGTCACGATGAACTCGATCGGCACCTACATCAAGACGATCGGCTCCGGCCAGGCACTGATCGTGGTGGCGTCGTGCGCGCTGGTGTACTTGATCATCGGTGTGCTCGCGGTGCGCCAGGGTGAGGCGATCCCCGCCGAACTGCGGATCACCGTCGCCATCTTCACGCTGCTGCCGCTGTCGGTCACCGGCCACGCCGCGTTCGGTCCCGCCAACCTGGAGGACGTCGGCCTGATCTCCATCGAGATGCACGTACTCGGGGCCGTGTGCTGGACGGGCGGGCTCGTCGCGGTGATGTTGATGGTGGTGATGGACAAGGCGTTGCTGGCCGAGGCATTGCCCCGGTTCTCCAAGCTGGCCACGGTCTGCGTGTTCCTGGTCGGCATCACGGGCCTGTTCAACGGCTGGTACGAGCTGTACGGCACGCCGGGCGTCCACTGGTATGTGGCGTTGTTCACCACCGGCTACGGCTGGATCCTGATCGGCAAGATCATCTGTATCGGGGTGGCAGGCCTGTTCGGCGGCTACACCAGGTTCATGCTGCTGCCCAAGATCGTCGAGCGACAGACGACGGCGGTGCTGAAGTGGGCCACGATGGAGATCACGGTGCTCGGCGTGGCGTTCGGGCTGGCCGCTGTGCTGGTCAGGGCACCGATCGTGAGCGGTAGCTGAGGCTGGTTTCGGCCCGGGTCGGCGTTGTCGGCCCGGGTCAGTCCAGCTCGGTGAACTGGGCCGCTGACGGGTGCCGGTGCCGGTAGTTGTTCAGCCTGCGCATGGTGCGGTGGCTGCGCTGTTCCAGTTCGCCCCGGTTGATCCAGCCTGCCGCATAGTGCCGGTAGTCCTGGGCCAGCATGACCAGCTCGGCGAGGTAGCCTGCGGAGCGCCGCCTGCTTGCCTCGGGCAGGCCCGCGAGCAGGGAGAGCTGGCTGTCCACGATCTCGTCGAGCATCCCGGCGGCCTGCACGGCCTTGCGGGCACGCCACCCGCGCAACGGTCCCCGCATGTCCACCACCCACCCGACTCGCCGCTCGCGCACCACCGCTGACCGGCCCTGATCCACCGTCCCGAGAGGCCGGCATGCACGCCTGACCGTCCCGTCGCTGCTGAATCGCCGACCGCGACCAGGACGTTACCGGTTCGGAATACTTGCTCACCCGGCCGCCCCTAAGGATCCACCATTCGAGACCATCAGCAGCGCGAATTCGTCACACCCCGGAGTTTCCTCGTCACCCTCACGTGCGAGGTAGGTTGAGATCCGTGTTCACCACTCGACCGGAACTGACCGGCACCTTCGGCATGGTCGCGTCCACCCACTGGCTGGCGTCGTCAGCGGGCATGGCGGTCCTGGAGTCCGGCGGGAATGCGTTCGACGCCGCCGTGGCCACGGGTTTCGTGCTCCAGGTGGTGGAACCGCACCTGAACGGACCGGGCGGTGAGGTACCCGTCCTGTTCGCCACCGGGGCCGACCCCAGGCCGAGGGTGCTGTGTGGGCAGGGCGTCGCGCCGGCCGGTGCGACGATCGACCACTACCGCTCGCTCGGGCTGGACCTGGTGCCCGGCTCCGGCCTGCTGGCCGCGACCGTGCCCGGCTCCTGGGACGCCTGGCTGACCATGCTGCGCGACCACGGCACCAAGTCGCTGCGCGAGGTGCTCGGCTACGCGATCGGCTACGCCAGGGACGGCTACCCGGCGGTGGACCGGATCGGGCGGACCGTCTCGATGGTGGCCGACCTGTTCCGCGACCACTGGCCGACCTCCGCGGCGCTGTGGCTGCCCGGCGGCAGGCCGCCGTCGGGCCGGCACTCCAACCCGGTGCTGGCCGACACGTGGGAACGGCTGCTCACCGAGGCCGAGGCGGCGGGCTCGGACCGGGAGGCGCAGATCGAGGCCGCCCGCCGCGCGTGGTCCCAGGGTTTCGTCGCCGAAGCGGTGGATGCCTTCAGCCGCAACGCGTTCCGGGACGACTCCGGCCGTGATCACGCGGGCGTGCTGACCGGCGCAGACATGGCGGGCTGGCAGGCGTCCTACGAGGACGCGGTCACCGTCAAGGTCGGCGACTGGACGGTGGCCAAGTGCGGCGCCTGGTCCCAGGGGCCGACATTGGCGCAAGAGGTGTTGCTGCTGAACAGCTTCGCCGACGAGTTGGCCTATGTGGACGGTGTGCCGACGGCACGTACCGTGCATCTCGCCGTCGAGTGCGCGAAGCTCGCGTTCGCCGACCGGGAGGCGTGGTTCGGCGACGTGCCCGACGTGCCGCTGGCCGAACTGCTGTCCGCCGAGTACGTCGCCGCCCGCGCGAAACTGGTGGGGGACCAGGCTTCCTGGGACCTGCGGCCCGGTTCGCCCGGTGGCCGCGAGCCTCGGCTGCCCGACTTCGTCAACAAGGGTCTCGGTGTCGGCTCGGGTGCCGGCGAAGGCGCGGTCGGCGAGCCGACGGTGGAGCGGTCCGGCCGGGTCCGTGGCGACACCGTGCACCTGGACGTGGTGGACGCGCACGGCAACATCGTGTCGGCGACGCCGTCCGGTGGCTGGCTGCAGTCCTCGCCGACCATCCCTGAGCTGGGCTTCTGTCTCGGCAGCCGGGCGCAGATGTTCTGGCTGGAGGAGGGCCTGCCCAACTCGCTGGCGCCGGGCAAGCGGCCGAGGACCACGCTCTCGCCGTCGATGGCGGTGCACGACGACGGCACCTCGCTGTCGTTCGGCACGCCCGGCGGCGACCAGCAGGACCAGTGGCAGCTGTGCTTCTGGCTGGCGCACACCGTCGGCGGCCTGAACCTGCAGGAAGCGATCGACGCGCCTGCCTGGCACACCACGGCGTTCCCGAGTTCGTTCTACCCGAGGTCGTGGCAGCCCGGCGAGGTCGTCGTGGAGTCGCGGTTGGGCGAGGCGAACCGGGCCGAACTGCAGCAGCGCGGCCACGCCCTGGTGGACGCGGGTCCGTGGGACCTCGGCCGGCTGTCCGCCGTGTCCCGGGAGCCGGCCACCGGTTTCCTGCGGGCCGGCGCCAACCCGAGGGCGATGCAGGGCTACGCGGTGGGTCGGTAGGAAAAATCTACTTGCAATGTTCCACGGGAAACATCCCACGTGTATTGCGCGAGTTCCGTTTAGTCCCATTCCCATCGCATGCCGTACAGACCCGGCTCCAGGTCGACACGGGCCACGTGAGCAGTGAGGTCGTTGTTGATCCAGGCGTCGCGGGACTCGTCGTAGGCCGCTTCGGGTCCGGCGCGCCGATACGACATACATCGGGTCGGTACGGCCGCCGGGTCGAAATGCACCTGCACGATGTGCTGGTGACCGCCGGACCGGAAGCTGCGTTCGAAGTGCGCGTCGGCGCAGTGCGCCGGATCCAGTTCGTACTCCAGGATCGTGGTGTCGCCCTGCGCCAGTACCCGGTCCAGGATCAGTTCGACACCGAGGAACCGGCTCTGCTCGTCGGTGCGCACCCGGCCCACCCTGCAGTGCCGGGTGGCGATCACGGCGGGCGCGTGCACCGAGTGTTCGCCGTAGTGCATCAGGAAACTGCGGGTCACGCGGTCGGCCGTGGCGCGCAGCACCTGGCGGACCTGCATCCGGCGCACCGTCCGGTCCGGACCGACCCACAGTTCGTCGACGACGGACAGCCGGTCCAGTTCCGGCGCCTGCGGCATCTCCAACTGGCTGGCCAGCCGGGCGGCCACCGAGGACATCGGCAGCAGTTGCTCCACCCGGAACACACCGGGCATCGGCCGCACCCACCTGCCGCGCGGGCGGCGGGGGCCCAACAGCGTGGTCAGCCCGGTCGGCGGCAGATCCAGCACCCGTTCCAGCACCTGCACCCCGCGCAGCGAGTCCGGCCGTTCCGGTCGGCTGCGACCGGTCCGCCAGTAGCTCAGCGTCGTGGTACTCAGGTGCACACCGACCTCGGCCAGGCGGACTTGCAACCGTTGCAGGCTCAGGCCGCTGAGCTCGATCGCGAGGCCGAGCGCGCGGGAGAACGGCCCTTCGCGCAGCGCGACCGCCAACTGGTCGCGTAGGGGCGGGATGTTCGCCGGCAGATAGCCCGGTACGGGATGCGCGGCGCGCGCGGTCGCGGCCACGATCTCACCTCACTCACCACTCGACCCCTCACACCCAGTGTCAACCCGGGTCGAAGTTCGTCACAAGGGGCCGTTCGTCTGGCAACAAGGGGCAAAACAGTTTTTCAGTTCAACTCACTGGATAAAACAGACTGGACGGTTTGCCGCTCGTTGCTTCCGGTGCCGGCTGATCGAGCCGTAGCGTTCCTGCTTGCCAATACCTGATCGATCCGACGCCTGATCCACCCCCGCTGCATGGGCACGGCAGGTCGACCCCGGCGACGTGACTCCCCTGCGGCCGGGGTGCGCAACCCGACCGCCGACCCGCAAGGGGGAGCGCCCCCGCACCGCACACCTGGTGCGGGGGCGCCCCGTCAGGCACGTTCGCGGTACGCCGAAGATGCGCTCCCCGCCGTACGCGCGGCCACCCCACCTGGCAGTACCGTCAGATCGTGGTGACCGGCGGATCAACAGCGCCTCTCGCCGGCTGCTCCACCCGGCCGACGAGGGCCGATGTCGCGATCACGGTCGGCGTCACCGCGTTCATCGTGGGCATCACCGAGGGCATCGGCCACTGGCACCAGGACGGCGGTCCGCTGACCGCGCTCGGCGTCCTCTGGCTGGTCGGCTGTGCGGTGCCGCTGCTGTTCCGGCGCTCTGCACCGATCTCGGTCTTCGTCGTCTCGGCGGTGCTGACCTGCACCTACTACGCCTCCGGCTTCCCCGGTGGGCCCGCGCTGATCGCGCCCACCGTCGCCCTCGTCACGCTGGCCTTCCTGCGCGGACCGCTGGTCGGCGGCGTCACCGGCGGCGTCGTGGCGGCTGCCGCGATCGCCCAGGTGCTGATCGACGGTGACCGGAACGGCACCTTCGACCCCAGGCTGGCCGGGTTCCTGCTGTGGGTGACCATCGCCGTCACGTTCGGCACGGTCGGCCGGATGCACAGGGCGGCGCAACAGTCCTCGGCGGAACGGGCCGCGGAGGCCGATCGGCTGCGGTCCGAGGAACAGCGGCTGTCCATCGCCCGCGAGGTGCACGACGTGGTGGCGCACAGCCTCGCCATGATCAACGTGCAGGCCGGCGTGGCGGCACACGTCGCCGACCGGCGGCCGGAGGAGGCGAAGGCCGCGCTGCTGGCGATCAAGGAGGCCAGCCGGTCGGCGTTGACCGACCTGCGGGCCACCCTCGGTGTGCTGCGCTCCGGTGACGACAGGACACCGACGCCCGGCCTCGGCAGGCTGCCCGACCTGGTCACGGCGGCGTCCGCGGCCGGTATCACGGTGGTCGCCGAGGGTCAGGCCGGCCCGCTGCCGGCACCGGTGGACGTTGCCGCGTACCGGATTCTGCAGGAGTGCCTGACGAACGTGGTCCGGCACGCGACCGAGGCCGACGCGGTGACCGTGCGGCTGAACAGGACGGACGAGGACCTGGAGATCACGGTGCTGGACAACGGCAGGGCGGCCAAACCCGGTACGCACAGCGGAAACGGCCTGCGCGGGATGGCCGAGCGGGCTCAGGCGCTCGGTGGACGGGTGGACGCCGGTCCGGTGTCCGACGGTGGGTTCCAGGTGTGCGCGAGGCTGCCGGTGACCGGGGGTGGGCGATGAACGTGCGGGTGGTGCTGGCCGACGACCAGGCGTTGGTGCGGGCGGGATTCCGGGTGCTGCTGGACACCGAGGACGGTTTCGAGGTGGTCGGCGAGGCGGCCGACGGAGCGGCGGCGGTGGCCGCCGCGAGAGCCACCAGACCGGACATCGTCGTGATGGACATCCGGATGCCCGGTGTGGACGGCTTGGCGGCGACGCGGGAGATCACGTCGGACCCGGACCTTGCCGAGGTCAAGGTGCTGGTGCTGACCACGTTCGACGTGGACGAGTACGTGTTCGAGGCGCTGCGCTCGGGTGCCGCCGGATTCCTGTTGAAGGACACCGAACCGGTGGAACTGCTACGGGCGCTGACCGTGGTGGCAGCGGGCGAGGCGCTGCTCGCGCCGACCGTCACCAAGCGGCTGATCAGCGAGTTCGTCGCCCGGCCGGAACACCGCAGGCCCGCCCCGAACGCGTTGGGCGAGCTGACCGAGCGGGAACGTGAGGTGCTCGCCCTGGTGGCCGGCGGGATGTCCAACGACGAGATAGCCGCCCACCTGGTGATCAGCCCGGCGACAGCGCGGACCCACGTCAGCCGGATCATCACCAAACTCCATGCCCGCGACCGTGCCCAACTGGTGGTGCTCGCCTACGAGTCGGGGCTGGTCACGCCGAACCGGCGGTGAGCTCAGCGGTGGCTACGCCGGACCAGGGACACCGTGACGCGGACGATGAAGACCACGGCCACCCCGACCAGCAACAGCACCTGTACCCACATGGGTAAGTCCTTCCGAGCAGCGTGCGCCCTGGCCGGAACCGGCCACGGATAGCGCACACCTGACTGGTAGACGTCCGGGCGACCCACCGGGTTGCCCTCGACGGGATTTTCGGGCACCCGGTACAACGCTTCGGCAACGGTTGCCCGGAGCCGGTGGTCGCCGGCACGCGTTACTGGCGGATGATTGATGGCTCTGCCCGGTTACCGGTGCCGTTCACCTGGGCTGATCTCCGTTCGGTGGGAACCATGGCGACTCCGGGCCGTCTCATGGATGCCCCATAATGAGGCCAATTGCGAATTCTGGAGGGTTGGATGTCCTGGCAGGACGACCTCAGGCAGCTGGATCAGGAACTGGCCGAAGGACGGATCTCGGCGGATGGCTACCGTCAGCGGCGGGACCAGATCCTGGCTTCCTATTCGAGCGACGGCTCGGGGGCGGTCCGACCTGACCAGTCCGGCCCGCTGCCCCAGATGCCACCGAGGCCCGCGGCGGCACCGGGCACACCGCCCGGCGGCGAGCAGTTGCCGCCGCAGCAACCACAGCCGCCACAGCAGGGACAACCACAGCAGGGGCAGCCGCAGCCTCAGCAGCCTGGTCAGCAGCCGGGTGGCAGCCCGTTCGCGCCGCCGTTCCGGTGGACCAGCGTCAACCCGGACGCGACGCAGGTGGTCGGCAGTGCCGACGCCACCCAGGTCGTCAGGGGCGATTCGCTGAACGGCACCGACGCCACCCAGGTGGTCGGCAAGGGCTCCCAGGACGCCACCCAGTCCTTCCGGCCGGTCGGCGGTCCGCCGCCGGGCCAGCAACAGCAGCAGTTCCCGCAGGCCCGCCCACCACAGTGGGATCAGAACCAGGACTACTCGCCGCCGTGGGGCACCAGTGAGTCCGGCGGCCTGTCCGCGCCGAACCCGATGTGGCTGGCCCAGGGCCCCGAGGTGTTCGACTCCTCCGGCGGCCGGTCCAACCGGGCGCGAATTATCACGATCATCGTGGTCGTCGTCGTGGTGCTCGGCCTCGCGGTCGGCGGTTATTTCCTGTTCGGCAAGCACAGCAGCGGTTCCGGTGGCTCCGGCCCTGTGACGAACCAGACGACCACCACCAACCCGCCGACCACCACGCAGCCGCCGCGCGACGAGCTGTCCATCACGGACCTGCCGGGCAACCCCGAGGACCACAGCGACATCACCACGTTCGACGACGCCGCCGAGGCCAACTTCCTCACACCGGACGAGATCAAGTTCTACCGCACCGCGGGCTCGACCAAGGCGAGGTTGGCCAGCTCCACCAACGCCCAGGGCGTCCACGTGCTCGTCTTCACCACGGAGGCCACGTCGGCGACCACCGCCGCGACCGCGGTGGACGGCCTCGCGCACCAGCAGCTGCTCTACGGCATGCAGTCGTTCTCCGGCGCACCGACCGGTGTGCAGGTCGCGCAGGTCGCCAGGACGGCGAACGTGCCGGCCACGATCCGCGCGCACTACGTGCACAACAGCACGATCGTGCGGATCCAGGTCAACGGCAACGACCTGGACCAGGTCACCGCTGTGTTCCAGCAGGTGGTCGAAGCGCAGCTGAACGTGCTGCCCGCCAATGGCTGAGGCAGGTCTGCCGGTCGCGGCCACGGTGGTCGCACGGCACCAGCTGCCGTCGGCGCGGGTACTGGCGGGTAGCTACCTGGCTGGCCATCCGGGGCACCGGTTCGTGATCGCGATCCTGGACGGCGACGCCACGGACGCGGTCGCCGACATCCCCGGCTGCCAGCTGGTCGGCCCGGACTGGTTCGACGTGGACCGCACCGAGTACCTGCGGATGGCGACGGCGTACACGGTGGTCGAGCTGGCCGCCGCGATGAAACCGTTGCTGCTGCGGCGATTGCTCACCGAAGCGCCGGTCGTGGTGTTCCTCGACCCGGACATCCGGGTGTACGCGCCGTTCCCCGAGGTCACGCAACTGGCCCTGGACAACGACATCGTGCTCACGCCTCGGTTCCTCAAGCCGATGCCGAGGGACGACTACGAACCGAGCGAGACCGCGGTCATGGCGACCGGCATGTTCGACCTCGGTTTCCTCGCGGTGAGCCAGGGTGCCAAGGCGTTCCTCGACTTCTGGGCGGAACGGCTGCGGCACGACGCTATCGTGGCGCCGCAGGAGCAGCTGTTCGCCGACCAGCGCTGGGCCGACCAGATCCCCGCGTTGTTCCGGCACGCCGTGCTGCGTGATCCCGTGTTCAACGCCGCCTACTGGAACCTGCACGAGCGCACACTGTCCGAACAGGCCGACGGGCGCCGGTGGGTGGACGGGGAACCGTTGCGGTTCTTCCACTTCGCGGGCTACCGGCCGGAGCAGGGCTGGCTGCTGTCCACGCAGGTCACACACCGGCCGAGGGTCCTGCTGTCCGAATCGCCGACGCTGCTGCGGCTGTGTGAGTCCTATCGGGACGAACTGCTGGCGGCCGGCTACCGCGAGGAGGACGACGCGGTGCCCTACCGGTTCGACTCGCTGCCCGACGGCACCCCGATGACCACCCAGATGCGCAGGCTGTTCCGGCACGACTGGATGCAGTCCGAGCGGCCGGACGCCGGCAAGCTGCTGTTCCGCAGGGCGGTCACCGAGGTGCCGCCGCACCCGTTCGGCGATGACGACGGCGCCGCGTTCCAGGACTGGATCGCCAGCCCCAGTTCGCCGCCGGAACGCGCCGCCGGCCTGAACCGGATGATCATGCTGGTCTGGGCCAACCGTCCGGACCTGCAGCGGGCCTACCCGTGGCCGTGTGGCGCGGACGCGATCGAGTTCCGGAACTGGTGCGTGACCTACGGCGTCGCGGAAGAGGCGCTGCCGGAGTGGGCGCTGCCCGGTGAGCCGTCGCCGATGGCCGAACCGGTCGCCGAGTTGGGCGTGAACGTCGCAGGCTACCTGACCGCCGAACTCGGGCTCGGCGAGATGGGCCGCATCGTGCTGCGTGCCGTCGAGCACGCCAAGGTGCCGGTCGTCTCCGTGGTCGAGGAACACTCGCTGTCCTGCCGCACGGCGCTGGACAAGCCGGATTCCGTTGGGCGGCCCCGGTTCCCGGTCAGCGTGATGACCGTCAACTCCGACCAGACCGAGCTGCTGCTCGCCTCGTACCCCGAGGTCGGCTACCGCAGGTACCGGATCGGCCTGTGGGCGTGGGAACTGGAGGACGTGCCGCCGTGGCAGCGTGACGGTTTCGCGCACGTCGACGAGATCTGGACGGTCAGCGAGTTCTGCCGCGCCGCGTTCGCCAAGCACGCCAAGGTGCCGGTGAAGGTGCTGCCGGTGCCGGTGACCGATCCCGGTGGCCCGTCCCGGCCCGCGCGGGTGCCCGGCCGGCCGGTGCGGTTCTTCTTCGCGTTCGACTTCAACAGCACCGGCCAGCGGAAGAACCCGTGGGGCCTGGTCACCGCGTTCCAGCGGGCGTTCCGTGGCCGCGACGATGTGCGACTGGTGATCAAGGCGACCAACGGCCAGCTCAACGTGCGGGCAGCGGAACGGTTGCGGGCGCTGGTCGTCGACGACCCGAGGATCGAACTGCTGGAGCGGTACCTGAGTGTCGAGGCGCTGCACGACCTGTACGCCAACAGCGACTGCTACGTCTCGCTGCACCGCAGTGAGGGCTTCGGGCTGACCGTGGCCGAGGCGATGGCGCGGGCCATCCCGGTGATCGCCACCGACTACTCCAGCACCACGGAGTTCTTCGACAGCAACGTCGGCTGGCCGATCCCGTACACGTTGGTGGACGTCGGTCCCGGCTGGTATCCGTACCAGGAGGACGCCCGGTGGGCCGAACCCGACCTGGACGCCGCTGCCGAAGCGATGCGCCAGGTCGCCGACGACCCTGCCGAGGCGGCCCGGCGCGGTGACGCCGGCCGCGAGTACATCCTGCGCACCAGGACGATCGACGCGGCGGCCGAGTGGATCCGCACCGAACTGGGCGTCGCCTACCGCACCTGGCAGGACCGCAACGCCGATCTGCTGACCGACCAGCCGCGACCGGTCGCCACCGGCGGCCTGGCCAAGGCCCGCGAAGCGTTGCGGTGGCGGCCCGAAACCGGCACGGCCGCACGGTTCCCGCTGGCGCCCACGCTGCGCAGGGCCGTGTTGCGGGTCATCGACCACTACGACGTGCACCAGCGGCGCGTGATGGGCGAGCTCGTCGACGGCACGGAGAACGTGGTCAACGAACTCGCCGACGATGTCGCCAGGGCGCTCGCACAGCAACGCTCCTCGCTCGATACGGTGCACGCCGACCTCAACCGCAAGATCCGGCGGCTGACCGATCGGCTCCGTGAAGTCGAGGGCACGCTGGATCGGGTCCACGGGACCGAGCAGGACGCAGGAGGCCCGGATGGGTACTGAGCTCGACGGGGTTCGCAACGTGTGGGAACGCCTCGGCACGGACGACCCCTACTGGGCAGTGCTCACCGAAGACGGTTTCCACAACGGCAACGCGCAGGCGGAGTTCTTCCAGAAGGGCCGCCAGGAGGTCAGGCACGTGCTGGACGTGCTGGACCGGCACGGCAGGCCGTACGGCGACGTGGCCGTCGACTTCGGTTGCGGCGTCGGCAGGTTGACCTATGGGCTGGGCGAGCACTTCGGCTCGGTCACCGGCGTCGACGTGGCAGAGTCGATGCTCGATGAGGCGCGCGCGAACAACCCGGCGCCCGAGCGGATCCGGTTCGTGCACAACGCCGCCACCACGTTGCCGTTCGAGGACAACTCGGTGGACCTGGTGCTCAGCCTCATCACCATGCAGCACATGCCGCCCAGCCTGAGCATCCGGTACCTGCTGGACATGGTCCGCGTGACCCGGCCCGGTGGGCACCTGGTGTTCCAGTTGCCCAGTCACCTGCCCAAGCCGCAGGCGCTGCCGGTCTCGCACTGCCGCGCCACGCTGATGGTGGTGGCGGCGCCCGCCGAGTTGGCCGGCGGCGACACCGGCCACGTCCGGCTGACCGTGCGCAACGACGGCGACGGCACGTGGCCGGAGTTCCAGCTGCTCAACGTGGCCAACCACTGGTACCGCGACGGCTCGCCGGTCCGCTGGGACGACGGCCGGATCGCGGTGCCCACGCCGTTGGCCCCCGGTGAGACGGCCGAGGTGACCCTGCGCGTCACGGCTCCCGAGCAGGGCGGCCGGTACGAGTTGGAGTTCGACGTCGTCCAGGAGACCGTGGCGTGGTGGGCCCAGCTCGGTAGCCCCACGGTCCGGCACGCCGTCGAGGTGCAGGGGTCGGTACCCGCTCCGGCGCCGGTGGCCGAGGCCGCCGAGGTGGCTGCCGACGCTGACCAGCCCGACGAGGCCGTGACCATGCAGATGCACGGTGTCCGCAAGGAACTGGTGTGTTCGCTGCTGGAGCACCTCGGCGCCACGGTGCTGGAGGCCGAGCCGGACGACCGGGCCGGCTACGGCTGGCAGAGTTTCTGCTACATCGTCGAGGTCGGCGAATACCGATTCGAGCCGAGCTGAGCTTGCTATCGTTGCCGCATGGCAACCGGTTCGCGCAGCTCGCGGACGGATCTGCCGCCGCTGCACGAGTCGTGGCTGCCCAAGGAGCACACGCTGCACAAGCCGCGCCACGGCGGCCGGCAGCGGTTCGCACTGATCTGCGCGGTGATCTTCTTCGCGGCCCCGCTGGTGTCGCTCGGTCTGGGTATCCGGCCGGGCGAGATCGACAACCGGGTGCTGGTGTCGTTTCCCAGCCCGACCCAGGGGTGGAGTTTCTTCGCCCGGCTGCCGCAGTGGGGCAGTGACCACCTGACGTTCCGGTCGGTCGCGCTGTCCAGCGCCGACTCGATCAGCCGAGGCCTGTTCGGTGAGCCACCGAGCTTCACCACCGGTCAGGGGGTCACCGACCCGCTCGCACCGCCCGCCCAGGTCCCGTCGACGGCGCTCGCGATTCCGCGTGCGATCGAGGGAAAGAACGGCTGGCTGTACGAGGGCGACGACATCGTGAGCAGGTGCCTGCCGGCACAGTCGCTGAACAAGACGATCGCGGCGCTGCAACGCCTGCGCACCGTCGTCGAGTCGTCCGGCCGGCAGTTCGTGCTGGTCATCGCGCCGGACAAGAGCACGATCGTGCCGCAGAACCTGCCGGACAACTATCTCGGAAAGCAGTGTGCCCAGGCGGCGACCAAGCAGTTCTGGCAGCGGGTGCCCGCCGCGACGGGTGCGCTCGACCTGCGGGCGGCGCTGCAGGCGTGGACGCAGCGCATCGGCCACCCGGCCTACCCGCCGCAGGACGCCCACTGGTCGGACGAAGGCGCGGTCACGATGACCACGGCCATCGCGGACGCGATCCAACCGGGCATCACCACGACATGGCAGACAGCCCCGGTGCAGAAGTGGCAGCAGGCGGCCGACCTGCCCCCGCTGATCGGCCACAAGGGCCTGGACGACGGCTACTACTACTCGCTCGAACCGGACGGGAAGACCGACACGGCCCGCAACGTCCCGTTCGACTTCACGACGCCACTGCACCTGGCAGGCGCCGACGTGCCCGGCACGGTCAAGCAGAGCGTCGGCCTGCTCGGTGACTCGTTCACCATCCGCGCGCTGCGGTATCTGGACGCGGGCTTCAGCGACATCGACGTGCTGCACTACGGCGACGTCGACACGGACGCCGGCCACACAGCGGGCGAGATGCTGGCCGGCGACCAGGTCGTGGCTGTCGAACTGGTCGAACGGACCCTGGAGTCGGGCAACAACATCCTGCTGCACCCGGCGGTCCTGGACGGCATCGCCAAGGTGCTCAGCGCCCACCCGATGCACTGAGTCGCCGTACATTGGCTGTATGTCGTTGTTGGATCTGTTGTTCGGCAGGCAGCGCGCCATGGTCACCGCCGAAGACGCCCTGCCCGGCCGTGCGACGCCGATGCCAGTACCCGAGCGACACGCGGTACACCGCGACCGGCCGATAGCGCCCCCGTTCCCGAACGGCCTGGCCACGGCGGTGTTCGGCATGGGCTGCTTCTGGGGCGCTGAGCAGATCTTCTGGGAAACAACCGGAGTCTGGACCACGGCGGTCGGCTACGCGGGCGGCTTCACCCCGAACCCGACCTACCGCGAGGTCTGCTCAGGCCGCACCGGCCACGCCGAGGTGGTCCTGGTGGTCTTCGACCCGACGCTGGTCTCGTACGCGGATCTGCTGCGCGCTTTCTGGGAAGGCCACGACCCCACCCAGGGCATGCGCCAGGGCGCCGACACGGGCACCCAGTACCGGTCAGCCGTCTACGTGACCGACGAGGCCCAACGCGTTGCGGCGGAAGCCAGCCGAGCCACGTACCAACAGTCCCTCACCGCGGCCCGCCACGGCACGATCACCACGGAGACAGCGCCGCTCGGGACGTTCTACTACGCCGAGAAACACCACCAGCAGTACCTCCACAAGAACCCGTTCGGCTACTGCGGCCACGGAGGCACGGGCGTCTCCTGCCCGGTAGGCCTCACCTCAGGCGAGGCGTAGACCTCCGTCGGCCGCATCATTTGCCGTAGTGGTACCGGCAGGCGGCGATTCGGATCTCGTCCTCGGCCGCTTTGTAGATCAATCGATGTTCGTCATTGATACGACGCCACCAGTAACCCTGGAAACCGTGCTTCAACGGCTCAGGCTTCCCGATGCCCTCATTGCCGTTGCTGCCGATGTCCTTGATCAGATCATTGATCCGCTTCATGATCTTGCGATCCTGGGCCTGCCACCAGAGGTAGTCGTCCCAAGCGAACTCGTCCCACACGAGGATCATTCAGCGAGGTCCCTCTGAATGCCTTGGTGTGCTTCCAGGCGCTCGATCGCCGTCACCAGGCGGCGCGCGTTCTCCGGGCTGCGCAGCAGGTACGCGGTCTCCTTGAGTGCCTGGTAGTCATCGAGCGAGACGATCACGACCGGCTCGTGCCCGGCCCTGGTGATCACCACTTCCTCGTGGTCGTTGGCTACGGCATCCAGGGTCTCGGCGTACCGCGCTCGTGAGTCCGAGTAGCTCATCGTCCTCAAGGTCCACCTCCTCGTACGTACAGAATACTGTACGTCGGCGGACCCTCCTGCCTAGTTGGCCCCGCGGAGGCTGAGAGCTCTCGGGCGGGTTGCGTTCGCTGCGTTTGTTGCGGATAATTCGAATGAGCTGGAAGGAGAGTCCGATGAGCATCGCCGCGCTTGAGCCCGTCCATCCCGATGGCGAGGACATGGCCGCCGCCGACCTCGCGTTGGGCAGAGTCAAGTCGTACCTCAGTGCACATCCGACCGGCCCGAACATGGTGCACGTCGAAGTGGACGAGGGTGGCGGCGAACTGGTGCTGCCGCGTGCCGCCGTGGAGCTGTTCGCGCAGATCCTGGCGTTCATGGCCGCTGGGCATGGCGTCTCGGTAGTACCCGCCGACGCCGAACTCACCACTCAGCAGGCGGCAGACCTGCTGAATGTGTCCCGGCCCTACCTGATCGGCCTGCTCGACGCCGAAGCGATCGAATACCGCAGGGTCGGCAAACACCGGCGGATCAAGGCAGCGTCCCTCCTGGAATACAGGCGCCGCGACGATCAGCGACGGCGAACGGCCGCCGACGACCTGGCTGCGTTGACCCAAGAGATGGGCCTGACCTGAGTGAGCTTTGTCGTGCTGTACGACGCCAACGTGTTGTACCCGAGCACCTTGCGGGATCTGCTCATCCGAATCGCCCAGGCGGGGCTCGTCCAGGCGAAGTGGTCGGCGGAGATATTGGATGAGGTCTTCGAGAACCTATGTGCCAACCGGCCCGACCTCGATGCCGGCGCATTGGATCGCACGCGGAAGTTGATGACCACCGCGGTTCGAGACTGCATGGTCAGCGGCTACGAGCCGGTGGTCCCGGTGCTTGAACTCCCTGATCCGGACGACCGGCACGTGTTGGCCGCGGCGATCAAATCTCGTGCTCAGGTGATCGTCACCAACAATCAGAAGGACTTCCCGCGTGAGACGTTGCGCCAATGGGATATCGATCCGAAGGACGCCGACGAGTTCGTGCTGGACCAGATCGGCTTGAGCGCCAAAGTCGTGTGGGGCTGCGTACAGCAGATCGCCAACTCGTGGCGTCAGCCTCCCGGGACGATCGGCGACGTCCTGGCCAGTCTCGAACGCTCCGGGCTGGTGCAATCGGTGGCTGAACTGCGCGCTCTGTGACCCCCGGTGTCGGCATTCGGCGCAGTGTGGGCTTGGCGTGCGATCCTTGCTGGGTGACCGACGTGGGCGAGCGTATCGGGGCCGACGGGGTCGCCCGCCGGTTCCTCAAGCGCCGCCTGGTGGCCGACGTGGTCCTACTCGTCGTCGGCGCACTGCTGCTGGCCACCGGCATCACCGGGTTCACCTATCTGGCCCGGCAGTCCAACCACCTGGCCGCGACCGGGGTGCTGGCCACGGCCACCGCCGTCGAGGTGGACAACCATCACTACCGGTTCCAGCAGGACGAGCACGTCGTGGTCACGTTCCGCGTGCGCGGTGTCGTGGCGGTGGCCCGGTGCTACATCGGTGCCGGTGACCAGTTCGCCGTGGGCCAGCCGGTGGCGGTCGTCTACGACCCGAAGGACCCGTCGCACGCCCAACTCGCCGGCACGCCGGATCTCGGCCCGATCGGGGCGCCGTTCCTGGGTTTCCTGCTGCTCGGCATCCTGGTGGCGCTGCCCGGTGGTTATCGCCTGCTGACCCGCAGGGGAGCGGGCACCGCGCTGCGCGAACCCGGCAGGCCGATGACGGCGACCAGGTTCCGGCGCCGGCACCTGACCCTGCGTGGCGAGGACGAGCCGCTGGAGCTGCGGGTACGTGGCCAGGCCAGACGGTTCACCGACGCCACGGCGGTCCTGGTGCACGGCAAGGAAGAGCCGCGTTCGATGTTGGTGATCATCGACCCGGCGAGCGGAAGTGTCGCGTTCGGCCGGGTGCCCAGAGAATAAGAGAGCGGACGACGGGATTCGAACCCGCGACCCTCACCTTGGCAAGGTGATGCGCTACCAGCTGCGCTACGTCCGCATGGCCCGGTGTTGGCCAGGCCGTCTTGGTGAATTCTAGCCGACATCCCCCGCCACGGTCTCGGGGGTACCCGCCGTCGCCGCGACGAGCCGGTCGACCTCGCTCATCCGCTGGCCGGGCAGGCGCCACTCCCACAGCGGGCGCACCCGTTCCACAACGTCGGGCGGCAGCCAGGCGGCCACGTCGAACCGCAGCTCCCACTCGTCGAACACGAGCTCGTAGAAACTGACGACGGCGGCGTTGGCGAGGAACTGGCCGGGCTGGTCGAAACACCAGCGGGCGAAGCCGTAGATTCGTTCCAGGCTCTCGTTGTCCTTGGCCCGGTGCGCGTCCCAGGCCAGCGGCAGGAGCTCACCGAGGAACACGTGGCAGGACCAGTCGTGCTCGATAACCGGCCGGAGCGCGGGCAGCAACTCCAGCGCTTTGTTCTTCCAGTCGGCCACGCGAGCAGACAGTACCCACGACTGTGCCCCAGTACCGCATCACACACGCCTTCGGTGCCTAGCTGTGACCAGTTCGATACAGCTGGTCACCGACTCACATGGGGCGTCCCACATGGCGGTCGGCTGTGGCATGTTGTCCTGACGGCACGTGTCTGACCGCACGCGGTGAGGAGGTATCCGGCGGATGACCGACGGCACCGCGTTGGCCGCGCAGGACGACGGCGAGCTCCTGCGCCTGGTCAGGGCCGGGCACGACGCCGCGTTCGGCGAACTGTTCGCCCGGCACGCCGGGGCGGTCCGCGGGTACGCGATGCGCTGTTGCACCGAACTCGCCGACGCGGAGGACATGGCCGCCGAGGCGTTCTTCCGGGTCTTCCAGGCGGTCCGCCGTGGTTCCGGCCCGGACGACAACGTGCGCGGCTACCTGCTGACCGTGGTCCGCAGGCTGGCCGCCGAGTGGAGTGTGCGCAGGCGGGACGTGCCGGTGGCCGACGACGAACTCGGCCGCCAGGTGGACGCGGGCCACGTCGCCCCGGTCAGCAGGGCCGATCTCCAGTTGATCGCCAGGGCCTTCACCACGCTGCCCAGCCGGTGGCGGGCGGTGCTGTGGCGGGTCGAGGTGGAAGGCGAGCGGCCTGCCGTCGTGGCGCCGCACTTCGGGCTGAGCGCGAACGCGACGGCCGCGCTGGCCCGCAGGGCACGACAGGGGCTACGGGCCGCGTATCTGCAGGCACATCTCGCGCCGACCGGCGGGGCCACCGGCTGCCGCTCGGTGGTGGCCAAACTCGGCGGCTTCACCGCCGACCAGGTCACCGGCGCCGAGGCCGACCGGATCACCGAGCACCTGGCCGGCTGCGCGTCCTGTCGCGCACTGCACGCCGAGTTGCTGGACGTGTGCGAGGGCCTGCGCCGCTACGCGGGGTCGGCCGCTCCGTCGCTGGCCGGTGCCGCGCTCGGCATGCACCACGCACTGGCAGGTCACCTGGCCGCTTTCGGCGCCCGGCTGAAGCTGGTGGTGGCCGCCGTGTCGATGGCCGCGGTCGGTGGTGCCGGCGTCCTGGCGGGCCCGCTGATCACGCACATCGACTCGTCGCCGAACGCGGACCGGGGCATCGTCATCGTTCCCGCGCCGATCACGTCCGCGCCGACGTCGGGTCCGGTGCTGCACCGGATGGCAGGCGCGTTCGAGGAGGCGCCGAGCAGTGCCGCGCATGCCCCGATCGGGCTACGCACCGACCCGGTCGGGCGCCGGACCGATCCCGCCGACCTCGTGTTTCCGGCCGCGTCGACGACCGTCCTGACCACCACCACGGCGGTCATGCCGGCGGATCCTGCGGACACACCGCCGCCCGCCGTGCCGGAACAGGGCATGCAGCCGGTGGATCCGGCGCCCACCTCGCCGACCGTGTCCATGCAGGTCCTGCAGGCAGGTGACCCGCCGACCACGACCGATCCGGCGTCGTCGAGCAGTACGGCGACCGGCAGGCCGCTGCCCGCCCCGACCACGCCCGATGTCCCAAGCGGACCGTGAGCACGATCACAATTCATTTGGTGACTGTGTGCCGCGCCACGCTGTGTAGCCACTCTGCCAGAGACTTCGACCGTGCTGGCCGTTCGATTTCACCCAGTTCGACCAGCGGATGCTTGGTACCGTAGAGACACGCGGTGTGACCGGTCTGCGGTCCGTATGAAGCGGTCAGCAGTGTTCCAGGAGGCGGACATGACGCGACTCGTAAAAGGGCGGGACGGTCGGATGTGGACCCTCCGCAGCCAGTTGGAATGGGGTAGCCCGGCAACCATCGACGACTTCGAGCACGACGTGTCGAGCGGGTACGCCCCCGGCATCGTCATGCTGGCGATGCTCGTCGTGCTGATCGTGGCCCTCGTGCTGTGGACACCGGCCGGGGTCGTCATCCCCGCCTGGCTGATCGTGGCGCTCGTCGTCGTGCTGGCGTTCTTCCCGGTCCGCTGGGCGTTGCGCAGGCCGTGGCAGCTGGTCGCGAACACCCGGGGCGACAAGGACGAGCAGGGCGCTGAGCGCTGGGTCGGCACGGTGCGTGGCATGTTCAACATCCGCACCGCGACCGCCAAGGTGGCCAGGGACATCGAGGTCTACAACATGCCCAGTCCCGAAAGCCCGCTCTACCCGGTCGACTGAGAGTCGACTGATCGGCGATCCGGCGCCAGACTGGTCTGGTGCCCGAGTTGCCCGAGGTGGAAGCGCTCGCCCAGCACCTGCGCGAACACGCCGTCGGCAGGACGGTCGCCAGGGTCGATGTGGCGTCCATGTCCGTGCTCAAGACCTTCCAGCCGAGCTGGACCGAACTGCACGGCCGTCCCGTGCTGGCCGCGGGCCGGCACGGCAAGTTTCTCGATGTCAGCATCGGTACCGACGACCCGGACCGACCGCTGCACCTGATCGTTCACCTGGCCAGGGCCGGGTGGCTGCGCTGGGCGGACACGCTGTCCGCCGCGCCGCCGAAGCCGGGCCGGGGGCCGCTGGCGTTCCGTGTGCACCTGGGTCCGCCCGGCCAGGGCCCCGGGTTCGACCTGACCGAGGCCGGCACCAAGAAGGGCCTGGCCGTGTGGATCGTGGCCGATCCGACCGAGGTGCCCGGCATCGCCCGGCTGGGCCCGGACGCGCTGACGATCACCAGGGCCGAGCTGGCCGAGCTGTACGCGGGCCGCACCGAACGGCTGAAGACTGCCCTGACCACGCAGTCCATCCTGGCCGGCGTGGGCAACGCCTACTCCGACGAGATCATGCACACCGCGAAGCTGTCGCCCTACGCCACCGCCGGCAAGCTGTCCGACGCCGCGCTGGACGCGCTGCACGCGGCCATGGTGGCCGTGCTGACCGACGCGGTGACCAGGTCGGTCGGCCAGCACGCCGCCCTGCTCAAGGGCGAGAAGCACGCCGGCCTGCGGGTGCACGGCAGGACCGGGCTGCCGTGTCCGGTGTGTGGCGACACGGTCCGCGAGGTGTCCTTCGCCGACAAGTCCTTCCAGTACTGCCCGACGTGCCAGACCGGCGGCAAGCCGCTGGCCGACCGGAGGCTGTCCCGGCTCATCAAATAACAGTGACCAGCATCACAACAATCCTGCGGCCATCAGGGGCGCGACTTGCCACCGGCCACCGGCACAGCGGAGCATGGGCAAGTGGCCCAGCTTCTGTCCGAGCGCGCTGTGCTGGGTGTGATCGCCACCCTCGCCGTGCTGGTGCTCTTCGTGGTGTTGTGCAGAGCGCGTCGCGTCAGTTCCTCCGTCGACGACGCGACCCTCGCCGCGCTGCAACGCATCTCCAAGGCCACCCCGGACCTGCGTGAGGGCCTGACCCAGCAGTCCGCCGATCGGGCGACACCGCACCTGCGCGAACTGCTGCGCTGCGTCGCCGTCGGCATCACCGACGCCGACGGCACGATGGTGTCCTGGGACGGCGAGGCCAACGAGCACTACCAGGACCTCACCGACCAGATCAACAAGTCCATCGGCACCCTGCGCAGGGAGCACGTCGACCACGACAAGCTGCCCTGCCAGCGGCGCGGCAACTGTCCGATGCGCAGCGCGGTGATCGTTCCGCTGGTCGTCGAGGGTGCCGTGCAGGGCGTGCTCGTGGTGGTCGGCGGCGTCGGCGGCAAGCGGCTGATCAGGATGGCCGACGAGATCGCCCGCTTCGTGTGCACCCAACTGGAACTCGCCCAGCTGGACGAGTCCCGCCAGCAGTTGGCGCAGGCCGAGGTGCGGGCGCTGCGGGCGCAGATCTCGCCGCACTTCGTCTACAACGCGCTGAACACCATCTCGTCGCTGATCCGCACCGACCCGGAGCGGGCCCGCGAACTGCTGATGGAGTTCGCCGACTTCACCCGCTACTCGTTCCGTACCAGCGGTTTGTTCACCACGCTG
>DASXYT010000251.1:0-24548 GCA_036502345.1 Pseudonocardiaceae bacterium | reverse complement strand
CCAGTTGCCTGGCCTCGTTCAACTCCAACGTGGTGACGTTGCCGAGCGAGTCGGTGTAGCGGGTGATCCCGGCTTCCGTGTCGTAGCTGAACGTGCTGTTCAGGAACCCGTCAGCACCGACGGTCCGCACACACCGGCCCTGCTCGTCGTACTCGTAGCGGTACCAGACGCCGTTGCGGTCCTGCCAGCCGGTGAGCCTGCCCGCATCGTCGTAGCCGTACCGGGTCGGCAGGCCCGACGAGTCGACCACGTCGGTCAGCATGCCTCGTTCGTCGTAGCCGTAGCGCCGGATCGGTACGTCGGGGGTGGTGCCGTTGCCGAGCAGCCGCACCGAGGTGATCCGGTCCCGCTCCACCGTCATTGCTACCCGGTAGCCGCCGGAGTGCCGCAGCAGCACGGGATGTCCCGCCGGGTCGTAGTCGACGTCGATCCGGTGGCCCGCCTGCCCGGTGATCGTGACCAGTCGGGTGGTGTCGAAGTGCAGCGTCTGGCCTGCCGTGGTGTCGCGCAGCGCGAACGTGCCGCCGTCGGCCACCGTCAGCGGCCAGCGCGGCCCCTCCACCGGCAGCGCCGGCTCACCGGCGGTCGGCAGCGGGTAGTGCAGGATCATGCCGTCCGGCGCGAAGTAGCGGACCTCGGTGTCGTCGAACTCCAGCCGCTGGTCGACGGTCGACGCCCAGGACGGCCCGAACCAGTGGCCTGCCCGGTAGGAGGACACATGGGTGCGGTCCAGGATGAGCGGCAGCACGCCACCCAGACCGACATCCCGCTGGCCCATGATGACCTCGCCGCTGGCCACGTCGACCGGGTCGGACTTGCACACCCTGCCGTCGCCGGGCACCGACGTGTCCTTCGGGTTGCCCTCACCATTGTTGTTCGGCCTGGTCTTGGTGGGTGCCGGCTTGCCGGTCGGCTCGTTCGGTGAGCCGTCCTTGCCGGGACCCGATTCGGATCCGGATTTCGGCTTACTGCCCGAACCGGCCGGCGAATCGTGCAGATCCTTGAACGCTTTGGTCTGTTCGGCCTCATTCGAGGTATGCGAATCGGCGTTCGAGTGCAGCCGTTTGCTGGCCGCGCCGGCCACCCGGCCGCCTTCGCTGAACACCTTTCCGGCGACCTCGGTGCCCTTGCCGAGCGCGTTCGCGATCACTTTCCCGACACCGGATCTGTCTTGGCCGGCATGGGAGATCAGGCGCTGGCCGACGTCCTGCAACTGGTCGCCGCCCTTGGCGACCTGGCCGCTGAAGCCATCCAGTTTGGAACCGGACTGGTGCAGTTCGCTGGGTGTGATCTTGAATCCCGATCCGGCCATGACTCAATTCTTACACTGGGTTGCTCGGATATCGCTCGCCGGCCTCGACCCGCACATTCACCCGACTGGGCCTATGCGCCGAGCGTTTTCGTGGTGCCGAGTCCCTGCATGACGACATCGAGCATGCGGGTCGTTCTAATGGCCCAACTGTCGTCGGTGTCGATGCGCCAGAGGAAGCCGACGAGTAGCAGCACTTCTTCCGCTTCGATGTCCTCGCGTACCGCTCCGGCCGCCTTGCACGCGTCGAGCAGCATCGTGATCGCGTTGATCACCGGGCCGTACCCCTCGCCGGCCAGTTGCCGGTAGGTGGCGGTCTGGAACGCCCCGGCCAAGCCGCGTTTGATCTGCCCGTAGCGGGCCAGGCGGTCCAGCCACTGGCGCAGTGCCTGCTGTGGCGGGTGGTCGGCGAGCAGCGCTGGGGCCGCGTCGACCAACTCGGCGACGTCGTGCCGGTGGACTTCCAGCACGAGCGCTTCCCTGGTCGGAAAGTGCCGGTACAGCGTTCCCTGGCCGATGCCGGCACGCTTCGCGATCGACTGCATCGAGGCGTCGCCTGACTCGGCGAGGCTCGCCCTCGCCGCATCGAGGATGCGCGACCGGTTGAGTTCGGCGTCGGCCCGCCGGGCCGGGCGTTCGGGCTGTGGAGACGCTGTCACGGGGCCTTCTTCCGGAGCCGGTTGCTAAGTGGACATGTGTCCGGTAGCGTCGGAAGCGCAATCGGACACATGTCCACTTACTCTAGCGGAGGAGCTATGACGATCGAGAACAAAGTCGTGATCATTACCGGCGCTGGCGGCGGCATCGGCAGCGCGACCGCACGCCTGCTGGCCGAACGCGGTGCGCAGGTCGTGCTCGCCGGCCGCGATCTCGCCAAGGCCGAGCGGGTGGCGGAACAGATCGAGCGTGCCGGCGGGACGGCGGTCGCGATCCCGGTCGACGTCACCAACCGCGACGAGGTGATCGATCTCGTGGCTGCCGTGACGGACCGCTTCGGTCGCCTCGACGTGATGGTCAACAACGCCGGTGTCGGTCCCGTGTCGTACCTGCGCGAACTGAAGGTCGACGAGTGGGACCTGATGGTCGACGTGAACCTGCGGGGAGTCCTGAACGGGATCGCCGCCGCCCTGCCGGTGTTCCGTGAGCAGGAGGTCGGGCAGTTCGTGAACGTCGCGTCGACCGCCGCGTACACCACCACTCCCACGATGGCCGTCTACTCCGGAGTGAAAACAGCGGTGCGGGCGGTTTCCGAAGGGCTGCGCAAGGAAGCGGGCCCCAACCTGCGCGTCTCGGTGGTCTCGCCGGGATTCGTCGCGACCGAGTTCGTGCGGACCGTCAGCGATGATCAGGTGCGCGGGCAACTGTTGGAGCAGCGGGACACCTTCGCGATCTCACCGGATGCCATCGCCCGCGCCATCGCGTTCGCGATCGAGCAGCCGCCCGATGTGGACGTCAACGAGATCGTCATCCGGCCGACCGCGCAGGCCTGACGCTCAGCCCCACCAGATCGGCGCGCAGGCGACGGCTGCTTCGACGAGGTCCGCTTTCGTCACCGAGTCGTCGCCGAGCCAGGCCTTGATCGCTCCCACGAAGCCGTTGGCGACGAACTGCCCGATGATCTGGTGGTTGGCGACGGGCAGACCCGGGTGGGTGCAGCGGGCGATGAACGCCATGCTGTAGTCGGCGAAATGGTGTGCCAGCGCCTCGTACACCCCGTGGTCCGCCGGGTCGTGCAGTGCCTGTCGATAGATGTCATGGAACCGTTCCACGTGGTCGCCGACCTCGGTGGTGGCCAGTCGCAGCAGCGCCGCGGGCGAGTGTTGACCTTCGGCCCGGCGAGCGTCTTCCTCGCGGTGGCCGGTCTCCAGATCGGCGTGGAGGGCCTGGATCAGTAGTTCCAGTGGGCTGTTGTAGCGGTTGTAGAAGGTCGCTCGTGTCACCCCTGCGCGCTCGGCCAGGTCGGCGACCGTGATCTGCGAGACCGGGCGCTCGGCGGCGAGTTTCACCATCGCTTGTGTCAGGGCCTGCTCCGTGCGCGCCACACGTGGATCGGTGCGCTCGGTCGGCGACCGTTCGAGCCTGGTCCGGTGCGGCGTCGCCATGGGTTGCACTGTGCCACGATGCCTGGTCTTATGCACCTGTCAAATAGTCGGAGAAGGGACTCGCCATGGCAGCCCGCAGCGCGATCTCACCCGAGGAGGCCGCCGACCGGCTGGCGATTCGCGAGCTGTTCGACGCCTACGCCCACTGCGCGGACCGCCGTGACGCCAAGGGGCAGATGGCCCTGTTCACCGAGGACACCCGCTTCCTGGTGTTCATGGACGCCACGGCCGAGGAACCGACCCAGGAGTTGCACGGCCGCGAGTCGCTGGCCCCGGTGTTCGACAATCTCAACGTCTACGCCGCCACCATGCACTTCAACGGGCAGAGCACCGTGTCCATCGACGGGGACCGGGGGACCGGCGAGAGCTACTGCCTTGCCCATCACCTCTCGATCGGTGAGGACGGACAGCGCACGATGATGATCGCGTCGATCCGTTACCTCGACGACTTCGTCAAGCAGGACGGGCAATGGCTGTTCGCCGAGCGTCGGCTGCTGGTCAACTGGACCGAAACGCGGCCGTCGACACCGTGAGGCCACCTGCGGAGCGGTTGGCCCGGCTGCGTCGCGTGCTGTGGCAACCGCCCCGCGCCCACGGTGAGCAGCCGCGGGAACGCGTGGTCGGCCCGCTGGAACTCTTCTACGACCTCGCCGTGGTCGTGCTGATCGCCCAGGCCGCGCACCATCTGGCCGGCAACCTGGGCTGGCGCGGACTCGGCGAGTTCGCCCCGGTGTTCACGCTGGTGTGGATCGCCTGGACCAACGGCAGCCTGCATCACGAACTGCACGGCCGCGAGGATGCCCGCAGCCGCAGCACGTTCCTGTTGCAGATCCTGGTGCTCGTGGCGATGGGCGCGTTCATTCCCGAGGCCGGTGGAGCGCGGTCGGCGCCGTTCGCCGTCGCGTCAGCGGCGTTGTTCGCCGTGCTGGCGGTCCTGTGGTTGCTCGCCGCACGTGGCGACCGTCCCGAATACCGTCGGTCGAGCCGACTGTTCGTGACCGGGACCGCCGCCTGCGCCATCCTGCTCGTCGGTACCGCACTGCTGCCGTCCGGTGCCCGGCTGCCGGCCTGGGGGCTGCTGGACATCGCCTACCTCGCCGGCTTCGCGGCCATGATGCTCAAGGTGCTGCCGACCCAGCCTGCAGTGTTCACCGTCACCGACGCGCTGATCGAACGGTTCGGGCTGCTGACCATCATCGTGCTCGGCGAGACCGTCACCGGTGTCGTCGCCGGACTGACCGGGGAGCCGATCAGTGCTCTCCCGCTCAGCGTCGGGCTGGCCGCTGTCGTGGTCGGTTTCGGCGCCTGGTGGACCTATTTCGACTTCGCAGGTCACCGCCCGCCCCGACCGACCAGCGTGGCAGGCATGCAGTGGATGCTCGGCCATCTGCCGCTCACCGCCGCCATCGCCGCGATGGGTGCGGCGATGGTCAGCCTCGTGCACCACGCCCACGATGCCCGCACCCCGGCTGCCACCGCGTGGGTGTTGTCCGCAGGCGCAGCAGTCGTGCTGTGCACGTCGATGCTGCTCGCCGCGAGTTTGCAGGCGTGGCGCGGTGACCGCGCGCTGTATCGACCGCTGGCCCGCATGTGCGCGGTGGTGGCGATCGCGTGCCTCGCCGTCGGCGCCGCACGGCCGACACCGCTCGTGCTCTGCCTCGCGCTCATCCTGTTGCTCGGCATCCCGTGGGTGTTCGCGGTCGTGCGCCGGGTCTTGAAGCCTCAAGCGACGGACTGATGCCTACGGGCGAGTGTCGCCTGGCGGCACCAGGTCCAGGTTGAAGGTTAAAGTCTTGCCTGATCGCAGGGCTGATACTGTCGCAGGATGACCACGACTGGGCAGTCCCCGCAGCCTGATGAGGACACGGACCCGTGGCTCACGTCGGGCGAGCTGGCCTCGTGGCTGTCGGTGGTCCGGCTGATCATCCGGCTGCCGTGGGCCATCGACGGTCAGCTGCAGCGCGACGCCGACCTGAGCATGATCGAGTACATGACCATGGCGATGCTCGCCGAGGCGCCGGAGCGGACGGTGCGGATGAGCGAGCTGGCCGAGCAGGCCAGCGCGTCGCTGTCCCGCCTGTCGCACCTGGTCAAGCGCCTCGAATCGCGTGGCTACGTGCGGCGTGAGCCGGACCCGGTCGACGGGCGCTTCACCAACGCCATCCTGTTGCCGGCCGGGCTGGACAAGATGGAGTCGGCAGCCCCGGGCCACGTGGCGTACGTGCGCCAGTTGGTGGTGGACAACCTGTCCGCCGAGCGGCTGCGCAGGCTCGGCCAGGACGCCGAACGGATCCTGCAGCGGATCGACTCGCCTGCACGCTGACGTGAACCGTCAAGCCACCTCCTGTCGTTGACCCATGCATGCGCCTGCAAAATGAGAACACGTTGTCGTCAGATTACTTGACTGTTAAAGTTATCCTATGGACGAGAACGAGAAGATCATCCGCAACGCGTACCAGGTCGCCGAGGACAAGGACGTCGCAGGCTGGATCGCGCTGTTCACCGAGGACGGGACCTTCACCGACGAGTCGATCCCGTACACCTACCGAGGCCCGGCGGAACTCGGGAAGACGGTCGAGGTCTACGCCACGGCGTTCCCCGACATGCACCGCGAGCTGCACACCTTCTACGTCGTCGGCAACATCGTGATCGTGCAGCTTTCCTTGCAGGGCACGCATCTCGGCCCGCTGGAGACACCGGACGGCACCGTCCCGCCGACCGGCAAGCGGATGGACGCCCCGTGCTGCGACGTGTTCGAACTCGTCGACGGCAAGATCAAGCGGTTCGACTGCTACGCCGAGGGATCCGTCATCGTCAAGCAACTCGGCCTGGCCTGAACACGCACGACCGACGCTACGGCTCCCATTCGGCGATGAACGCCTTGATCTCGGCGGGCGTCCGGTGGCCGTCCAGGTCCAGCGCGGCCACGAAGGTACGTGCCGCGCTGACGACTCGGCGGGAGCCGCCGTCGGCCGAGATCATCCACAGCAGTTCGGCCAGGGACAGCAGCGCGTTCGTGCCGTACACCGTGAGCAGCCGCACGAGGTCCGGTGTCCACATGCCGTGGATGGAGAACACGACCTGGTGCACGCCCGAGTCGATCACGACCGGTTGGCCTTCGTGCAGGGACAGTTCCCACCACGGTGTGCGTTGGCCGAGGCGACGGACACGCTCCGCCGCGTCGCGCAACGGGATCGGGGCATGGTCGGGCATGGCTTCCCTCCGGCTGCTTGCACTGCTCTGACCAGGGGGAAGCTGGTTTTTGGACCATAGGCGAACTGGGCCGTGAGCTCAACTGCGACACTCGGGTGGTAGCACTCCGTGACACTCGGCGGCAGTCACAGGGTGAACGCGAGCCGTATGACGGTTGGCGGCAGCACCCTGATCGCCATCGGATCTCGGCGGTCCGGCCCGCTCTCTGGCTGGCAGCCGCCGTCGCCACCCGGCTCGGTCGTCCGGTCGGCGAGTCTCTTGTGCAGCCGGGCGATGAACTCCTCGATCCTCTCGGCTATCAATGCGGCCTGACGGAGTGCGCGCGGGACGACCTGTGTACCCGATCGGCGCATGGCATGACCTGGTGACATGCACGAGCCCGGCCCGGATCGGTCGATCCTGGGCCGGGCAGGGGATTGTCGTGTCGGTCAGCTGAACGAGGCCATCATGCCGGCCTCGTAGGAACCGCCCTTCTGGTGCACGATCACGGCGAGCCGGTTGGTCGCGTTGATCAGCGCGACCAGGGCCACCAGCGTGGTGATCTGGTCGTCGTCGTAGTGCTTGCGCACGTTGGCCCAGGTCTCGTCGGACACGCCGTGGTTGGCGTCGGCGAGCCGGGTGCCCTCCTCGGTGAGCGCCAGCGCGGCCTCCTCGGCCTCGGTAAACACAGTCGACTCGCGCCAGACCGCGACCTGGTTGAGCCGGACGGCGGTCTCACCGGCCGCCGTGGCCTCCTTCGTGTGGATGTCGACGCACCAACCGCAGCCGTTGATCTGGCTGGCCCGCAGGCACACCAGCGCCTGGGTGGCCTTGGCCAGCGGCGACTGCTCGATCACCAGGTTGACGTTGTAGATCCGCTTGGCGATCTTCATGCCGATCTCGTTGTTCATCAGGTCGATACGGGGTGCCATGACGTCGTCCTCACTCGTGGGGTCGCTGATGACCACGAGATGCCGGCGACCCCGTCCGTGTGACATGACGAGCGCCACAACCGGGCACGGGCGCCGGGGTGTCACAGCACGGCGTGCCCCGGCGTCTGATGGGTGGCACAGTCGAGAGGGAGGGGAGCCACCCATGGCCGGCACGTCGCAGACCAGCCCGGACGACCGTCCTGACCCTGCTACCGAGGTGTTCCTCACCCACCGCAACCTGCTGTTCACGGTCGCCTACGAGATGCTCGGCTCGGCAGCCGACGCCGAGGACGTCCTGCAGGAGACCTGGCTGCGGTGGGCGGGTGTCGACCTGGCCACAGTGCGGAACCAGCGCGCGTACCTGGTCCGGATCACCACCCGCCAGGCGCTGAGCCGGCTGCGGACGCTCGGCCGCCGCAAGGAGTCCTACGTCGGCACCTGGCTACCCGAGCCGCTGCTCACCGCACCCGATGTCGCCGAGGACGTCGAGTTGGCGGACAGCGTCTCGATGGCGATGCTGCTGGTGCTGGAGACGCTCGCGCCGACCGAACGGGCGGTGTTCGTGCTGCGCGAGGTGTTCGACCTGGACTACGACGAGATCGCGGCAGCCGTGGACAAGAGCTCGGCAGCGGTCCGCCAGATCGCGCACCGGGCCCGGGCCCACGTGGCCGCGCGCCGACCGCGCGGGGTCATCTCGCCTGCCGCGTCCCGGGACGCGCTGGAGGCGTTCCGGCGGGCCACCGAAACGGGTGACCTGCAGGGCCTGCTCGACCTCCTCGCACCGGATGTCGTGTTCCTGGGTGACGGTGGCGGGGTCAAGCAGGCCGTGCTGCGGCCCATCGTGGGAGCCGACAAGGTGGCCCGCGTGCTGGCCGCCGCCCTGGACAGGATGGCGACGGCGTCGCTGCTGCCCGCCCAGGTCAACGGCTACCCGGCGCTCATCATCCAGTTCGACGGCGAGCTGGACACCGTCATCGCGGTGCGCATCGACGACGGCCTGGTCACCGGGCTCTACGCCGTGCGCAATCCCGCGAAGCTGTCGCACATGGAGCAGGAGACCGCGCTACGCCGATAGCTGCGGTGTCCCGGTCTCGACCAGCCCGGTCAGGGCCTGCGGCAGCGGGCCGAGGTGCAGGACGCCGAGGCGTTGGGTCGCGCGGGTCAGTGCGACGTAGAGCTCGGCGGCGCCGCGTGGCCCGTCGGCGAGGATGCGCTCCGGCTGCACGACCAGGACGGCGTCGAACTCCAGCCCCTTCGTCTCCGACGGTGCCACCGCGCCCGGCACCCCCGGTGGCCCGATCACGACGCTGGTGCCCTCGCGGCCGGCCTCGTCCCGGGTGAACTCCTCGATGGCGGCGCCCAACTCGTCCTCGGTGACCCGCCTGGACCACGGCCGGACACCGGACGCCCGGACCGAGTCAGGTGGCTGGGTGCCGGGTGCGAATTCAGCCAGCAGTGCGGCGGCGATGGCCATGATCTCCGCAGGGGTGCGGTAGTTCACCGAGAGCGACCGGTAGACCCAGCGGCCGGGCACGTAGGGCTCCAGCATCGTGCCCCACGACATCGCTCCGGCCTCGGACCGCCGTTGGGCCAGGTCGCCGACCACCGTGAACGACCGGCTGGGGCAGCGGCGCATCAGCGACCGCCAGTCCATCTCGGACAGTTCCTGGGCCTCGTCCACGACGACGTGCCGATAGGTCCAGTCCCGGTCAGCAGCAGCTCGCTCGACCAGATCCCTGGTGTCCACCTCGACGAAACGGTCCGCGAGGTCCTCGGCGTAGAGCAGGTTCTCGGCCGAGAGCATGACGTCCTCGTCCATCTCCTCCCGGTCCAGCTTCATGACGTCCATCACGCCTGCCGCGTACTCGGCCTCGGCAGTCGCATCGGCGATCCGTTTCCGCGCGGCGGCCCGCTCAGCGGCCTTGTCCCGACCGAGCAGGTCGATCAACTCGTCCAGCAGCGGCACGTCCGAGACCGTCCACGCGTCACCGTCCGCGCGCAGCAACACCGGGTCCGCGCCGGCCGCCCGCAGCCGTTCCGGTGCGGAGAGCAGTGGACCCAGCAGGGTTTCCGGCGTCAGCAGCGGCCACATCTCGTCCAGCGCCGTGGTGAACGCGTCGTCCTCGGCGAGTTCCTCGAGCAGATCCGCCCGCAGGTCCTCCCACGCCTCGCGGTCCGACCGGCTCAGCCAGCCCTTGCCGATCCTGCCGATGGCGCGCTCGGTGAGCACGTACGTGACGATCTCGGTGAACACCGTGCGGGCCTCGTTGTGCGGCAGGCCGCTCGCGCGTGCCTCGTCCCTGGCCCACTCCGCGGTCGCGGCGTCGATCCGCACCGTGACGTCCTTCAGTTCGATCGGCACCGGTTCTTCCGGCAGGCGCTGCCGGTCGGCGACGGCGGCCGCGAGCACGTCGAGGATCCGCAGCGAACCCTTGAGCCGTGCGGCCGCCGGGGCGTCCTCGGCGGTGACGTGCAGGCCGGGCACGAGGTCGCCGGTGGTCATGAACACCACATCTGACTCACCGAGCGAGGGCAGCACGCGACCGATGTGGTGCAGGAACGCCGGGTTGGGCCCGACCACGAGCACACCGTGGCGTTCCATCCGCTCCCGCTGGGTGTAGAGCAGGTAGGCGACGCGGTGCAGCGCCACCACGGTCTTGCCGGTGCCGGGGCCACCCTCGATCACCAGCACGCCGGGGTGATCGAGCCGGATGATCTCGTCCTGCTCGGCCTGGATCGTCGCCACGATGTCGCGCATCCCGTCACCGCGCGGCGCGTTGACCGCGGCGAGCAGGGCGGCGTCACCCCGATCGGCACCGCTGGGCCTGCCGAGCACCTCGTCGGTGAAGTCGACCACCAGTCGCCCCCGGGTGTGGAACTGGCGGCGCCGGCGCATGTTCTCCGGGCTCGCGGCGGTGGCGACGTAGAACGCGCGTGACGCCGGGGCCCGCCAGTCGAGCAGCACCGGTTCGTGGTCGTTCTCCTCGTCGAAGAGCCCGATCCGGCCAATGTAGGAATGTTCACCCGAAACGGTGTCCAGCCGACCGAAACAGAGGCCGTTGTCCGCGACGTCGAGCCGTTTCACCTCTTTGGCTGACGCGCGTACCTGGACGTCCCGTTCCATGGGTGTCCCCCCGGTTCCCCCCAGCGCCGAGGTGTATTCGCCCTTGGCCCGCGCGCGCTCCGCGTCGAGTCGCGTGTAGAGCCCGGCGACGTAATCACGCTCGGACCGCAATTCCTCTTCGTACCCCTGAGTTGACACAAGCCCCTCGCAGCGGTTAAACTGAGCATACGTTCGGCGGATTCCCCATTGGTTTATGGAGGACACGCCGATTTTTTATTGTCCACCTTGTGTCAAGGCCCGCCGGCCTTGGTTCGGTGATTCTGCGGTACGCCCGGGGTCTTGCCGCAAGCCCCCCAGTGCGCTATAAGTTGAAAGTGGCGGGAGTGAGCATGCCTCCTGCCGGTCATCGAGGTCCAAGCCCTGTCGTCCCGTCCAGTAGCTCGCGCGCCGCGTCGAGGTGCCCGGCATGCCGTGCGGTCTCCTCGATCATGTGCAGGACGATCCGCCGCAGGTCGGTGATCTCGGCGCCGAGCGGGTCGGGATGATGCCCCAGGGGAGCGGTCGACAGGGGTGTGGCGGCAAGGATGGCGTTCGACCGCTCGCACTGGGCCCGGTAGAACTCCAGGACGACGGCCGGTGGTCGCGGTGTGGTCAGCGGCTCGTGGTCGTCGGGCCAGGGCAGTGGGTCGGCGGAACCGGTGAGGAATTCCTGGAACCAGTGCCGCTCGGCGTAGCCGAGGTGTTCGACCAGACCGAGTGGTGTCCAACCGGACGGCAGCACCGAGGTCGTCATGGCGTGGGCGTCCAGGCCGTCGATGATCGCCAGCACGCTGACCCGCTGGGCATCCAGGAACATCGACAGTGCGTTCTTCTCGTTGTCATCCATCAAATCCACACTTCCGTTACGAATCTTCGGTAACACACCAAGTCCGCACACGATCACAGACATGGTGCGTTCGGGCCACCCGATCGCCGACGTCACGGAGGATCCTGTGCGGTCACGCCTGTTGGGCGCTGCCCTGGCAGCCATCTCGCTCCTGAGCAGCGCATTGCCCACCGCAGCGGCGACGACACCGACGGCCATCTTCGTCGACCACCTCGTCACCTGCTCCGACACGGCCGCCACCCGGGGCACGCTCGCACTGCCGTTCTGCACCATCCAGGCCGCCGTGAACGCCGCGCTGCCCGGCCAGACCGTGCAGATCGACCCGACGGAGCAGACAGCGGGCTTCCACGACACCTACAAGGAGAACGTGGCGGTCACCCACTCCGGCAGCCCGGGTGCGCCGATCACGATCTCGGGTGGCGGCTCCGGCGATCCCGATGGGCCTGCCCGGATCCTGCTGACCGGGCCGCTGAGCGGTGCGCGCCTGCCCGTGCGGCTCACCGCGGTGCACGACGTCACGTTCGATGGCTTCATGGTGGAGCCGGCCCCGACCAGTCTGGTGACCATCGCGGACTCCGCCGACGTCACCCTGTCCCACGATGTCTTCTCCGCCAACGAGTTGAACGTGCCCAGTCCCGCGGTGGCCATCTCCGGCGCCAGTGACCACGTGACCCTCACCAAGGACACGGTCTTCGCCACCACCACCGCCATCGCGATCGGCACCGGTGCGTCGGACACCGTGCTGTCCGACGACGCCGTGCTGATGGAGCCGCAGTCGGCCGTGTCGGCGGTGACCGTGGCCGGGGCGACCGGCACGGTGCTCACCAACGACACCGTGACCACCGGGTCGTCGAGCGTCTGCGTGACGACCCTGGCGATCACCGGCGGGTCGATCGGTGCCTCGGTGCAGAACAACATCTTCGCGGCCCGATGCACGACGGTGCCGCTGGTGTCGGTGTCCGCCGACTCGGTCACCGGTACCACCGTCGACTACAACATCGTGCACACGGCGGCGGCGGATCCGCAGTTGTACTCCTGGGCCGGCACGGGCTTCGCGACGTCGGCCGCGTTGACCACCGCCACCGGCCAGGGAGTCCACGACCTGGACGGTGACCCGCAGGCGAACGGTGTGGCGACGCCTGCCGCGACGATCGTGGCGGACTCCGCGAACCCCGACGCGCCGGACACTCCGAGCACCGATGTCGATGACGTCGCCCGGGTGGACGACCCGCTGGCGCCCAACACGCTGGGCGGCATCATCGATCGTGGCGCGATCGAGATGCGGGATCCGCTCACCGCGCACCTGGCGCAGTCCGCCAGCCAGGCGCCGGTCGGCGGCACGGTGGTGGCCACCGGCTCCTCGGTGTCGCCGTGGGCACCGATCACCGGCTACACCGTCAACTTCGGTGACGGCATCGTCGTCACGGTCCCACCGGAGAGCCCGTCGGTCAGCCACGTGTACACGAAGACGGGTTTCTTCCCGGTCACGGTCACGGCAACGGACGCGCTGGGCACCACCGCGACGGTCGACGACCTCGGCAACTCCGCGTTCTTCACCGGCGTCAGGATCGTCCCGGCGGACACTCCTGTCGTCGTGCGGGCGCAACAGATTCCCCAAGGGGGCCAAGGCGTCCTGCTCAGCCTGGAGAACTCCAGCGGGCCGTGGAACTTCACGTCGTCGACCTGTGACTGGGGCGACGGGACGAGCACGACCGTCCAGAACCTCTTCGACTGCTCACACGTCTACCCGAAACTGGGCACCTACCCGATCACCGTCACGCTGCACGACGCGGGCGGCAACGACAGGGTCGGCACCACGACGTTCACCACACCGGGAACCCGGTTCGTCCCGCTCAGCCCGAAGCGGTTGCTGGACACCAGGAACGGCACCGGCACGGGCGGCAGGATCGCGAAGGTCGCCGCGGGCGGCACACTCAAGCTGAAGGTCGCGGGTGTCGACTCGATCCCGGTCGGCGTCAGGGCCGTGGCGATGACCGTCACCGTGACCGACACCGCCACCAGCGGCAACGTGAGCACCTACCCGGACGGCATCGCCAAGCCACTGGTGTCCACGGTCAACTTCGTCAAGGGCCAGACGGTGCCCAACCTGACCATCGTGTCGGTCGGCACCGATGGTGACGTCGACCTGTCGACCGCCGGTGGTCCGGTCGACCTGATCGCCGACGTCACCGGTTACTTCGTGACCGACTCGGCCGCCAACGGCTACACGGCGATCACGTCCCACCGGGTGCTGGACACGCGTAACGGCACGGGAAACAGCGGCCGGATCGCGCCGATCGCGGCCCGGGGCACGTTCCCGTTGGCCGTGGCGGGAGCCGGCATACCGGCGACCGGTGTCACGGCCGTCGCGCTGAACGTCACTGTCACCGGCCCGAAGTCGACAGGCTTCATCACCGCGTTCCCGGACGGCACAGCGCGGCCGACCACCTCCAGTTCGAACTTCGTCACCGGCCAGACGGTCGCCGACCTGGTCATCGTGCCGGTCGGCGCGGACGGCAAGGTCGACCTGTTCAACGGCAGTCCGGGCACCACGGACCTGGTGGCGGACGTGGTCGGCTACTTCCAGGCCAAGGGCGGCGACACCTATGTCCCGATGGCGCCGTCCCGTGCGTTCGACACCAGGCAGAGCGCGCCGATCGGAGCGCGGAAGTCGGTCGACGAGCCGTCGTTGCCCGACGATCTCAGCGGTGGCGTGGTCATGAACCTGACCGTCACCGGTGGGCAGCAGGTCGGTTTCCTGCTCGTCGGGCCGTCGCCGCTGCCGGCAGGCCTGACCAGCACCGCGTCCACGCTCAACTGGGACCACGTCGGCGAGACGATCGCCAACCTGGCGATACCGACGAGCGCCGGCCCGTTCGTCAGCGTCTTCAACGGGAGCAACGGCACCACCAACGCGATCGGGGACGTGCTGGGCTACTTCGATCCGACCACCCCGCAGCCCTGACCGATCGGACGGCAGTTGGCCCCATTGGATCGGAGAAGGTGTGGCTCGGCTCAGCGGCGGACTGTCGGGCGCGTGGCAACGGCTGCGGTCGGGCGGCGCGGTCACGACACTGGCGCGGCTCGGTGTGGCTCTGGTCGGTTCCGCCCTCTTGGGCGCCGGCGCGGTCGCCGTCTTCGTGACGACGAACTCGGCTGGCTCGTCGGCGCTGGTCGCTGCGGGCACGGTGCTGATCGTCGTTGCCCTGTTCGCCAACCAACTGGAGAGCGTCGAGGGCGGCGGGTTCAAGCTGCAACTGAGTGCTGTGGCCACGAAACTGCGGGAGGCCGACCAAGCCGACGCATCGGGCGACAAGGATGGCGCCGAGGTCCTGCGCCGGGAGGCCCAGTCGTTGCTCGTTGCGATGGCACCGATCGCGACGAAGTACGAGGCCGTCCGGGAGAGCAGCCCACACGGGCGCGCGCGTACCAACGCGATGGGGGAGTTGGTCGAACAGGCCAAGAAGATGGCCAAGCTCGGCTTCATCGGTCCTGAGTCGGTGGGTGAACTGTTCCGGTCCGGTCAGGACGGGAATCGAATCATCGCTCTCGGCTTGATGCGCGGGGATCCCCGGCTCGTGTCGATCCCCATCGTCACTGAGGCGATCCGGCGGCCCAGATCCAATTACGAGCAGTGGCAGGCGCTCCGGGTCTGCCGGGACCTGGTCCGCCAGGGTGATCACCAAGCCGACTACGAGGCGATCCGGCAAGCCATCGCGACAGCACGCGCCAATGGATCGATCGGCAGCGGGACCGACCGGCTAGAGCTGGTACGACGGATCACGGAGGCGATGGAGCACGGAGCGGACTCACCCTAGGTCCCAGCGCCGGATCCCTGTACCCGTAGCGGAAACGCCGTGGCACGGCGGCCCGATCACGTGCGGTTGCGTTGCTCCTCGATCCAGGCGATCAGGTCTGCGATCTCGGTGCTGTCGATCAGCAGGCCGAAGTGCTCGCCGAGACTCGCCGGGTCGGGCGTCGCCACCGTGCCGACCGGGTACGTGACCGGCGTGATCGGTCCCTGGCCGTCGATCGCGGCGAGTTGGGTGAGCAGCGTCGCGGTGTTGGCCGGGTTGACCCGCTTGTCGCCGAGGGCCTGGGACACGCGGATCGGTGCGGTGATCGGCTTCGCCGGATTGAATCCGTCGATCTGCGCCCAGTACCTGTCCCACGCGGCTTTCCTGGCCGGATCATCGGCATCGCTCTGGGCGCGGAAGATGCCGGTGGACGGGTCGGCCACCGCGAGGGGCGGCGTGTTCATCCAGGCGGGTTCCTCGCTCAGTTCGACGCGGGCCTTGCTGTCGTAGTCGGCCAAGTACTGCTGCAGCGCCCAGTCCTGGAAGATCTGTGTCCTGTCGATACCGGGGTCACCGGCGAAGACGCCGTTGCAGAACAACGGATAGAAGGCGCCGAGGTCCGCGTACGGTGCCGGGCTCTGGAAGAGCGCGAACAGACCGCCCTTGAGATTGGACGCCGGTGCCAGCGCGGCCACGCCCACCAGGTGCCCCGATCGTGCGTAGTCGGGCGTGCCGGCCAGACAGGCCGCGAACAACGCGGCCTGGCCGCCCTGCGAGTGCCCGACAATCGCGTACCGGTCGGCGATCGGCTGACCGACCGTCGCAGCGCTGAGCGCGGGCACGGCGGCGACGATGTCCAGGACGCCTCGGCCTTCTGACTCGCCGAGCAGGTAGGGATGGTTGCCGTAGGTGCCAAGGCCTTCGTAGTCGGTCATGGCCACCGCCCAGCCGGCCCGCAGGAAGGCGTTGAGCAGCGTGTGCGGCGCCTTGTTGATCTTCCTGAGGAGGCCGAGACCGTCGTCGGCGGGCTCGCCGAGTTCGTCGCTGTCCATGGATGGTGCGCACTTGTCGGCGCTGCCGACGGTGCCGTGCGCCCAACTGACCACCGGCCAGCCACCGTCGGGCGGTGGCGCGGCGGGGAAGGCGATCAGCCCGGACACACCGATCGGTTGGCCGAGCCGGTCACCGACGGCACTGGTCGACTGGTAGATGACCCGATACGTCGCACTCGCGTCCTCCAGGGCCGCATATCCCGACAACGGCTCGGATCGGATCAGATGTCCTGGTCCCGCACCGAAATCCTGCTCACTCACCCGGTAGAACAAATTGGCCGGTTCGAGCGGATCCATCGCATTCCCCTTGTCAGGACTCACATCAAATGGCGTCGACGGGTCGAACGATCACGCATCAGCCTGTCGATCGGTACGCCCGGCTGAAACCGCCACCCGAGGGATGCGGTCCGGAATGGACGCCCGGGGCACTGCCTGCGTCGAGGTCGGTCGTTTCGACTATTTCGGGATTAATGGACACCCCTTGCGCCTATCAATCGTTATCGATAACGTTTTCGAGTGCCCGGCGCGGTGCGGCTGGGTGCGGAGGACGGACAGCAGAGGGCAGCGGCGTCGACGAACCGAACTGGGGAATTCCCGGGTCGGCGGTGCGCGCCGTGCCTTCGGGATGAAGCGGTCCCGTGTGGGCGCGGGGCTGCTTCATCCTGGCCGGGTGATGCAGAGGTCTGGCGTCGCGGCCGGCCGACAGGAGGTCAGCGGAACAGTTCGAACCCGGACGGGCGATGACGCCCGTCTCCCTCCGAAGGAGTCAGTCCCATGAGACTACGGAGACTTGCGGCCGCGGCCGTCGGCGTTGTCCTGATCGCCGGCGGGTCCACCGCCTTCGCAACGACCGGCCACGGCGGCACCGCCCCTCCACCGTCCGACTCGCTGCGCGCACTCGCGGCGCAGGTCGGGCTACGGGTGGGCAGCGCCATCATCCCCTTCGACCTGGACAATCCCCAGTACGCGCAGACCGCGGCCGACCAGTTCTCCGCGGTGACGCCCGGCAACGAGATGAAATGGCAGGTCGTCGAGCCCGAACAGGGCGTGTTCGACTGGTCGGGCGCCGACCGGCTGGTGGCGTTCGCCCAGGCACACGGCGACCTGGTCCGTGGTCACGTGCTGCTGTGGCACAACCAGTTGCCGACCTGGCTGACCGACGGCGTCGCCAACGGCACGATCAGCAACGCCCAACTGCTCGACCTGCTGCACCAGCACATCACCACCGAGGTCTCCCGCTTCAAGGGCAAGATCTGGCAGTGGGACGTGGCGAACGAGTTCTTCACCGACACCAACCCGTCGCAGCTCAACCCGGACGACTTCTGGATCTCGCACCTGGGCACCGGTGTCATCGCCGACGCGTTCCGCTGGGCGCACGCGGCCGACCCGAAGGCGCTGCTGTTCTACAACGACTACAACATCGGCGGTGAGGACGGCTCGAACGCCAAGAGCGACGCCGCCTTCGCCTTCGTGAAGCAGCTCAAGGCCGAGGGCGTGCCGATCAGCGGGGTGGGCGACCAGGGTCACCTGGACACCCAGTTCGGCTTTCCCACCCAGTTGCGGCAGGACCTGCAGCGGTTCGCCGACCTGGGCCTGAAGGTGGCCATCACGGAAGCCGACGTGCGCACGTTCGTGAACAACGCGACCGACCAGGTGCCCACCAACACGCTGGCGCCGTCCGCGCAGGCGTTCTACTACGACGGAATGCTCAAGGCGTGCCTCGCGGTGCGCAGCTGCATCTCGTTCACCGTGTGGGGATTCGGCGACATCGACTCGTGGGTGCCCGGCACCTTCGCCGGTGAGGGTGCCGCCGCCGTCTACGACGTCAACCTACAACCGAAAGCCGCCTTCACCGCGCTACAACAGGACCTGGCGCTGGCTGTGCATGGGGCACAGCACCGTCCCGACACGACGGGCGGCAGGAAGTAGGAAACCTGTCCATGGCAGTCGCCGGACCGGCCATGGACAAGGAACAGCGGGCCCGGACCTCGGTCCGGGCCCGCTGTCGCCTGCGGTCGGGGATCGGGTAGCGTGCGCCCTGCTGTGATCGATCTGAGGAGGTGAGACCCATTACCGCTGTATCAGGCTGGGTTCTCCCCTCGGCTCATCCGGCATAGGTGGCCCGGGAGCGCCCGCAGGCATCCCGAAAGGCAACCAAGCCATGCGATTCATCTCGGAGACGACCGTCGACGGCGTCTCGGAACGTCTGTTCATCCTCGACGACATCCCCGGCGTGCTCTGGTCACCCGCTGATGCGACCGGTAGCCGTCCGCTGGTGCTGATGGGGCACGGCGGCGGCCAGCACAAGCAGGCCCCCGGCATGGTCGGCCGCGCCCGTCGTTTCGTGACGGAGTGCGGTTACGCCGTGGCGGCCGTCGACGCACCAGGGCACGGCGACCGGCCGAAGACCGACCAGGACGAACAGTTGATCGCCACGGTGCGGGAGCGGGTCGACGCCGGTGAGCCGATCGGCCCGCTGATGACCCGCTACAACGTGGAACTGGCGAAGCGCGTGGTGCCCGAGTGGCAGCACGTGCTGGACGCACTGCGGCAACTCGACTGCGACGGCCCGGTTGGCTACCTGGGTATGTCGATGGGCGGCGGGCTCGGAGTGTCGTTCGTGGCCGCCGAACCGAGGGTCACGGCGGCCGTTCTCGGCCTGGTCGGTGGCGCTGCGCTGGCCGAGGTGGCTGCCAGGATCACGGTACCGATCGAGTTCGTGCTGCAGTGGGACGACGAGATGGTGGCGCGGGCGGCGGGTCTGGCGTTGTTCGATGCCTTTGCCTCGAACGAGAAGACGCTGCACGCCAATCCGGGCGGCCATGGCGACACACCTCGGTTCGAAGTGGAGAGCGCGCAGCGTTTCTTCGCGAGGTACCTCGGCTGACGGTCAGGCCGTTGCCGAGTGCATCGGAGCGGCTGGGACCATGGTGGTGATCAGGCCGGTGGTGACGTCGTACACATGGCCGGAGACGGTGAGTGTGGACGGCAGAGTGGTGGCCGAGCGGACCAGTTCGACGTCGGTGCGGACGGTCTGCTCGGGGTCGACGACGGCTTCGGCCGCGAGCGTCGCGTCGTCGCCGTCGATCAGTTCGGCGAAGCCACGGCGGAAGTCCGGGTCGGCGAGGAAATGCGTGCCGCACTGGTTGTGATGCACGATGACGACCTCGAACCGTGGTCCGGCGGGCACCACCTTCGCCGAGAGGTAGCCGATGTAGGCGAGATCGGTGAGCACGTCGGGGGAGACCCGCCCGCCGACGTTGCGCACCACGACGGCGTCGCCCAGTTCCAGCCCGAGGAACGCGGAAGGGTCGGTGCGTGGGTCGAGGCACGTGATCACGTAGACGGGGAACTTCGGGACGATGCTGATCCCCTCGCGCGCATCGGTGGTGGCGAAGTCCTTGTTGCGAGCGAGCAGCGGATCGACGTTGGCCATGGTCAGCCACCCTACGCGCCCGCTGGTCGCGAAAACCTCGGTGACACAAGGGATCCGGCACGAACACCAAGCTCGCGGCCGCTGACACAGGAATGCTGTGTCAGCGACCGCGAGTTGTCGTTATCGGGGCATCGTGATCTGCCGGGGACCTTCACGGCCGTGGTCAGCCGCGGCCGCGACCGCCGCCGCCACCGTGACCACCGTCGTCGCCGCCCCGACCCCGGTCGCCGCCCCGGTCCCGGTCGTTGTCCACACCGGTGATCCGGTCGTCGTTGGCGTCGTTGTCGTTGTTCCTGTCGACACCCGTGACGCGGTCGTCGTTGGCGTCGTTGTCGACGCCCGTGACGCGGTCGTCGTTGGCGTCGTTGTCGTTGTCCCTGTCGACACCGGTGATCCGGTCGTCGTTCACGTCGTTGTCAACGGCGTCGTGGTGAGCACCGGCAGCGGACGTGCTGGGCAGGGAGGGCTTGACCGGACTCCTCGTGGTGCTGAGTATCGGAGCCGGCGCGATGGTGGTGGTCGGGGTGGAGATGGAGTTGTGCAGCGGCGAGATCTGCGCGGCCGGGCTCACGTTGGGGGTGGTGCCGCAGGCGGCGATGGTCACTGCCGCGGTGCCGGCGGCCACTGCCGCCAACAGGCCCTTGACGTAGACGTGCATGTCGATGTCCTCTCGATCAGGTCGGTGTCCCTTGGTGGCTACCGGGGTCACCCCCGGTCCGCCATGCCACTAATAGTTGCCGCCGACGAGTCGTAGATGCCATTGGACGTTCGAACTACTACGAACCACCCCTCGCGGCCGCGATACCGGCGCGCGACCGAGATCGACATCGACGCCGATCGGTCCGGTGGGCCGGAGTGGTACCGCCATCACCGCAGGCTGCTGGACCGGGGCACCGCGAATGTTGCGAAGTTGATCACCCGTTGCCGGGATTCGTTGGCCGGGACGCACCCTGCCCATCGGGTCTACGACCATGCCCTCACGGTCAGGCCGGCGGGGCGACCTCGGCGTCGAACTGACCGGCCCGCCGCAGGGCGTCGGCGATGAACCCGGTGGCCTTCAGTTCCTCGACGAAGTCACCCAGGAACCGCACGGTGTCCGGCCGGCGGTCCGTGGTCGTGCCGACGGCCTGTCGGATCTCCATGAACCGGTCCTCGATCACCCGCACGTCGGGATGGTCGACGACGTAGGCGGCCATCGGCTGCCGGATCCCCGCGACGGCCTCCAGTTCCTGGTCGCGGAACACGGCGACCGCTTCCTCGCCGCGCACCAGGGTGGCGTGCCGCAGCGTGCGGGAGAGGTACAGGTCGTAGGCCGCCCCGCCTGCCACGCCGATCCGCACGCCGGGCCGGTCGACGTCGGCGGCCTTGGTGAACTCGGAGTCCTTGGGCACGACGAACACGCCCTCGATCACCACGTACGGTGCCGTGAAGGCGACAACGGCGGCACGCACCGGCTCGATGGCCAGGAAACACACGTCGGCCAGGCCCTTCGGCATCGCCTCGAACGCGTCGCGGGCCGCCTCGAAGGGGACGAGTTCGACCGGCACGTCCAGCCGTGCGCCGAGCTCCCGGGCGATGTCCACCGTGACACCGGTCGGCGCCGCCATCGTGCCCTGGGCGAGGATCGGGTTGCCCAGGTTGATCGAGGCGCGCAGGACGCCGGTCCGGGCCAGATCAGCGACGATGGCAGCGGTGATCTCCATATGCGCAGCTTAGAGGAGTCCCGGCGGATGAGGACCGTGCCGGTCGGGCTGAGCGACAAGGCAATACAGCGCAACGAGCTGTCGATAATTTTCATAAACATGTAAAAATTTACCTGTTAAATATCGGTATATTGCGCGACTGAATCGATGGATTTACGGTCCTGTACACGCCACAGGTCCCGCATTCACCGTCGAAAGCGAGCGCGCGATGTTCCGGTCCATCCGAAATCTTCGACGAACCATCGTCCTGACGGCCGGCGCCACCCTGCTGGTGGCCGGTGCGGGAGCGCTGACCGCGTTACCCGCGGCAGCCGCGACCGCCACCGGTGGCCACGGCGCGACGCTGCCCTATGTCGAGGTGCAGGCGGAGAACTCCGCCACCAACGGCACGGTGATCGGCCCCAGCTTCAGCCAGGGGCAACTGGCCGACGAGGCATCCTTCCGCAAAGCGGTGACGCTGCAGGGCAGCGGCAAGTCCGTCACGTTCACGACGCCCGTGGCGACCAACTCGATCGATTTCCGGTACAGCATCCCGGATTCCGCGAACGGATCGGTGTACTCGGCGCCGTTGTCGTTGTACGTCAACGGGACCAAGCAACCGGACTTCTCGCTGACCAACGCCTACAGCTGGTACTACGGCGGCTACCCGTTCACCAACACGCCGGGCAGCAACCCGCACCACTTCTTCGACGAGACGCACCGCCTGTTCGCGTCGACCTTCCCGGCCGGCACGACGTTCACGCTCCAGGTGGACGCCGAGGACACCGCGTCCTCGTACACGATCGACTTCGCCGACTTCGAGCAGGTCGGGGCCGCACTGGGCCAGCCCGCCGGCTCGGTGTCGGTGACCAGCGAGGGCGCCGACGCCACCGGTAACGCGGACGCCACGGCGGCGTTCAACGCGGCGATCAGCGCGGCAGGCGCCGGTGGCACGGTGTGGATCCCGCCGGGCACGTACAACATCCCCGGCCACATCATGGTCAACAACGTGACGGTCGCCGGTGCCGGCATGTGGTACTCGACGGTCACCGGCAGCGCACCCGGCTTCTACGGCAACTCGGCACCGTCCCCGAGTACCAACGTGCACCTGCAGAACTTCGCCATCTTCGGCAACATCCAGGACCGCGACGACAGCGCACAGGTCAACGGCATCGGTGGTGCGTTGAGCAGTTCCAGCGCCAGCGACATCTGGATCGAGCACATGAAGGTCGGCGCCTGGATGGACGGCCCGATGAACGCGTTGACGTTCAGCGGCCTGCGTATCCGCGACACCACGGCCGACGGCATCAACTTCCACGGCGGTGTCACGAACTCGACGGTGACCAACAGCGACATCCGCAACACCGGCGACGACGGCATCGCCACCTGGGCCGACTCGGCAGAGGGTGCCGACGCGAACGACACGATCTCCGACAACACCGTGCAGTTGCAGCAACTCGCCAACGGCATCGCGATCTACGGCGGCCACGACAACACCGTGAGCGGGAACCTGGTGCAGGACACCGGTCTCACCCAGGGCGGCGGTATCCACGTCGGGCAGCGCTTCACGTCCACCCCGGTCGGCCTGACCACGATCAGCAACAACACGATGATCCGGGACGGCAGCCTCGACCCGAACTGGCTGTTCGGTGTCGGCGCGCTGTGGTTCGACGGCAGCCAGGGCGCGATCACCGGGCCCATCAACGTGAGCAACGCGTTGATCGAGCAGAGCCCGTTCGAGGCCGTGCAGTGGGTGGAAGGCACGGTCAGCGGCGTCAACCTGAACAACGTGACCATCGCGGGCACCGGCACGTTCGCCATGCAGGAGCAGACCGGTGGCACGGCGTCGTTCACCAACGTCACGGCGACCGGCGTCAACGGGCCTGCCGCGGTGTACAGCTGTGAGGGATCCGCCTTCTCGGTCACCGACGGCGGCGGCAACACCGGTGTCAGCGGCACGCCGTTCTGCGGCGAGTTCCCCGCGCCGGTCTTCCCGCCGTACCCGGTCACCGGGGTGAACGCCCAGCCCGGCGCGCTGAACTTCGGCTCGGTCGCCACCGGTGCCACGAGCGCCGCCCAGACCGTCACCGTGGCCAACCCGACCGGTGCCGCCGCTGCGGTGTCGTCCATCGCGGTCACGGGTGACTTCGCGCAGACCAACACGTGTGGCACGTCGATCGCGGCGAACGGTTCGTGCGCGGTCAGTGTGACGTTCAAACCGACGTTGACGGGTAGCCGCACCGGCAGCCTGACCGTCAACGCGGGCGGGATCACCAACACCACCACGTTGTCCGGTACCGGCACAGCGCCCGGCCCGGTGCTGAACACCAACCCGGCGAGCCTGTCCTTCGCCGGCACCGTGGTCGGTGCCACGGCCACCGCGCAGACGGTGACGGTGACCAACTCGGGCACCACGTCGGCCACCGTCTCGGGTGTCGCGGTGAGCGGTGACTTCACGCAGACCAACAACTGCGCCACGGTCGTCGTCGGCGGATCCTGTGCGGTGACCGTCTCGTTCCACCCAACCCTCGGCGGGTCCCGCTCGGGCACGCTCACCGTCACCAGCAACGCCAACAACAGCCCCACCACGGTGTCGCTGAGCGGTTCCGGCATCGACAGCAACACGAACATCGCAGCCGGCAGGGCCGCATCGGTGAGCTCGTCGGTCAACGGCGTGCAGGTCGCGTCGAACCTGACCGACGCCGACACGTCGTCCTACTGGGAGAGCACGAACGGTGTGTTCCCGGCGTTCGCCCAGGTCGACCTCGGCCAGAGCTTCGGTGTCGGCAAGGTGGTGCTGAAGCTCCCGCCGCTGGCCGCGTGGGCGACCCGTAGCGAAACCCTGTCGGTACAGGGATCCACGGACGGCACGACGTTCACCACGCTCGTCGGCTCGGCCGCCTACACGTTCGACCCGGCGGCCAACAACAACACCGTCACCATCGCGATGCCCGCCTCGACGGCCCGGTTCGTCCGGGTGAACGTCACCGCGAACTCCGGGTGGCCGGCGGCCCAGTTGTCCGACTTCGAGGTGTTCCCGAGCGGTGCGGGGGCCAGCACGTCGCCGTCGTTGTCGACGAGCCCCGCGTCACTGAC